>NZ_CP045851.1:1213333-1516666 GCF_009650215.1 Actinomarinicola tropica | reverse complement strand
GCCTCGGACAACCCGATGACCTCGGGGACGGCCGCGAGGTCCTCGGTGGCGGTGCTACCGGCCAGGCCGGCCGTGCCCGTGAACCACACCAGGCACGCGACGGTCGCCGCGGCGAGCGCACCGAGCGCCACGAGGAGGCGCAGCGGGTGCGACGGCGGCGGGAGGTACTCCTCGTCGTAGATGGGTGCGTCGCGCTCCGGGGGAGCCATGTGCTGCCGTTCGCTCGTCGGTCGGGATCCGAAGCCTGCTACCCAACCCCTGTTCCCCGGGGGCGTCAAGTCCACTCCTCCCCGTCGGCACCGGCGGCCGCCTGCCGCCCCAGCACCACCTCGCGCGTCGGCACCCGGACGAGCACGTACCACACGCCCACCCCCGCCACGGCCCCGAGCGCGGCGCGTGCGACGGCACTCTCCAGGGCCACGACAGCGCTCACGGCCGACATGGCGACGATCATCGAGACGGCGAGGACCTTGGCCCGGCGCGGCATGCCCAAGCCGGCGCGGTGGTCTCGGACGAGCGGTCCGACGGTCGGCAGGTCGAGCACCCAGCGCTCGAACCGGGGGCTGCTCCGCGCGAAGCAGCTGGCGGCCAGGATGAAGAACCCGGTGGTCGGCAGGCCCGGCAGCACGGCGCCCAGGCCGCCGAGCCCCACCGCGACCCAGCCACCGGCGAACCACAGGGCGCGGGCCGGTCGGGACGACGAGGGCGCTGCCGGGTCGGGACCCATCGGAGCCAGTCTGCCGCCGGACCCGCCCGTCGCGTCCGCGGGATCGCCCTGCGCTACGCTGCGCGCACCAGAGGGGAGTATCCCGCCGCCGGCTCGCCCGGCATCGTCGCCTCGTCACCACGGCCGAACGGCTCGGGGCACGGTCCACCTTGGTGTGGATGGGAGAGACCGAGGGCAGCACAACCCCTACGTCTCCCACCACCGAGGTCCCTGTGACGACGACCCCCGCGACCGACGACGCCGTCGCCTACCACCAGATGCCCGGCGAGGACGTCCTCGACCTCCTCGACGTGCATCGCTCCGAGGGCCTCTCCTCCGCCGAGGTCGAGCGACGCCGGGCCGAGCACGGGCCGAACGAGCTCGACGAGGAGCCACCGGTCCCCGCGTGGCGGCGGCTCGTGGCCCAGTTCCGGGACCTGCTCATCCTCATCCTGCTCGCGGCGGCGGTGATCAGCTTCGTGGTCTCGGGCGAGCTGAAGACGCCGATCGTCGTCCTCGTCGTCGTCGTGCTCAACGCCGTCATCGGCTTCGTGCAGGAGAACCGCGCCGCCGCCTCGCTCGACGCCCTGCGCAAGATGCTCGTCATCGAGGTGCGCACGCGCCGTGACGGCGAGTGGCGCACCGTGCGCGCCGAGGAGCTCGTCCCCGGCGACATCGTGGCGCTGGAGGCCGGCGACCGGGTGCCGGCCGACGGTCGCCTGCTCACCGCCGTCCAGCTCGAGATCGAGGAGTCGGCGCTCACCGGCGAGAGCGTGCCGGCCACCAAGGACACCGCCCCGGTGGACGACCCCGACGCCGGGCTCGGCGACCGGGACGGCATGGCCTTCATGCACACCACGGTCACGCGTGGTCGCGCCGAGCTCGTGGTCACGGCCACCGGGATGCGGACCGAGATCGGGCGGATCGCCGGGATGCTCGGGTCGGCGACGGCGGAGAAGACGCCGCTGCAGCGCCAGCTCGACGGCCTCGCCCACAGCCTGGCCCGGCTCGCCGGCGTCATCGTCGCCCTCGTCGTCGCGATCGGGCTCCTTCGTGGGCAGAGCCTCACCGACCTGATGCTGACCGCGGTCGCGCTCGCGGTGGCGTCGATCCCCGAGGGGCTGCCCGCCGTCACGGCGGTCACGCTCGCCATCGGTGTCTCGCAGATGGCGCAGCGCAACGCCATCGTCAAGCGGCTGGCCAGCGTCGAGACGCTCGGGTGCACCAGCGTCATCTGCAGCGACAAGACGGGCACGTTGACCCTCAACCAGATGACCGCCGTCGAGCTCATCGTCGGCGGCGAGCGCATGACCGTCGAGGGCACGGGCTACGGGCCCGACGGCTCCGTCCACCGGGAGGCCGACGGCGATCCCGCTCCCTGGTTCGAGGACGTGCTGCTGCCGATGGCGCTCTGCAACGACGCGACCGTCCGGCCCGCCGACGACGGGCACTGGGAGCTCGTCGGCGACCCGACCGAGGGCGCCCTCGTCACGCTGGCGGGCAAGGGTGGGTGCGACGTGGACGAGGCGCGCCGCGACTGGCCACGCGTCGCCGAGGTCCCCTTCGACTCCGCGCACAAGCTCATGGCCACGTTCCACCGGCCCCCGGCCCACGACCCCCGCCACGACGACGATGCCGTCGAGGTCCGGATGTTCGTGAAGGGGGCGCCCGATGCGCTGCTCGAGCGTGCGCGCTGCGTCGCCGGGCCGGGCGGCGAGCTGCTCGACGTGGCGGAGGTCGAGGACCGGGTGCACGAGCACAACGAGCGCCTGGCCGCCGGCGGCATGCGCGTGCTCGCCGTGGGCTGGCGCGACATCCCGCCCGACGAGTGGCGCGAGGCCGACGAGGGCGACCCGATGGACCTCGTGCGCGACATCACCTTCGGAGCCCTCGTCGGCATCGTCGACCCCGCCCGCCCCGAGGCGACCGCCGCCATCGCCGAGGCGCGCTCCGCCGGCATCGAGGTCAAGATGATCACCGGCGACCACGCGGTGACCGCGGCGTCGATCGGATCCACCCTCGGCCTCGGGCGCGAGGGCGACGTCGTCGCGGTGACCGGCCGCGACCTCGACGCCATGTCGGACGAGGAGCTGGCCGAGCGGATCGACGACATCGACGTGTTCGCCCGGGTGTCGCCCAGCCACAAGATGCGGCTGGTGACGGTGCTCCAGGGTCGAGGACACGTCGTCGCCATGACGGGCGACGGCGTCAACGACGCACCGGCGCTCCGCCAGGCCGACATGGGCATCGCCATGGGCATCACCGGCACCGAGGTGACGAAGGACGCGGCGACGATGGTGCTCGCCGACGACAACTTCGCCACCATCGTCGAGGCGGTCCGCCGCGGGCGCACGATCTACGACAACATCGTCAAGTTCGTGCGGTTCCAGCTGAGCACGACCCTCGGCTTCGCGACCGTCTTCCTCGCCGCCGCGGTGCTCGGCATCGCCTCGGGCAAGCCGTTCACCGCCATCGCGATCCTCTGGGTCAACGTGATCATGGACGGCCCGCCGGCGATGGCGCTCGGCCTCGACCGCGGCGACGCGGAGATCATGGATCGGTCCCCACGCCCGCTCGACGAGCGCATCCTCACCCGGGAGCGGTGGATCGCCGTCGGCTTCGCCGCCGCGATCATGGCGGTCGGCACGCTGGCGGTGCTCGAGCTGGCACCCGGTGAGGATCCGCGCGCTGGCGTGGCGAGCGTCGCCGGCACGATGGGCTTCAACACGTTCGTGCTCTTCCAGTTCTTCAACATCCTGAACGTGCGGAGCGAGCGGCTGTCGGTCTTCCACCGCCAGACCTTCCGGAACCGGTGGCTCTGGACCGCGCTCGCCGGCGTCCTCGCCCTGCAGGTGGCCGTCACCCACGTCGGCGTCCTGCAGCGACTCTTCGACCTCACCAGCCTCGACCTGACGCAGTGGGGCGTGTGTATCGCCGTGGCCTCGAGCGTGCTGTGGGCCGAGGAGCTGCGCAAGCTCGTCCTGCGAGCGCGTCGCGGTGACACCGAGGCCGACGACACAGCCGCACCGCCCGCCGCCACACTGGAGGCGTGACCCGGAGGGGTCGACGGGCGACGTCGGCGCGGTGTGTAGCGTCGCCCCGTGGTCGCGGGGCGTTCAGAGCGGGTTCAGCGGGCGTCCATGGCCGCGCTCGTCGGCGGGATCGGTGCGCTCGTCGTCGCTCTCGCGACGGGACGAGGCGAGGCGCTCTTCGGCTCCTCGCCCTGGCGGGTCACCGTCCCCACGACGGGCGCGACGCTGGCGCTCGGCGCGCTCGTCCTCGCGATCGTGGTCGGCACCCGATCCACGTCGTCGCCGCCCTCCGACGGCGGAGGGGCCACCCGGGTCGAGCTGGCGGTGCTCGCCGGCGCAGCGACGGTCGCGGCCGTCCCGCACGTCCTCGGCATCCGGTGGTTCGACTCCCCCGCACGTGAGGACCAGGTCGTCGAGTGGGCGACGGCGCTCGCTGCCGCCTCCGCCTGCGCGCTGGTCCTCGTCGCCGCACGTCGCGCGTCGCTCCCGCTCCGCCTGGCCCTGTGGGCCACCGCGCCGGTCCTGTTCGTGATGGCCGGCGAGGAGGTCAGCTGGTTGCAGCGGCTTCTGGGCTACGGGACACCCGACGCCTTCTCCGCCAGCTCGCAGGGCGAGGCGAACCTGCACAACCTGTCGACCGACCGGTTCCAGAGCGCCTTCTACCTCGCGGGGTGCGTCGCCCTCGTCGTGGTGCCGCACCTCGCTCGCTGGGCGCCGAGGTCGCTCGGTCCCTTCGCGGCCCTCGCCCCGGGGCGCCTGGCCGCCACCTTCGGCGCGCTGGCCGTCGGCTTCACCTACGCCCGCACGGGCAACCTCGTCCACCACGTCACGGCCTGGGCGGTCGTGGCGGTGCTCGTCAGCTGGGGCGGGGCCAGCCGACGGTGGGCGTGGACGACCCTCGCGGTCACCGCCTGGTGCCAGCTCTCGCTCGTCGTGGTCGGTCCCGATCTCATCCGCCCGTGGTCCCCGGCGGAGTACCGCGAGCTGCTCATCGCGCTCGGGCTCCTCGCCTGGGCCGGCGGCCTCGCCGCTCGCGGACCGCTCGCGTCGCGGTTCACGGGGAGTTCACGCGACGTCGCGGCCGCCGCTCCTACCGTGTGGAGATGACCGACCGCCAGCAGCAGTCCGAGATCATCTCCGCCCTCGAGGTCATCGACCCCGCGCACTTCGACGCCGCCGCGGAGTGCGACCGGCGCATCGAGTTCCTCACCCGCTACCTGCGGGAGAGCGGCGCCAACGGGTTGGTGCTCGGCATCAGCGGTGGGGTCGACTCGACGACGGCCGGACGTCTGAGCCAGCTGGCGTGCGAGCGGAGCCGTGAGCAGGGGCACGAGGCCCGCTTCGTCGCCGTCCGCCTCCCCTACGGCACCCAGGCCGACGCGCACCACGCCGAGATGGCGCTGGAGTTCATCGCTCCCGACGAGGCGTTGGAGGTCGACATCGCTCCGGGAGTGGACGCGCTGTGGTCGTCGGTCCTCGCCGCGGGGTTGGCGGCCGACGACGCCACCGACGAGTACCACAAGGGCAACGTGAAGGCCCGCGCCCGCATGGTCGTGCAGTACGCCGTCGCCGGCGTCCGCGGCTCGCTCGTCGTCGGCACCGACCACTCGGCCGAGGCCCTCGTCGGCTTCTTCACCAAGTTCGGCGACGGTGCCGCCGACGTCACGCCGCTCTTCGGCCTCCCCAAGCGCCGGGTGCGCGAGGTGGCGCGCCACCTGGGCGCGCCGACGGAGCTGGTGGAGAAGGTCCCGACGGCCGACCTCGAGTCCGACCGGCCGCTGCTCGCGGACGAGGTCGCGCTCGGCGTCAGCTACGACGCGGTCGACGACTACCTCGAAGGCGCCGAGATCAGCGCCGAGGACGAGGCGACCATCCTCGGGTGGTACCGCCGCACCGGCCACAAGCGCGACCTGCCCGTCACGCCCGCCGGCTTCCTCGGCGATCGCTGAACGCGTCGTGCGGGTTTGATGGGTCGGCCCACGGTCGGGGATACTCGGCGTTCCTGTGGGGGGAGCATCGTCAGCCGCCGCTCGTCGGCCGTCGGCGTCCGCGAGCCCCGCGCCGCCGTCGACGAGGGGGACGACCATGACCGCGACCGAAGCCCGACCAGGCACCGACCTGGTCGACGAGCTCACCACCTGGCTCGAGGAGAACTGGGATCCCGACCTCACGGTCGGTGAGTGGTGGGAACGCCTGGGGATGGCCGGCTGGGCCGCCCCGATGCTCCCGGAGAACGCCTACGGCCGCGGCCTCACCCGCGGCGACGCGCTCCTGGTCGCCAGCACCATCGCCCGCTTCGGCGCCCTCGGCGCCCCGCAGGGCATGTCGATCAGCATGGCGTCGCCGACGATCGCGACCCACGCCACCCAGGAGCAGATCGACCGGCTGATCCCGCCGGCGGTCACCGGCAAGGTGCACTACTGCCAGCTCTTCAGCGAGCCGGGCGCCGGCTCCGACCTCGCCGGCCTCAACACCCGCGCCATCCGCGACGGCGAGGAGTGGCACGTGACGGGCCAGAAGGTGTGGACCTCGGGCGGCCAGTACGCCGACATGGGCATGCTCATCGCCCGGACCAACCCGGAGGCCCCGAAGCACCAGGGCATCACCTGGTTCGCCATCGAGATGCTCCAGCCCGGCATCGAGATCCGGCCGCTCAAGGAGATGACCGGCCACGCGATGTTCAACGAGGTGTTCCTCGACGGTGCCGTCGTGCCGGACGCGAACCGCATCGGAGAGGTCAACAACGGCTGGGCGGCGACGAACACGACGCTGCTCCACGAGCGCTCGGGCATGGGCGCTCGGGCTGGGACTGCCGCCGGCGGTCGGCTCGCCCGTGCGGGCAGCGTGGTCGGCGACCTCGACAAGCGCGCCGGCGACTTCGCACCGCCGAAGCGCTCGGTCACCGCCACCAAGGAGAAGGCGGCCGAGGAGAAGGCCGAGCGGTCCGCCTCCCCCGCGCAGCTCTACATCGACCTCGCCCGCGACCTCGGCAAGCTCGACGACCCAGTGATCCGCCAGCGCCTCGCCCAGGCCCACATCCTGGGCACGATCACCCGCCTCACCACCGAGCGCCACAAGGCCGTCCGGTCCCAGGGTGGCGACATCCCGGGCGTGGCCAACTTCTCCAAGCTGCTGATGGCCGACATCATCCGCCTGAACCGCGACCTCGGCATGCAGCTGCTCGGCCCGCGCGGCATGCTCCACGACTACGACGACGAGACGCGCGACGCCATGGCCGAGCTGCCCGGTGGGGCGCGTGCCGTCGCCGCCACCGCTCAGGCCCTCGGTGCGCAGGCGCTGCCGATCTACGGCGGCACCGACCAGATCCAGCGCAACATCGTCGGTGAGCGCGCCCTCGGGCTCCCGAAGGAGCCGGGCGACCTGTCGAAGCTGCCGTTCAACGAGCTGCCGAAGAACGGCTGATCCCACGGCGTGAGGGTGGGGTCGGACGGCTGCGGCCGTCGACCCCACCCGTCCGCTAACCCAGGTGGCGGCGGTAGAACGCGGCCGAGGCGTCGCGCTCGAAGACCGGGATGCCGACGTGGGGGCCGGGGTTGATGTGCATCGTCTTCTCCTCGGAGCCGAACGCGGCCCACAGCGCCAGGCCCGACTCCGGCGTCATCAGCTCGTCGTCGTACTGGAAGAGGAAGAGCAGCGGGATGGTGATCGACTCGACGGTCGCCCGGAACGCGGGGTCGGGGCCGAGTCCGAAGAGCCCGAGGACGGCGCAGCGGATGCGCGGCTCGATCGCGACGAGCGGGATGCCGTAGCGAGCGCCCATCGAGACGCCCCAGTAGCCGTAGGGTCCGGTGGCGGGGTCTGACCCCTCGAGGGCGTCGAGCAGCGCGCGCCACTCGCGCACCATCCGGGGCGGGCGGGCCGGCCCGCTGTCGTCGGACCCCGTCCGGGTGCCCTCGTCGACCACGCGCTCGCGGCCCCGCCGCATCTCCTCGTCGACGCCACCTTCGCGCAGCCGGCGCAGGACCTCCTCCTGCTGCCGGATCTGCTCCTCGGTGCGGCGCTCCCCGTGGCCCGGCGCGTCGAGGGCGATGGTCGCGTAGCCGCACTCGTGGGCGAGCTGCGCCGCCATCTCGACGATGTTGGGCGCCTCCTTGCTCTGGAACCCGCCGTGCCCGACCAGGATCGTCGCCGTCGGCTCGGCACCCTCGGGTGCCCAACGGATGCCGGGCACCTGGCGGCCCTCGACCTCCAGGTCGAAGCGTCGACGCACGACCCCCTCGGTCACGGTCTCCTCGATCGACTCCATCGGTGCTCCTCCGGGGTCGTTCATCGGTGCAGCGCGCGGCCGGCGGCCTGCTGCGTCTCGTAGCGACTCATGGCCAGGCGCTCGTCGCGGTGCGGGTCGTCGACGACTGCGGGCGGCACGTCGAAGTGCATGACGGTGCGCCGGTCGAGGTCGTAGGGGGCCCACGGCGGCACGGCGCCGTTGTTCGGGTCACCGGTGTGGGCGAAGGCGATCCACGACTCGCTCATCGCGTGGGCCAGCGCCGCGGTCTCCTCGGTCGGGTCGCCCACCATGTCGGGGGCCACGGCGACGTTGTCGAACACGAACGGCAGGTCGAGCGAGTGCGGGGTGATCCGCCGCCCGCCCTCCACCGGGGTGCGCCACATGAGCCGGTAGGAGTAGACGGGCGCCGCGCCCTGCTCCGCCTTGCGCTCGGTCTGCAGGACGCTGTCGAGCCAGTATCCCCGTGCGGTGACGAGCGTGAAGAACACCTCCGGCGCGCTCGCCCCCGGGTTCGTGCGCCGGACCACGTCGACCAGCTCGGCGACGTCGTCGGCCGGGACGTAGCGGGCGAGCCGCTCGGCGAGGTCGTCGTCGGTGATGTCGAACGTGGTCGGGTCCATGGTGCCGACCTGGTTCGACAGCTCGGTGCGGCAGGTCCCGACCATCAGCGGGATGTGGGCGGACAGCGACGGGGCGTCGGGATCCCAGGGGTGGCGGTCGAAGACGACACCGTCGAGCGTCGGCGAGAACCGGCCGCGCACCGTGGCCTGGGCATCCACGAGCCGATCGGTCGAGACCTCCTGGAGGGCGCGCACATCTCCGGCACGTAGACCCAGCTCGTCGAACAGGCGACCCGTGAGCCCGGCGGCGCGGTCGGGGTCGTGCAGGCGCAGGTGCGACCCGCTCTGGACGATCCCCCGGTGGAACAGCCCCTGCGCCGCCGGCGCGGCCATGGCGATGCTCACCTTCCGGCCCCCGCCGGACTGCCCGTAGATCGTGACGTTGCCGGGATCGCCGCCGAAGCCGGCGACGTTCTCCGCGACCCACTCCAGGGCGGCGACGACGTCGAGGAAGCCGACGTTGGCGGAGCCGGCGAGGTCGTCCCCGCCGACGTCGTCGAGGTAGCAGTGGCCGAAGACGTTGAGCCGGTGGTTGATGGTGACGACCACGACGTCGCCTCGACGGGCGACGTTCGTGCCGTCGTAGAGCAGCATCGAGCCCGTTCCCGCCTCGAAGCCACCGCCGTGCAGCCACACCATGACGGGCCGCCGGGCGTCGTCGCAGCCAGGGGTCCAGACGTTGAGCCGGAGGCAGTCCTCGCCGAGCGGCGGGCGGTTGCCCTTGGTGCCCCCGAGGGCGAGGCGCGTGAAGGTCTGCGGCGCGGAGTCGCCGTAGGCCAGCGCGTCGAGCTCGCCGGTCCACGTCGGCGGCGGTTGCGGCGGTCGGAAGCGGTTCGCTCCCTCGGTCGACGCGCCGTACCGGATGCCCTTGAACACCCGGATCCCCTCGTGCTCCGCGCCGCGCACCGTCCCGTGCGCGGTCGCGACAGCTTCGGACCTCGTCATCCGCCATCCCCCCTCGGTTCGTGGTGACGAAGTGTCACCCATCTGTCGACCGAGGGCAAGCACGCGCCCCGCTACGGTCGGCGGCGATGCGCCGCGCCGAGAAGGTCGAACGGATCGGAGAGATCCTCGACGACCTGTACCCCGATCCCCCCATCCCCCTCGACCACACCGACCCCTACACGCTCCTCGTCGCCGTCGCGCTGTCGGCGCAGACCACCGACAAGAAGGTGAACGAGGTGACGCCCGCGCTGTTCGCGCTGGCGTCGACGCCCGAGCAGATGGTCGAGCTCGGTCCCGAGAAGATCCTCGAGACGATACGAGAGGTCGGCCTGGCGCCGACGAAGGCGAAGAACCTCTGGCTCGCCGCCACCCAGCTCCTCGAGGCCGGGGGCGAGGTGCTCCCCGACTGGGAGCTTCTCGAGTCGCTCGCCGGCGTCGGGCACAAGACGGCGAGCGTCGTGATGGCGCAGGCCTTCGACGTGCCGGCGTTCCCCGTCGACACGCACATCCACCGCCTGGCGTGGCGCTGGGGGCTCTCCGACGGCAGCTCGGTCGAGCGCACCGAGCGGGACCTCAAGGCGGCGTTCCCCGTCGAGACCTGGAACCGCCGCCACCTCCAGATCATCTACTTCGGCCGCGAGCACTGCCCCGCCCGGCGCCACGACTGGATGGCCTGTCCCATCTGCTCGTTCGCGGCCGTGAAGAAGCGCGTGGCCGAGGAGTCGACGAAGCGCCTCCCCTCCCCCGGCGCCCGTCGCAGCCGCCCCGCCACACGGTGAACCGACCGGGCGGCCTGCCGTCGTTCCTCGTCGCGTGCGGGGAGGAGGCGTCGGATCCACTCGTGTGGCACGACGGGCGCGAGGTGCGTGTCGACGAGCTGGCCGCCAGCGGACACCTCGCGCGGCAGGACGCCGACCTCTCCGACGTGGCCGGCCTCGGTGTCCGGTGGTGGCGCTACGGGATGCCGTGGCGGCTCACCGAGCCGGAACCGGGCGTGTACGACTGGACCCTCTGGGACCGGGCCCTCGCCGCCTGCGAGCGCCACGGGCTCGAACCGATCGTCGACCTCTGCCACTTCGGCCTCCCCGACCACTACCCGGGGTTCTGCGACCCGGCGTGGATCGACGGGTTCGCCCGCTACGTCGACGCGTTCCTCGCCCGCTACCGGGAGCCCCGGTTCTTCACCCCGGTGAACGAGCCGTCGATCACCGCCCAGTGCTCGGGCCGGTGGGGCATCTGGAACGACCGTCGGGCATCGCGCGCCGACCACCTGCTCGCGCTCGCCCACTGCACGCTCGCCAACGTGGAGGCGATCGCCCGCATCGACGCCGACCGCGACGGATGGTGGGTCGGCGCCGAGGCGTTCGGCTGCCACGTCGCCGCGACGGCCGATGACGAGGCGACGGCGCAGGAGGCCCGAGAGCTCGAGCAGCTCGTGTGGGACCTGCACTTCGGTGTCGAGCCCGCCCCGTCGGTGGCCGACATCGCCGAGCACGTGCCGGCGTCGGTCCTGGACCGGATCGCCGCGCACCCGGTGGGCATCGAGCGCGTCCTCGCCGGACACGACATGTACCCGGTGAGCGTCACCGTGCACGGCGAGCGGGCCGAGCCGCTGTCGATCGAGGAGCGCCTGGCGGCCTACGACGCCGAGGCCCGCCGCTGGTTCGCCCGCTACGGCCGGCGCTTCTGGGTCTCGGAGACGTCCAACCTCGGCCTGGACGTGGACGACGGACCGCGGTGGCTCGACGGACTCGTCGACGCGCTCGACGGCATGCGGGCCGACGGCCTGCCCGCCGACGGCATCTGCTGGTACAGCCGCGGCGACCAGTACGACTGGCACACGATGCTCGCCCGACCGGTCGGCGAGGTGACCGAGGTCGGCCTCTTCGACGCCGAGCGGCACCCACGACCGGTGGCACGCGCGTACGCGCAGCTCGCCCAGAGCCGCACCTAGAGACGGTTCCGGGTGGTTCGGGACCAACGGCCCTGGTCGCACCCTCGACGAAGCGGCAGCCTTCTTCTAGCCCCGACTAGAGGAATGCTGTCATGTGTGACCACTGCGGATGCCGGCAGTTCGGACCGATCGCCGAGCTCACCGCCGACCACGAACGGATCCTGGACATGGCCTGGGTGGTCGCCGAGGCCGCCGACCCTGCCGATCCTGCCAGGCTCGCCACCCGGGACCAGCTCCTCCACCTGCTCGACGAGCACGTGGTGAAGGAGGAGACCGGCCTCTACCCCGAGCTCATCGGGACGGGCGACCTGTCCCTGGAGGCGAACGACCGGCTCGAGGAGGAGCACCGGGTGGTGCGGGCCGCCCTCGTCGACGGCTCGTTCGACCGGCGGATGTACTTCGCGCTCGCCGCCCACATCGAGGAGGAGGAGATGGAGCTCTTCGCCGGCGCCATGTTCGCCTTCGACGAGGACGAGTGGGACCGCATGGACGCCGCCCACCACGCGGCCTGCGACCACGAGCACCCCCACGACCACCCCCACGACCACGTGCACAGCCACCCGCACGCGCCCGCCCACGCCCACTGATCCGGGGGCGACTGATCCTCGCAGAGGTCCTGGACGCCGTCGGTGAGAGGCGTAGAGTTCCACCCGAGTGACGTCGGTCACAGAGGCGGGAGGAACGCCATGGATCCTCGCAAGCTGGGCGCCGAGGCGCTCGGGACGTTCTGGCTGGTGCTGGGCGGGTGCGGGTCGGCGGTCCTGGCCGCCGGGTTCATGCCCGACACGAGCCTCGGGATCGGCCTCGTCGGTGTCAGCCTCGCGTTCGGTCTCACCGTGCTCACCGGTGCCTACGCGCTCGGCCACGTGTCCGGGGGCCACTTCAACCCGGCCGTGACGCTCGGCCTCGTCGCCGGTCGGCGCTTCCCCGCCGCCGACGCCGTCGGCTACGTCCTCGCGCAGGTCCTCGGGGCGATCGCCGCCGCCGCCGTGCTCGCGGTCATCGCCACCGGCGTCGACGGCTTCGAACTGAGCGACGGCTTCGCCTCGAACGGCTTCGACGACCTGTCTCCCGGCGGCTACAGCCTGCTCGCCGCGCTGGTCACCGAGGTCGTGATGACCGCGATGTTCCTCGTCGTCATCATGGGCGCGACCCGGCGCGGCGCGCCGAACGGGACCGCACCGGTCGCGATCGGACTCGCGCTCACGCTCATCCACCTCATCTCGATCCCGGTCACGAACACCTCGGTGAACCCGGCACGCTCGACCGGCCCGGCGCTGTTCGCCGGCGGGGACCACATCGCCCAGCTCTGGCTGTTCTGGCTGGCGCCGATCGTCGGTGCGGTGATCGGTGCGGTCCTCTACCGGTCGCTCCTCGGCGAGCGGGCGGAGGACCTCGACGCCGACATCACCGGCGACCCCGAGCAGTCGATCGGCTGACGCGCTCGGGCCCACGTCCCGGACCCCAGCGCGCGTGCCGGGGTACCGTCCCCGCATGCACACCGATGTGGAGACGACCCTGGGAACGATCAGGGGATGGCGGCGAGACCACGACCACGCCTTCCTCGGAGTGCCCTACGCCCTGTCCCCTGCCGGCGAACGCCGCTGGCTCGCACCGGCACCGCTCGCGCCGTGGCGCGGCGTCGTCGAGACGACCGCGCCGGGCGCCGCTGCGCCGCAGGACCCGTTCGTCCCCTCGACGTTCCGCGCCCAGGGCCCCGAGAGCGAGGACTGCCTCTTCCTCAACGTGTTCACGCCCGGGTGCGACGGCGCCCGACGCCCCGTGCTGTTCTGGATCCACGGTGGCGGCTTCAGCCACGGCTCGGGGACCCAGCGCCACTACGACGGCGGACCCCTCGCCGCACGCGGCGACGTCGTCGTCGTCACGATCAACTACCGGCTCGGCGCCCTGGGCTACCTGTACCTCGGCGGGCACGGCGGCGAGCGCTGGGGCGCGGCCACCAACGTCGGCCAGCTCGACCAGATCGCCGCCCTCCAGTGGGTCCGCGACAACATCGAGCGCTTCGGTGGCGATCCGGACAACGTCACGATCTTCGGGCAGAGCGCCGGCGGGGTCGCGGTCTCGACCCTCCTCGCGATGCCCGCCGCACGCGGCCTGTTCGCCAAGGCGATCGCCCAGAGTGGCACCGCCAACCGCCTCGGTGGCCCCGACCACGCGGCCACGGTCGCCACGGCCTTCCTCGACCGGATCGGCGTGCCCGACGCGGACCCGGCTGCTCTGCGGTCCGTCCCGGTTCCCGAGCTGCTCCAGGCACAGGGGGCGCGCGGTGCGCTCTCGCCCATCATCGACGGCGACACCCTGCCGGCCAAGCCGCTCGCGGCGATCCGTGACGGCCTCGTCGCCGATGTCCCGCTGATGATCGGCACGGCGCGCGACGAGCAGAAGCTCTACGTCGCCGCCGACCGTCCCCCGATCGACGACAGCGCGCTGATCCAGCAGGTCGCGGCCAGCCTCCCCCGTGCGGCTGCCGACCGGGCCGCGGAGGCCGTCGAGGTCTATCGGTCGTCTCGCGCCGCTCGTGGTCTGGGCGCGACGAACCACGACATCGCCGATGCCGTGGCCACGGCGTCACGCTTCCGCATGCCGGCGCTGCGCATGGCCGAGGCCGCATGCGCGCACCAGCCGGCCACGTTCGACTACCAGTTCGACTGGGAGTCCCCCGCTCGAGGCGGGACCCTCGGCGCCTGCCACGGCATCGAGATCCCGTTCGTGTTCGGGTCGATCGGCCGCACCGGTGACGACCGCATGAGCGGATCGGGACCTGACGCCGACCGCCTGTCGGGGCAGCTGATGGACGCCTGGATCGCCTTCGCCCGCCACGGCGACCCGAGCCACGAGGGGATCGGCGCCTGGCCCGGGTACGACACCACGACGCGCTCGACGATGGTCTTCGACCGGGACAGCGGCGTGCAGCACGGCCCGTTCGAGGAGGAGCGCCAGCTCTGGGAGTCGCTCCTCGGGGCCCGCGCCTGACCGCTGGCGGCCTGCGACCCCCTCAGGGCGCGGCGGTGTAGGCCGCGACGGCGTCGCGCACCTGCGGTGGCGCGGCGGCGAGCAGCTCGGGGTCCGGGCGGGCTCCAAGGGCGGCGTTCACGGTGGAGAACGCGATCCGTCCTGCGACGTAGACGGTGATGCCCAGGATCTGCGCGTCGTCGAACCCGGCCTGCCGCAGGTCGTCGACGTCGGCCGCCGTCGTCTCGTGCGGTCGTCCCGCCGCACGGCGCGCCCACCGGGCCAGCGCCTGGTCGGCGGGGTCGAGCGCCGCATCGTCGCCCCGCAGCAACCCGGCTGCGACGTCGGCCGAGGTCTCATCCGCCAGTCGACGACCCCACGCCAGCCCGCAGTAGGGGTCGCGGATCGTCGAGGCCGTGGCGGTCACGAGGACCGCTCGCTGGCGGAGGCTGAGCCCTGCGGTCTCGGTGGCTCCGCCGAGGAGGTCCCCGAGGCGGGGCTGGAGGGCCGGGTCGTGGGCCCACACGCGCGTGAGCTCCATCACGTAGCCCTCGCCGGCCACGTCGCCGTCGAACATCTCCTGAGCGGCCGCCGACAGGCGCGGGGCGGACAGGAACCCCGCCGGTCGACGGTGGCCCTCGTCGGGATCCGTACCTTCAGCGCGCTCCGGGGTCGTCTGCATCCGCGCATCATCCACCAGATCCCTGCGGCTGTCCCGTGCCCCTCTCCCACCCGACTCTCGACACGGCGCCGTGCCCGGTGGTTGGATGCCTCCGTGGGGAACGTGTGGGCGACCGGGCAGCGGGTCTTCGTCGAGGACGCGCGGGGCGGTGATGCCTACCTGCGCGCCACCTGGCACCCCGAGGGTCGACAGTTCGTCATCAGCCACTGGCAGGGCAACGTGTGCCTCGCCGCCACGCGGGTGCCGGTCGAGGCCGCGCCGCAGCTCATCGGCCTGCTCGCCGGCGCACTCGGCGACGTGGTGAGCCCGACCGTGGCCGAACCGACCGCTGCGCCGACGGACCGCGGGGTGCTGCAACGGTGGTGGGAGCGCAGCCGCTCCTGGCTCCTCTCCCGCGCGGCGGGCTGAGGGACAGTCGCCGACGACCGGCGACTGCGTCTCTCGAGCCCGACGCCCGCGTCGACCGGCTCTCAGGTCTCGTCGAGCCGTCGCCCGACCGCCAGGGAGGCGACGCCGAGGACCACGAGGACCAGAGCGATCGCGGCGACGGGCGCTGGCTCCGAGCCCGTGCGAGGGAGGATGCCGCCAGCCGTCGGCGTCGGATCGTCGGGCACCTGGGCGACGACGGGAGCGGCGACGACGAAGGGTGACAGGTGCGTGGTCGTGCCACAGACCTCACCCTGGGTCGGCCCGCCGACGGTCACGTCGGTCCATCCGGCCCCGTCGTGGTGGAAGACGCCGACGCCGTCCCGCCCGACGACGTCCGGTCCGACCGTGAGGCACACCGTCACCCGGGAGAAGCCGCCGCCGGCGACGGTCACGTCGTAGGCCTGGCTGAGAGCCTCGAGGCCGTCGGGTAGCGCCGGCGGGTCGGCCAGCAGGTCGACGCCGACGGTCACGGCGTCGGTGGCGGGGATGCCGTGGACGGTCACGGTCACGCCGGGCGACGGCTCGACGATCGTGTCGTAGGGCTCGTCGCACGCGTCACCGACGAGGTCACCGTCGCGGTCGGACTGGTCCGGGTTCGCGACACCTGGGCAGTTGTCGGTCGCATCGGGCAGCCCGTCGTCGTCGGTGTCGGCAGGCTGCACCGTGAGCGTCGCGCTGTCCGTCGCCGGCCCGCGCAGACCGTCGTCGGCGGTGAGCGTCACCGTGTAGGTGCCGGGGTGGGTGCAGGTGATCGTCGTGTCCACCGTTGACGCATCGGCGAACGTGCACGACGCCCCGCTCGCGACGTCCGGTCCGGGACTCCAGGTCCACGTCACGGTCACGGGATCCCCGTCGGGGTCGGTGACGGTTCCGTCGAGCGAGGCGCCCTGCCCGGCTTCACCGACGACGGCGGCACCGGCGTCCACCACCGGGAGGCTCTGTCCCCACAGGACGGTCACGTCGTTGCCGTACGGGTTTGCGGTCGCCACGTCGACGTCGCCGTCGCCGTCGAGATCTGCAGCCAGGATGCCGTTGGGCCCGGTGCCCGCGCCGGTGCCGACGTCGATCCTCGTGAAGCTCCCCTCGCCGTCGCCGAGGAGGACCGTGACGTTGCTCGACGAGCGGTTCGCCGTGACGAGGTCGACGTCGCCGTCGCCGTCGAGGTCGGCGGCGTCCATGCTCCATGGTTGCATCCCGACTGGGATGGACGATGCGTCGGCGAAGGTCCCCGCGCCGTCGTTCGTGAGCACCGAGACGGAGTTGCCGGAGAAGTCGGCGGTCGCCAGGTCGACGTCGCCGTCGCCGTCGAGGTCGACCGCCGCCACGTCGTTCGTCCCGCCTCCGGCGGCGACCGACGCTCGTGCCGGGAACGCTCCGGTGCCGTCGCCGAAGAGCAGCTCGACGGTCTCCGAGTAGCGATCCGCCACCGCGACGTCGATGTGGCCGTCGGCATCGAGGTCCGCTGCGGTGATCCCGTAGGGTCCGTTGAGCCCGGAGGCGACCACGGTCGTCGTGAACGTCCCTGCGCCGTCGTTGACGAGCACCATCACCTCGGCGAGGTTGAACGAGGAGGCGACGACGTCGAGATCGCCGTCTGCGTCGATGTCGACCAGCCCGACGTCGCTGATCTGCCGTCCTGCGTTGGACTCGACGGAGAAGGTGCCGCTGCCGTCGTTGCGGAGCACGGAGAGCCCGGGCGTCACCGAACGATCGGTGGCGACCACGTCGAGGTCGCCGTCGCCGTCGACGTCGCCGACCGCGACGGCGTCGGAGCGGGCCCCGGCGGGCATCGCGACGTCGGTGCGGTCGTAGCCGCCGGTGCTGTTGGCGAAGAAGATGGTGACGGCGTCGGCGCTGATGTGCCCGACGACGAGGTCGAGTCGCCCATCTCCGTCCATGTCGCCGGCATCGATCGAGAACGGCTGGTTCGCGGTTGCGAACCGTTCGGGCGTGAAGGCGGGGTCCGGCGCGGCGCTTGCGGCGGGAACGGCGACGGCCAGGAGCACGGGGACAGCGAGCAGGCCGACGAGCCGGCGACGGTGGGGAGAGGGGCGCACAGCCTCGACTTCCGATCGGGGCGGGGACGACCTGCGACACGGGCGAGGCGGTCGATCCAACGGTCGTGGACCTCTCTCACGTCGGCCGGCGGCCGCCCCTCATGAGGTGGCGGCGGCCTCAGGAAGAGTTCGTACGCAGCGCGTCGACGGTCGACCGCTCGCCGAACACCGTGTCGTCCTCTACCAGCTCACCGAGCGGCAACCCGAGCTCTCCCGATGGCCAGACGGTCATCACGTACAGGCCGTCTCCCACGATCGTCCAGATGTCGGGCTGGCAGTCGAAGACCGCGCCACCGGAGAAGAGAGGAAGCGCCAGCTCGCCCAGGTCCATGAAGCCCTGGGCGACCCGGGCCAGGTCGCTCGCCGTCCCGAACGGTCGTCGAAGGACGCCTCGAGCTGCGGATGCCGCCAGGTCCGGTGTCCTCGTAGGCGGCGCGCTCCTCGTACGACACGACCCTGCCATGGACCACGAGCTCAGCGGGCGGCCGGGGAATGTGGGCCCCTGCCTCCCCGTAAAGACAAAGACCGCTAGGCGCTGAGCCCGGCGAGGTGCTCGGGAAGTGGGTACCGTCCAAGGCCCCAGGCGGAGTTCTCCGGTTGGGGAAGCCAGAACCCTCCGGCGATCAGTTCGATCCAGCCGTCGACCATCGTCTCGAGGGACGGGGCCACTTGGTACGGCAAAGGCGTCACGTCGTCATGGCGCCACACCGTCGCGGTCGTCGGGTCACCGGCTGCGAGGTCCGCCGCGAGATACCCGCCGTGGAGGAAGTGCACCACCGGCACCCACGACGGCCGCCACACAGCCTCCGGAGGCAGATCGCCCTCGTCACGCAGGCTGTTGAAGAGCTCCAAGTTCATCGTGCGCACAGGGAGCGTCTCGTGCGCACCGACCGGCTCGAACGCCGGTCCGACCCTACGGTTCACGTGAGCGACCCCACCACGCCACGAGAACCACGTGACCACCTCGTCGGCTACCTCATAGCCGAGCGACCCGACGATGTCCCGAACCTCCGATGGTGACGCGGCTGCGGCGAGGTGTGCCGTCGCGACGACGCCGTGGCTGTCCCAGACAGCCGCGAATCGGTCGAGTGCATCGGCGAGAGCCACTCCCACACCCCCCAATGGAACGCGCCGTCGGGAATCTGGACATTCGTGTCGGAACGCAGTGTCACTCGGGCGCATCCCGAGTGACACTGCGTGTCCGTTCACATGGTGGGAGTAGGCACGTACTCGAACCTCACGAGTTCGGCCGCAATCGAGCAGGTGGTCCTGCCAGGTCCCGCCTGCGGGACCTGGCATCCGACCCTTCCCCGCGGCGTGCGCCGTCAGGTGTGAAGCGACCAGGGCCCGGCCCGTCGCATGGCGGCTAGGACCGGCGTCGCCGCTCGCCGGGATGAGCGCGCGCGGGGTCATCAACGGCCATGTAGAAGCCCCCACCTTCGGGGCGGGTCGTGATGCCTAGCCTTCGCCACGCCTCCTGGATGCCTGTGCTTCCGATCCCCCAGAGAGCCGCGCGGTCGGCCGCCCACTCGTTTGGTCCTGGAAGCAGCGGAGCGCTTCGGAGATGATCGATCCAAGGCGCCCAGAACGGTTCCAGTAGGTCGACCGCTCGACCCTCGATGAGCGTCATAGCTGGGTCCTTGTCTTCGAAGTACGCCTCAACGTGAGCGATGTAGTTCGCGATGCCCTCTGTCACTCGGGTCAGCCGCTGCCTCAGGGCGTCGAGATCCATCGCCCTTGTCCGGTAGCTCCACACCGACTCATCGAGTCCTGGGCTGACCTCATGGAGCGCGTTGCTGAGCCCTTCGAAGTACAGGCTCCCGAACACGGAGGCGAGCGGAATGCTTGTGCCATTCACGTCGGTGGGGTTGAGCAGAGCTTGTGTGAGGATCAACGCCAACCGGTCGACTCGGTACTCCTCCGCCGCAACCACCGAGATCATCCCGGCAACATCCCAGGGCAGCCAGACGTCCTCAGTTGCGCCCATCGCATGTCGTCTCCGAACGGCGTAGACGGCGTGGCACAGTTCGTGTGCGAGGATCGCGGCAGCGTGGCACTGAGCGATCCCGTCGTTGCCAGCCATGATGGTCTCCGGCACAACGACGGTGGCGTGGCGATCATCGTCGGACCTCAAGCACTTGCCGGCGACGACACCGCCGACTCGCTCGGGTCCCTCCCGGCGATCAGGCCCGAGACCGAGTGCCGCAGCTTCGCGCCGAGCTGCTGCCCAGACATCCTCGGCGACCAGGACACGAATCGACGGCACCTCGTGGCCAGTCTCCTCGAGGAGTGGCCCGCTCGTGGCAGCCCACATCTGCGTCGCCCAGTCCCGGACACGGGCAGCAGCAGAAGGATCGAGGCGGCCGCAGTCGACCTCGATGGGCACACGACCGGACCCAGATGCCGCCAACTCGATGTCATCAGGCAGTCCCATAGCGCCTCACCGCTCTCCTCGAACTACACCGGTGCAATTCTAACGTCCGACCCGAAAGTTCAACGAAGCTGCCGGCGGTTTAGCGGATCTTGTGAAACCTCGTTCAACTGCCGACAGCGCTTGATGAAGTTCACCGCCCGGGCCCGCCATACGACCCGGAACGAGCGCGATCGGTGCCGCAGTCCCCCAGCAGAATGATGGGATGGAGATGCGACCGACGTTCCATCCGATCAACCCGGGCCGAGATGTCGCCCGCACGTGGGAACCCGTGCAGTGGCTCACGGTTCAGGTTGCCTACACCGGTCACATCGTGGGCTTCTGGGTGAACGGCGGCTACACCCGGAGCGACGCCCTCGAGGCGCTCGTGGCGATGGTCGAGCTCGCAACCCCGGCGCCACCGGACTCAACGCGAGCGGGAGGCGGCTCCTGACGCGATGCAAGCCTGCCGCGCTCCTGCCGGGGTGGTTGGTAGCGGGGCCACGTGAGTCGGGCTCCCGCCGTCGGCGACGCCTTGCTCGGTGTCACAGAGGCCGCGCACGATGCAGGCATGGAACGAAGGCCTGACCGACCACCTCTGCCGCCCCAGGACCGCTACCGGATGCGCCGCCTCACCGAGGAAGAGTTGGCCCAGCTCTGCCAGCTGGCCCGCAAAGGACGCGAAGGCCCGAGAAAGGCGGTCCAGGCCCTGTGGGACCTGATCCTCCTCGAAGCCCACGGCCCTGCCGCAGTGGACGACCCCAGCACGATCGAGCCGTTCTGGGTTCAGGACTACAGCATCCCCGCCGGCCAGGCAGAGACCCTCGGGAATGCGATGGTTCAGAAGCGGCGCCTGCCCGAGCGAGACGTCAGCGGGATCGCCATGATGTGGTGGAACTACTGCCCGAGCGAGTACGACGACGAAGCACCCGCCGGGCCGTAGTACCGGCTCACCCGCAGAATGTCCGCAGGCGGTGTCCCAGAGTCCGGGAAGGTGGATCCATGCCCGTCCTCGACGCCCAGAAGATCGCTCTCGTCGGCGACAGCCACTGCGCCCTCGCCTGGACACAGCGGGTCGTGCAGCGTGCCGCCGCTGACGGGGTGTACCACATGCTGCAGCTCGGGGACTTCGGGTACTGGCCCCGCTTTGCTTCGGGCCGCCACTTCCTCGCCGAGCTCGACAAGGAACTGGATCGCGCCGGCTCGACCCTGTGGTTCCTCAGGGGTAACCACGAAGACCACGACATCCTGCTGCGGCACGAACCCGGCAGCGACGGTCTCGTGCACATCAGCGACCACATCCGGTTCATCCCCGACGGCACAATCATCGAGTGGGCAGGACGACGGATCATGGCGCTCGGAGGAGCACCGTCGATCGACGCCGACGGGCGGGTGCCGGGCATCGACTGGTTCCCAACCGAGGTCCTCAGCCGCGCCGGCTTCGAGGCCGCAATCGCAGCCGGCCCGGTCGACGTGGTCGTCTCGCACGACTGCCCTGCGGGAGTCGACCTCGGCTACCTCGCGGGCTGGGAGCCAGGCGACCTGCACCGCGCTGTCCTCGCCCGGATCGCAGAGGTGGCCCGCCCGGGCTTGTGGGTTCACGGGCACTACCACCGCCGGCGAGCTGCCGATGTCGCGTTCGGCGGTCAGGCCTGCCGCGTCGAGTCCCTCGGGCACAACCATCTGCCGGATTCGGTGATCTACCTGCAGCCGGACCTCGCTAGGAGTCTCCCCGCAGCGGAGATCCAGCCCACTCAAGGCAACGATGAGCTGGAGATCTAAGCCCGTGCAGCTGAGCCCGAGAGGCCGCCGTGCACCTTGGCGTTCCGGCCGCGATGAGGTAGAGGCGAACGGCCGGTCAATTCCATGACCAGGGCCAATCGGTAGTCGTTGCTCGGCTCGGGATCGAGGACTGGTCGATCCCGGTGTCAACAGAGCCGGCACTACTTCGTACCCCGGAAGCCGGCCACGAGGGCGCCGGGATCAACGCCGAACACATCGGCCAGCCGGACGATCGTCGTCAGGGTGACGTTCGCCTCGCCTCGCTCAACCCGACCAACGAAGGTCCGATGGATGCCAGCTCTAGCGGCAAGGCCTTCCTGGGACAGGCCAATCCTCTTGCGCTCAGCCCTGACTCGCCGACCGAAGTCGGCCGCTACGGCTCTGTCACCACCTGCAACCCGACCCACAAACGAAAGATCGTCGGCTGACCGCCTACTGGTCGACAGCCTACTGGTAGCGTTTCTGGGATCACCGAGGGGGTGTCGGCATGTCCGTTGTGAACGAGAACGGAGTCGTCACGGCAGAGGAAGCGATGCGACTCGCGTTGAGGCATGGACTGGACGCCATCAGCGACACGGACCCACCCTCGCAGCTGGATCGAGCAGAGCTCCTCCGCGTGGCCGAAGTGTGGACTCTTCTCGCCATCGGTCTCGCCACCGTCGGCCCCGTGTGGCCCCGCCGATGAGCTGCGTGGGCGCTGCTGCGTGGCGAGTCTCGTTGCCGGCACCAGTGCGCGCTCGCCCCAACCATGCGGGTGGTGTCGGTGCCAGTTGGTACCGTCCAGCCTCACCTGGGAGGTAGCGATGGAACCGACGGAACTCATTCCGATGGGATCGGGGCTGCTTCGGCAGGCGCAGTCGGCGGCGCATTCGGACCGCACGCCTGCCGAGCAGCTGAACTACTGGGCTCGTCTGGGCATGAACGTTGATCGGGAGGTTGCGAATCTGCCGCACGTTCTCGCGGCAGTCACAGGCCGGCGTCAGTTCGCCGACCTCGACCACGGCGAGCGGGCTCTCGCTCATGCGGTGATCGACGCGCAGATCGCTGCTGGAGTGGCGCAATCGCAATTCGGCTGACATAGCTCAGATGGCGGGCTTCGCACCGCCTCAGCGGTGCTGGAGGTGACCGCTTGCTGGTCGACCATCTCGTGAGAGCCGCACCGACATGGCCAATGCGGTCGTCCGTACGAGGTACCGAAGCGCTAGAACGTTCCGCACCGCGCGATCCGGGCGGACATGAAGGAGAGTGCAATGGGATTCTTGGGGCCGCAACCCAGCCTGGGCGACAACCTCAAAGGCATGGCCCGTTCGGTTCGGAACGGGACGGCGATGAACCCTCTAATCACGAGGAAGTTCATCAAGCAGGCACAGGCGGAGCGCCTCGCCAGGTACCCCGCGCCGTCTCGAAAGGGCGGCTGGTACTCGAAGTACAGCAGCGAGGACGGAACCATCCATGTGATGATCGGCCCAGACGGGAACATCACGACGACCTACCCGCATGTGCATGTGATCCACGATGAGCGGGGCAGTGAGGTTCGGGTCGTGGTCTCACGGGGACCGGGTGATCACCCGCACACCTTCCGGCTGCCTGGCACCGCAAGCGGAAACGAGGTCGACGCCAAGATCGCAGAGGCGATCCGGCTCCTCTAGTCCACCAGGACAAGGCCAGCATTCCGCTGGCCGGAGTCGTAGTGCTCGTGGGTTCATCACCGGCGAAGCCAACCTCCACAGACCCGTCGCAGACCGTCACTTCGCTCTCGGGATGTCCACGCAGCCCCGCAATCGGGCGCGTAGCTTGGCGGCCGTGCCAGACGACGACGCCGCAGCAGAGGTCACAGCCGACGAGGACCTGCCCGGTGCCGTCGGGCAGCCGATCATCGAGGGCCTTCCAGACGGCTACACCTACGGCGTCACGCGACACGCCGACATCATCCTCCAGGGTGCCTACTCCAGTCGCCTCAACGACCTCATTGCCAGCCTCGACCAGTTCACGATCAGCCTTGACGAGCTTCGTGCCGGTGGCGGAGGCCGCACGAAGTTCGTTGCCCGCTTCGACCAGTCCCTACGAGATCGGCGCGACACGGGGGTCCAGGTGTGGGGGAAGCAGAACATCACGATCAGCAAGCGACTCGGGTTCGACGACAACCTCGAGGAGGTCGCACGGACCCGTGGCCACGAGATCGACATGTTCGGACTCGGCCATCTCGATGACCACCTCCCCGGTGTTGCCGTCGAGATGGAGTGGAACAACAAGGACCCGTTCTACGACCGTGACCTCAACAACTTCTCTGCGCTCCACAGAGAAGGCGCCATCGCCGCTGGCGTCATCGTCACCCGCGGCCCGCGGCTACAGGAGTTGATCGGCCCGGTCATCCGCTCCAAGGACGGCGGGTTGAAGTACGGGCAGTCGTCGACGCACTGGGACAAGCTCGTACCGCGGGTCAACCTGGGAGGCGGTGGTGAGTGCCCCCTGTTGCTCGTCGGCATCGAGCCCGAGCGCGTGACCGGCATCGAGCTGGTCGTTGAGGTGAGCCAAGAGCTGGCCGCCGCCAAAGAGCGGCTGGACAACTGGAGAGACCACTACAGCGACCACCGGGAGGCGCAGCGCGACGTGAGGACCTTGCGCGAGGCGGCCAAAGCAAAGATCCCGCCGGTGAAATGACGCCTAGTTGGCGACAGCAGCCAGCCCGCCGTACGTGGGGTACTGACGGCCTCGAGGGACGACCTCTGGGTCAGCCTCGTTGCCCCACGCCGTCCACCCCTCCTGCGGGTACCGGGCGAACAGCTCCAGGTATGGGCCCGGCGAACAGGCCTCGATTATTCCGTACTGCTCGTCGGGCTTTCGGGAGTGCTCCCGCTTCTGTGTCTCGATCATGTTGACCTGCCGGCGGGCCGGCGCGAGCGTCCGCAGCTTGCCGCGCACCCCGAACAGGATCGGCTCAGTCACGTTCCGGAAGTAGAACCCGACGCCGCGGCCGTCGGGGCCGCCATCCTTGCGGCGCTTGGCCCACACGACCATCGACTTGTACGTGAACCCCCACGCTTCAAGCACCTGGAGTCCTTCGGCGACCAGTGCGTTAGGCACCCACAGGTAGCAGTGCGACTGTTCGGCCATCACGTTCGCCACGGGCAGACTGCAGATGTCGTCGAGGCTCATCGTGTCGTAGCGGGACAGGCGCCGATGCTCGGGCGCCACTTTGCCGGTGCGGTTCTGAAAGCGCCACGGCGGGTCGGCGAGAACAGTGCCGAACGGGACTCCGCCGAGGGCATCGACAGTCAGGCCCTCGTCGTACGGGCGCGCGACGGAACTGGTGGGGGCGTGACGTCGAGCCATGTGTGGAGCATAGGCAGGATGAGTGACACGCATGTGATTTCACGATCCAAAGGGTGGTCCCGCAGAACTCGGTCGGCTGGCTGCGGGGGCGCGACGGGCCGAGGCCTCTCGGCTCGCGACGTACCCCGACCAGTCACCGCGTGCGAGTTGGACCCAGTCGACAGCGGTGTTGAAGTGAAGTCCGAGTAGGTCGGCGAGCACCGGAACGGGAATCTCCCGGGCGAGGTGGAGAAGAGCGGTGTTCCGTGAGGGTCGGGCGCGGATGCCGATTGCGGCTTCGAGGCGCTTGCGGAGCTGCTCCGGGGTCACGTTCTCGCCGGCGTGGCCACCTGGGAAGAGCCACGGGTTCTCGACCGCTGCACCTGCGTGTCCTCGGGGAGTCTCAACCTGACGGCGGACAAGGTCATCGAGTGGTTCGAGGAGAGCGACGGGCGAGCTGCCGAACTTCACCGTGGTCGGCGGTCCGTGCTCGATGTCGTCGAGCCGAATCGTGGCGACGCGACTGAGGTGCTGGCCGTAGACGAGGACGAGAAGTCCGGCGATACGTAGGTCAAGCGGGATGTCCTCGTTGTGAAGTAGGTCGTCGACAAGCGCCCATCTGTCGGCATCGTCGACGGCGGCGGTAGCGGTGAGTGCCTGTCGGAGCGGAACGGTGAGCTTCGGCGCTTCGTTGCGCTCGTGTGCCCAACGGAGGAAGTCACGTATGCAGTAGCGCGTGGTGGGCCCGGCGGCGAGCCACGCGTCGAGGTCGCGCTGTGCTAGCGATTCGAGCTCAAGGTCGCGCAGGTCCAGCCATGCGAGAAGGTTCGCGGCTGTTCGTATGCGCTGCCTCGCCCACTTCGCACCGGCGTCCGTCAGCCGATCGCGTGCGTCCTGTCGTCGGACTCGCCGAAGGATCCGCCATTCGGCGAACGGTCGCACCACACGCGCGTGCGAGGGTGGGAGGGTCGCTGTGAAGCTGTCGAGCCAGACAGAGAGGCGAGCGGCCAGCTCACCTCGATCAGGGAGCGCACCGACGGCGACGAGCAGCTGGCGCACGTGGTCGACATGCCGATGGCCACGACCGAACTGGTCGAGCGCCTCGTGGCTGAGCTCGACCTCGCCACTGGCGACCCTGCGTAGAAGTTGTCCGCCGGCTCCGTGATCGAACCAACGCAGCGTCGCTGCAGCTGATCGACCCTCGAGCAGCGCGTCTCGCACGGAGGTGAGCTCCGGCCGCTGGCCAAACGCAGTGTCGAGTCTGGCGGTGAGTACGCAGCGGTGGCACCGCCCGTCGGCGTAGATGCGTGTTAGCTCGCCGCAGGCGGCGCAAGGCCGGGCGACGACGTGGTCATAGCAGCCGTTGCAGACCGGGCCGATGTCGGTGTGTGCCTGGACCGGTCGATCGCGCCCACATCGAGCGCAGGTGACCAGCGGTCGTGGCGCACAGACACCGCAGTACGGCTTGCCGTCGCTCTCGGAGACACGACACGGCTTCGTGTCGCCACAGACGCTGCAGGTTCTGGTCGCAGGCCGCCAGCAACGCGTGCAGACATTGCCGAGGTCGATGACGTCGCGCGCAGCAAGGGCGCGGTGCTCGCCGCACTTCGCGCAGAGCGCCGCCGGAGCGCGGTAGCAGGTACCGCACAGCGGTTCGCCGGTCTTGTTGGACTTCACGGGAGCGACGCGACCACAGGACGCACACTCGCGCTCTGGGCGCTGGTAGCAGCTCTGACAGAGCGCGCCGCCATCAGGGGTGCGCCGGGATACCGGTCGGTCGCGTCCGCATGAGGCACAGTGCTCGGTCCGCTGACGGAGTCGGCAGGAGTTGCACACAGCGGTCCCGTCGGGGTTGCGGATCGAGACGCGCCGGTCCTGTCCACATTCGCTGCACGTCTCCGAGTACTGCGACTGCCCACATGCTTTGCAGACCCGGCCGCTTCCCCGCTTGTAGACGAGCCGCACCACGCGTCCGCACCCGTCACATGCCGGCGGTGTCACCGGTGCGCCGGCCCCGGCCATGTCGGTGAGGACGCGAGCGACGACAGGCGGCACGTCACTCGCGCCGCTGGTGAACGCTGTGACGTCGGCGAGGTACCTAATCAACTTGTTGCGCTGCTGCGTAATCGGCGCCGCCGCGGCGACGATGTCCTCGATAACGCGTCGGTCAAGCTCAGGTGCGGCCGCACATGCGGCATCGACGACTGCGGTCAGGTCGGTCATGACTTTGGCGGACGCTTGATGCGTGCCCGAACGGGACGGAGATCGCTCACGGCGGGTCCCTCGCCGCCGGCGTTGGCCGTGCCCGTCTTGCGGACCTGACGGGACTCAAGGACGACCTCCATGAGGTCGTTGGGTGTGCAGTCGAGGATGTCGCAGAGCGCGGCGAGAGTGTCCATCGACAGGCGTTGCGGCTCCCCGGTCACGAGGCGGTAGACCTGCTCTCGGGACAGGTGGATGCCGCGCTCAGCGAGCGGTCCGACGATGTCGGAGGTCTGGTACATGCCCCGATCGGCCATCACGCGCCGCAGGTTCCAGCGGGTGCGCATCTTGCGGGTCATCGAGTGACCTCCGGTCGGTTGGCAGCGATGGCGTCGGCGAGGATTCGGTTCTTGAACTCGTCGCTGACACCGCTGTAGATGGCGGTCGTAGAGGCGTAGGCATGGCCGACCTGTTGCTGGACGAAGAGCTCTGGGTAGCCGTAGTGCTCCAGCAGATGGGTGACGTAGCTGTGCCGCAAGCAGTGGTGCGTGATCGCGCTGTCGAGGCCGGCCCGCTCGCGGACCGCGGCGAACGCGACGTCGGCGCTCCACTCCGACATCCGGCTGCGTCGCTCGGTGACAAAGATCGCCGGATGCTGGCCCGGCTTCAACAGCGGCCGGGCAACCTCGACCCAGTGCTGCAACGCCTCGACCGCCCAGTCCATCTCCGGCACGGTCAGCACCGTGCGCTGCTTAGGAGCGCTCCCGCGGCTCGACTTCCCGAAGCGCACACGGAGGGCGCCGTAGCGCCCCCAGCCTGGCACCTTCGGGTTGCGGTGGCGGTCGACGAGATCAAGATGCGTCATCTCGCGCAACCGGAGGCCCCAGGCGTACGACACCTTGAAGGCCGTGGCGTTCCGAAGCGCGGCGACAGCGCCCTTGCGCCCAGAGCGCTGAATCTGCTCGACGCGCTCGTCAGCGTGAGCGAACAACGCCTCGAGCTCGTCTAGGTCAAGCGGTCGGCGAGCTGGCTGCGCTTCGAGCTGCTGGACATGGTCGACCGTGTTCCACTCGTGACAGATCTGGGCGGGCGCTGCACCGAACCGCTCTTCGCAGACGGCGACCCACTCGTAGCGGCGATCGATCAGGTACTCGCAGAACAGGGCGATGTGGTTCTGATAGCCGCGAATGGTCGCGTGCGCCTTGGCACCACCCGCTACGGCCGCCACGGTGAACTCTTCGACATCGGCGGGGTGCCACTGCCACGGATAGCTCCCCGTGAACTCGCGGAACCTTCGGATGACGCTCAGACGCTGGCTGATCGTCTCGGGCCGTAGCATCCGGCTCTGCTGTTGCTGAGACCAGCCCAGGCACATCGCCTGCCAGACAGCTTCGGGGACATCCAGGTGGACGACGCCATCTGCGAGTACCAGCTGCGCCGATCCTGGTTCCCGACGTGTCACCGACCCTCCTAAGGCGTGTTGCACACGATGCAACATCGTTGTATCAGATCGCGAACACCCAGGCCAGCACTTCCGTTGGCGGGGAACGACAAGGGCCGACGCTCCGGTGGCCCGGTTCACGTCGGCCCTGGTCAGAGCGCCTATCTCGCTGATGTCGCTACCGTCAGCTTCCGCACATTCGCGGTTGCATCTGATGCAACATCCAAGGGTTTCAGCTGCAGCCGCTGGTGTTGCCGCAGCTCGGGCAGGCGTGGCACGAGCCGGCCCGCTGCATCTGGACGCCGCACTGCATGCACATCGGGGCGTCGCTGGCCCGCTGGGCGCTGCCGGACTCCCGCTGCATCTGGGCGGCGAGCTCGGCGGCGGACGGGATCGACTTGGGGTCGGGCTGGACGTCGGAACCGGTGCTCGTCTCCACCGTCGACTCCTCGACACCGGGGAGCGTCGGCTGGGTGCGCTCCTCGATGGTGAAGATGCCGAGCTCGGCGCGCTCCTCGAGCGACAGGTACTCGATGGCGAGCTTGCGGAACAGGTAGTCCATCAGGCTCGACGCGATCCGGATGTCCGGGTCGTCGGTCATGCCCGCCGGCTCGAACCGCATGCCGGTGAACGCCTCGACGAAGGCCCGCAGCGGCACGCCGTACTGGAGACCGTGGGACAGCGAGATGGCGAAGGCATCCATGATGCCGGCGAGGGTCGAGCCCTGCTTCGACACCCGGACGAAGATCTCGCCGGGCCGCCCGTCGGCGTACTCGCCGACGGTGACGAAGCCCTTGCAGTCGGCGACGCGGAACTCGAAGGTCTTCGAGGTGCGGGTCCGGGGCAGCTTCTCCCGGACGGGGACCTCGACGATCTTCTCCACGACCTTCTCGACCACCTGGGTGCCGGGAGCGGTCGCCGCGGCGGGGGCGGCCTCGTCGGCGTCCTTGGTCACGCTCGACAGCGGCTGGGAGTTCTTGCAGTTGTCGCGGTAGATGGCGACGGCCTTCACGCCGAGCTTCCAGGCCTCGATGTGGAGCTGCTCGACGTCCTCGACCGAGGCCTCCTCCGGCATGTTCACCGTCTTGGAGATGGCGCCGGAGATGAAGGGCTGGACAGCACCCATCATCCGCACGTGACCCATGTAGTGGATGACGTTGTCGCCCATCGAGCAGGCGAACACCGGGATGTGGTCGGCCTTCAGGTGCGGGGCCCCGAGGATCGTCTTGTTCTCCTCGAGGTGGGCGAGGATGTCGGCCTGCTCCTCGGCGGTGTAGCCGAGGTTGCGCAGGGCCCGGGGCACCGTCTGGTTGATGATCGACATCGTGCCGCCGCCGACCAGCTTCTTCATCTTGAACAGGCTGAGGTCGGGCTCGACGCCGGTGGTGTCGCAGTCCATCATCAGGCCGATGGTGCCGGTCGGGGCGAGCACCGAGGCCTGGGAGTTGCGCACCCCGTGCACCTCGGCGACCTCACACGCGTCGTCCCACGCCTGCTGGGCGGCGGACAGCAGCTCGGCGGGCACGAGCTCCTCGTCGATGCTGGCGTTGGCCTCGCGGTGCGTGTTGAGCACCCCGAGCATCGGCTCGCGGTTGTCGGCGTAGCCGGCGAAGGGCCCCATGCGGGCGGCGGTGCGAGCGGACGTGGCGTAGGCGTGGCCGGTCATCAGCGAGGTGAGCGCCGCGGCCCAGGCCCGGCCCGAGTCGGTGTCGTAGCCGTGGCCGAGCGCCATGAGCAGGGCGCCGAGGTTGGCGTAGCCGATGCCGAGCTGGCGGAAGATGCGGCTGTTCTCGCCGATGGCCTCGGTCGGGTAGTCGGCCCGGCCGACGAGGATCTCCTGGGCGGTGAAGACGACCTCGACCGCGGCCTTGAAGCCCTCGACGTCGAACGGCTCGTTCTCCGGCTTGAACTTGAGGAGGTTGAGGCTCGCGAGGTTGCACGCCGAGTTGTCGATGTGCATGTACTCCGAGCAGGGGTTCGACCCGTTGATGCGGTCGGTGTTGGCCGCGGTGTGCCAGCGGTTGATCGTGGTGTCGAACTGCATGCCGGGGTCGGCGCACTCCCAGGCGGCCTGGGAGATCTGGCGCATGAGGTCCCGGGCGCGGACCGTCTTCACGATCGAGCCGTCGGTGACCGCCCGGAGGTGCCAGTCGCGGTCCTCGACCACGGCCTGCATGAACTCGTCGGTGACCCGGACCGAGTTGTTGGCGTTCTGGTACTGGACCGAGGCCATGTCGGCGCCGTCGAGGCTCATGTCGAAGCCGGCCTCGGCGAGGACGCGGATCTTGCGCTCCTCACGGGCCTTCACCCAGATGAACTCCTCGACGTCGGGGTGCGACGCGTCGAGGATGACCATCTTGGCGGCGCGGCGGGTCTTGCCGCCGGACTTGATGGTGCCGGCGGACGCGTCGGCTCCCCGCATGAAGCTCACCGGACCCGAGGCGGTGCCCCCGCCCTTCAGGTACTCCTTCGAGGAGCGGATCTTCGAAAGGTTGATGCCGGCACCCGAGCCGCCCTTGAAGATCGTGCCCTCCTCGACGTACCAGTTGAGGATCGAGTCCATGGTGTCGTCGACGGAGAGGATGAAGCAGGCGCTGGCCTGCTGGGGCACGCCCTCGACGCCGATGTTGAACCACACCGGCGAGTTGAACGCCGCCTTCTGGTGGATGACGAGGTGCTTCAGCTCGGCCCGGAACGTCTCGGCCTCGGCGTCGTCGACGAAGTAGCCGCCCTCGATGCCCCACTGGGTGATCGTGTCGACGACCCGGTCGGCGACCTGCTTGAGGGAGCTCTCACGCTCCGGCGTGCCCGGGGTGCCCCGGAAGTACTTCTGGGTGACGATGTTGGTGGCGTTGATCGACCAGGTGGTGGGGAACTCGACCCCGAGCTGCTCGAAGGCGACCGACCCGTCCCGGAAGTTGGTGATGCGACTGTCGCGCCGTTCCCACTCGACCTCGTCGTAGGGGTGCACGCCCTCGGTGGTGAAGTAGCGGCGGATGCCGATTCCGGTCTGCTCCGGGGCCAGGGCCATGCGTTGCGCTCCTCGGGACGTAGAGGCCGCCGTGTCGAACGGCGGCCGCTTCAGCGATGTGCCCGCCCCAGCGGCGGACACCAGATGTGGTGTGTTCCCCCCACTCCCGCGGGCGATGCCCACAAGATGTGGGGATGATTACACCACCGTAATTCCATCGGTGTCAATGGCTCCGGACGGGTCGTGGGGTCGATCCGGGACGAATGGGCCGAACGGCCCAGGCGGACGGGGGTGCGCCGACCGGAGGGCGGGGCACCGCGTCCGGACCCCTCCCCCCGACCGTCGCCGTGGCAGGACCGGAGGCGGTGGGATGGACAGGTCCGAACCGGCGACCTCGCACCCCGTCGGGTGCGCGGTCGTCCGCCCCAAGGCATCGTCCAACCCGCCAGCGAGGTCGTGACGCGCACCACTGTGCCGTCCATCCCACCGCCACCGGCGTCTGGTGGACACAGTACGGAAGGTGGCCTGTGGAAGGTAAGGGGGAACATCCTGTGAATTGCCGGTGGACGACGAGCGGGTTCTCCACAGCCATCCACAGGATGTCCCCCGGATCACGGGCCTCAGGCCTGGCGGGTGGCCTCGACGTCGATGTCGACGGTGATCTTCTTGCCGACGAGGACGCCACCGGTCTCGAGCGCCTGGTTCCAGGTGAGGCCGAACTCCTCGCGGTCGAGCTCGACCTTGGTGGAGAAGCCGATCCGCTCGTTGCCCCACGGGTCCTTGCCGATGCCCTCGAGCTCGACCTCGAGCGTCAGCGGCTTGGTCGTGCCCCGCACGGTCAGCTCGCCCTCCACCTCGAAGGAGGTGCCCCCGGTGTGGCGCACCCCGCTGCTGCGGAAGGTGATCGACGGGTAGGTCTCGACGTCGAAGAAGTCGGCGCTCTTCAGGTGGGTGTCACGACCCTCGTCACGGGTCGTGATGCTGGACACGTCGATCGCGACCTCGACGCTCGACGCCAGCGGGTCCTCGGCCACGACGATCGTTCCCGAGTAGCTCTCGAAGGTGCCCCGCACCTTCGAGACCATCATGTGCCGGGCGACGAACTGCACGGTGGAGTGGGAGGGGTCGATCTCGAAGGTGCCAGGCGTCGGGATGGTGACGCCCTCGAACTCACGGGTGGGGATGACGGTCTCGTTGGTGCTCATCGTGGGGTCTCCTCGGTGGTGCGGTCGTGTAGTTCAGTATTGAACCAGTCATCTCTACCAACCACGGACGCCCCCCATGCATTCCCGGGTGCGGCATCGCCGCCGCGACCACCGCGGTCGGCTATCACCGGGACGATGCACGACCACACGGCGCACCTCGTCCCGGAGGCCGAGCGACGGGTCGCTCGGCGGCTCGTCTACGGCGTCGCCGGGGTCGGGATCCTCGCCCTGGTGGGCCTGCTCGTCCTCTGGCCGCGCGGGCCGGCCCCCGATCCCGGGTTCTCCACCGAGGGGCTCCGCTACCCCACCGCAGTGATCCAAGCGATCGAGCCGGGCAGCTGCGACACCGTGGAGGCCGTCGCCCCCGTGGAGTGCGACCTCGTCACGATCAGGATCGCGAGCGGCGAGGCGGAGGGCGACGTCGCCACGATGCAGGTCTCGGCCCGGGACACCCACATCCCCGAGCTGGAGGTGGGCGACCGCCTGATCGTGCAGCACAACCCGATGGCACCCGACGAGTGGGCGTACACCTACTGGGAGCACGAGCGAGCGCTCCCGCTCGTCGCCCTCGCCGCGCTCTTCGTCGTGGCGGTCCTCGCGCTCGGGAGGTGGCAGGGAGCCCGCGCCCTCGCAGGGCTCGGACTCAGCGTCGGCATCGTCCTCGCCTTCCTCCTCCCCGCCCTCATCAGGGGACGCCCCGCCCTCGCGGTCGCGCTGGTGGCCGCCACGCTGATCGCGTTCGTGGCGCTGTACCTCGCGCACGGCGTCACCCTCGAGACGACCGTGGCGCTGATCGGCACCCTCGGGAGCCTCCTCCTCATCACGCTGCTGGCGGTCACCTTCGTGCACCTCGCCCACCTGACCGGGCTGTCCGGCGACGACGCCCAGCTGCTCCGGGTCTCGGCCGAGGCCCTCGACCCGGCCGGGGTGCTGCTCGCCGGGATCATCATCGGCGCGCTCGGGGTCCTCGACGACGTGACGGTCACCCAGGTGGCGGCGGTGGCCGAGATCCGCGCCGCCAACCCGGCCCTCGGTGCGGCCGAGCTGTACCGGCGCGCGCTGCGGGTCGGACGGGACCACATCGCCGCCACGGTGAACACCCTCGTGCTCGCCTACGTGGGCGCGTCGCTCTCCACGCTCCTCTTCTTCGCGCGCTCCACCCGGCCCGCCACCCAGATCCTCGGCCAGGAGGTCGTGGCCATCGAGGTCGTCCGCACGCTGGTCGGGAGCATCGGGCTCGTGGCGGCGGTGCCGCTGACGACCGCGCTCGCCGCCGTCATCGCGGGTCGTCGGCGGAGCGAGGGGGACGCGGCGGCCGCCCCCTCGACGCCCGACGGCCGGCCCTCGTGGGAGGACTTCGCCCCGGAGGCCTGAGCCCGCCCGGCGAGGCGACGCCCGGCCTCGGTAGCCTCGGCGCCATGCAGCGACTGGTGCCCACCGACGGCACACCGCCGGACCTGGGCCTCGACGCCGCCGCGATCGACCCGCTCATCGCCGCCGAGGCCCGCCCTGGCACCACCGAGCAGCCGTGGGTCGTGGTCAACATGGTCACCTCGGTCGACGGGGCGACCTACGTCGACGGCGTCTCCGGCCCCCTCGGCGGGGACGGCGACTTCGCCGTCTTCGTCGCCCTGCGAGCCGTCGCCGACGTCGTCCTCGCGGGGTCGGCCACCGTGACCGCCGAGCGGTACCGGCCCCCGATGGGCGATGCAGCCCGCCGTGCTCGCCGCACCGAGCGGGGCCAGGCCCCGCTCCCCCGACTCGCCGTCGTGTCCAACCGCGGCGACATCGCCCTCGACCTGCCCATGTTCACCGACGCCGGCCCCGACCGACGTCCGGTGGTCCTCGTCGCCGACGCCGCGACGGAGGCGCGCCGCACCGAGATCGAGCAGGTCGCCGACGTCCTCGTCGCCGGCGAAGAGCGCGTGGACGTCCGCACGGCCGTGTCGCTCCTCGGGTCGGAGCTCGGCGCACGGATCGTCCTCTGCGAGGGCGGCGCGACCCTGAACGGGCTGCTGCTCGCCGCCGACCTCGTCGACGAGTGGTGCACGACGTCCGCCCCTCTCCTCGTCGCCGGCGACGCCGCCCGATCCGCCGTCGGGTCGCCGACACCCGAGCCACGCCGACTGCGGCTCGCCCGCGTCCTCGAGCACGACGGCGAGCTGATGCTCCGGTACGTGCGCGACCGCGATCCACGCAACGGAGGCCAGCAGCGCGCCTAGCGTGCCGCCATGCTCGAGCGCGTCGACGTCCCGCCGGAGGAGATCGAGGAGGCCGAGGCGGTGAACGCCGCGATCGAGAGCTCCTCGCTGCCGCACCGCCCACGCACACGGTGCCACCCGAGGAGACCCGGCGGGCCCGAGCCGAGGGCCGCAGCTGGGCCGGGCCCCTCGTCCGCTCCGAACGAGCGGTTGACCGCACGATCGAGACGCCGTCGGGCCCGCTCACCCTGCGGACCATCACACCCGAGGAGCCTCGGGGCGTGTACCTCCACCTCCACGGCGGCGGCTGGGTCCTCGGCGCCGCCGACCAGCAGGACGCCCTGCTGGAGGCCGTCGCGGACCACGCCGGCCTGGCCGTCGTCAGCGTCGACTACCGGCTCGCACCCGAGCACCCGTACCCCGCAGGACCCGACGACTGCGCCGCCGCGGCCCGCTGGCTCATCGATGCCGCGCCCGGCGAGTGGGGCACCGACCGCCTCCTCATCGGCGGTGAGTCCGCCGGCGCGCACCTGGCGGCGAGCACGCTGCTACGCCTGCGCGACGAGGGCACGGTGGGGCGGTTCGCCGCGGCGAACCTCGTGTTCGGCGCCTATGACCTCTCGGGAACCCCGAGCCAGCGGAACTGGGGCGAGCGCAACCTGATCCTCTCGGGCCCGATCATGCAGTGGTTCTACGAGACCTTCGTGCCCGGCAGATCGGCCGAGGAGAGGCGACGGCCGGAGATCTCGCCGCTGTTCGCCGACCTCCGCGGCCTGCCGCCCGCGCTCTTCACCGTCGGCGAGATGGATCCCCTCGTCGACGACTCGGCGTTCATGGCGAGCCGCTGGCGACTGGCCGGGAACGACGTCGAGACCGGGCTCTACCCGGCGGGCATCCACGGGTTCACCGCGTTCCCCATCGCCCTCGCCCGACGGTGCCTGGACCAGCAGCTCGACTTCCTGCGGCGCCACGCCGCGACCTGAGCCGCGAGGCGGTCAGCGGCGCTTGGGCTCGGTGCTCTTGGTGAGCACCGCGACCTCGCGCTCGAAGTCGGCGGGATCGTCGAAGCCCTTGTAGACGCTGGCGAAGCGCAGGTACGCGACCTGATCGAGCTCCCGCAGGCGCTCGAGCACGGCCAGGCCGACGTCCTCGCTCGACACCTCGGGTCCCCGCAACCGCAGTGACTCCTCCACCTCGGTCGCGAGGGCCTGGAGCTGCTCGTCGGTGATCGGGCGGTACTTGGCGGCGGCGTGGACCCCGCCGGCCACCTTGCCGGGGTCGAAGGGCACGCGGTCGCCCGAGCGCTTGACGACCACCAGAGGAAGCTCCTCGAGCCGCTCGAAGGTGGTGTAGCGGCGGCTGCACGCCAGGCACTGCCGGCGACGACGGATCGAACCACCGTCATCGGATTGGCGGGAGTCCACGACCTTGTCGTCGAGTCCTCCGCAGGCAGGGCACCTCACGGCGGGGACGCTACCCGCCAGCTCCCTGGTGCCGCATGTCGGAACCACCGGGGCGGCGACCCCCGGGGAGCTCAGTCGGCGACGACGACGGCGGGGCCGTCGGCGGTGGCGGGCACGCCCCGCTGGGCGTCGAGCACCCGGCCGACCGCTGCGGTGCCCACGGCGGCGAGGAGCACGGCGACGATCGCGACCACCACCAGCGCGGCGCGCACGGCCGGCGCAGCGGGCTGCCCACCTGCGGCGGGCCGGGAGGCGACCCCCGCGGGCACGCGGGCCGTGGGGTACGGATCGGCGAGGTAGGGGGCGGGGGCGTGGTGGGCGTCGGTGACGATGGCGACCATGGGGGCATCTTCTCCGGGGGGTGTGACAGCGAGCGGCGGGCGGCGCCCGCCGGTGTCCACCGGCGGTGTGCACCGACCTGGTAGAACGACCGTTCGACGAACGTCTGTTCGTAGACAAGCACGAACGTGCGTTCGCCGTCAAGGCGCAGATCGAACAGGTGTTTGCCACCGGCAGCGTCCGGTGGTACCTTCCCAAACAGGTGTTCGATCCGCTCCACCACCGGCCTCGTCCGGCCCCGTGCCCGGGCCTCCTCGAAGGGGAACAACCGTGACCGACACGCTCACCGACCGACAGCGCCAGGTGCTGGAGACGATCGAGGCGCACATGCGCGACAGGGGGTATCCCCCGTCGGTCCGCGAGATCGGCGAGGCCGTGGGCCTGGCGTCGCCCTCCACGGTGCACTCCCACCTCGCCACGCTCCAGAAGCTCGGCTACCTGCGGCGCGACCCCACCAAGCCCCGCGCCATCGAGGTCCGGTGGGACGCGGCCTCGGGCCCGAACGTCGAACGCCGCTCGGCGCGCCACGTCCCGCTCGTCGGCGACGTCGCCGCCGGCACCGACGTGCTGGCCCAGGAGAACATCGAGGAGGTCGTGCCCGTCCCGACCGACCTCTGCGGCGAGGGCGAGCTGTTCATGCTGCGGGTCCGGGGCGACTCGATGATCGACGCCGGCATCCTCGACGGCGACTTCGTCGTCGCCCGGGTGCAGAGCACCGCCGACCAGGGCGACATCGTCATCGCCGGCATCCCCGGCGAAGAGGCCACGGTGAAGACCTGGACCACCCGCGACGGCAAGGTCGTGCTGCTGCCGGCCAACCCCTCCCTCGAGCCGATGGAGTTCGACGCCACCGACGTCCACGTCTTCGGACGGGTCGTCACGGTGATGCGCAGGCTCTGAGCTCGCACGGTGCGGGGGGCGCCTATGGCCGTGGGCACCCCTCGCACCGTCGCCCCGCCCCCGTCACCGTGGCCGCGGTAGCGTGCCGGCGTGACCGACCGACCGAGCGGGTGGGGCGCCGGGGACGAGCCGACGATCGCCGTGCCCGCCACAGGTGACGGAGATCCGCCGACCACGGTCATGCCGCCCGTCGCCGCAGGGGACGACGAGCCGCCACGCCGCGGACCGGGGTGGATCCTGCCGGTCCTCCTGGTGCTCCTCGTGCTCGTCGCCGGTGCGCTGGCCTGGGTGCTCCTGGCGGACGACGGCGACGACGACCCTGAGCCGACCACGACGACCAGCTCCCCGGTCGAGGGCTCCACCACGACGGCGGTCGACGACACGACGACCTCCTCCGCCCCCACCACCACGGCACCCTCGACCACGACGACGACCGCACCGGCCACGACGACCACGGCCACGACGCCGCTCGCCGTCACGTCGATCGAGGCGTCCGAGTTCACGTGCCCCGGGAGCCTGACCCTCTCGTGGACCACCCAGGGAGCGGTCTCGGTCGAGGTCGCCATCGACACGCCCGGCGGGGTCTACGACACGGGTCCTCCCGAGGGCTCCATGGAGGTCCCGGCGCCGTGCGGTGGCGACGCCCAGACCTACTACGTGACCGCGCTGGCCACGAACGGCGACCGCAGTACCCAGGAGCTCACGCTCGAGTCGCCGTGAGTCCCGCTCAGCCCAGGGCGGCGAACGCGGCGCGGTAGCGCGCGGCGTCTCTCGGCTCGCCGAGACCGGCGGACTCGAAGCGATCGACCACCAGGCCGTCGGCGTCGACGAGGATCGTGACCCGGTTGGCGCAGCCGAGCGCCTCGTTGAACACGCCGTAGGCGCGCGCCACCTCGCCGTGGGGCCAGAAGTCCGAGAGCAGCGGGTACGGGACGCCGATCTCCTCCGCCCAGCGACCGAGCGCCGGGCGCGGATCGCAGCTGATGGCCAGCACCTGCACGCCCGCGGCGTCGAAGTCCGCGTGGTCGTCACGCAGGTGGCAGAGCTCGCCCTCGCAGACGCCGGTGAACGCGAACGGGAAGAACACCAGCGCCACGGCCGAGCGGCCGCGGAACGACGACAGCGTGACCGCGTCGCCGGCGTGGTCCTTGAGCTCGAAGTCCGGGGCGTCCTGGCCGGTCTCGACGGTCATCGTGTCCCTCCGCATCGGTGCCGCTCGGAGCTTACGGTTCCTCCCGGCCACGCGGACCGGCGTGCACGAGGGGCCCGTCCAGGTGTGCGACGCTGCGGGGCGATGTCCACTGCACCCCGCTCCGACGAGGCGACCACCCCACCCACCATCGGGATGGTCGGTGGCGGTCAGCTCGCCCGCATGTCCCACCAGGCGGCCATCGCGCTCGGCGTCCACCTGCGCGTCCTCGCCGCCTCGGTCGACGACGCCGCGGCCCTCGTCAGCCCGGCCAAAGCCCTCGGCGATCCGGGCGACCCCGAGGACCTCCGCCGCTTCGCGGACGGCGTCGACGTGGTCACCTTCGACCACGAGCTGGTCGACCTCGACGCCCTCGCGGCCATCGAGCGCGACGGCCTGGCTGCGACCCGCCCGTCGGCCGAGGCGCTGCGCTTCGCCACCGACAAGGCCCACCAGCGACGCCGCTTCGCCGCGGCGGGCCTCCCCCTCCCCCGCCACCGCACCACCACCGACGTCGACGAGGCCCGCCGAGCAGCCGGTGAGCTCGGCTGGCCGGTCGTCGTGAAGACCGCACGCGGCGGCTACGACGGGCGGGGCGTGTGGGTGCTCGCCGACGAGGCGCAGCTCGACGAGCTGCTGCACGACCTCACCACCGACGCAGGTCTGGCCGAGGTCATCGTCGAGGAGGCCGTGTCGATCGTCCGCGAGATGGCGGTCGTGGTCGTGCGGTCGCCCGACGGCACCGAGCGCAGCTACCCCGTGACCGAGACGGTCCAGGTCGACGGCATCTGCCGGGAGACGATCACCCCGGCGCGCGTCCCCGAGGACGTGGCAGCGGAGGCCCGACGCATCGCCGAGCAGGCCGCCGAGGTCGCCGGCGCCGTCGGGCTCATCGCCGTCGAGCTCTTCCACGACGGTGAGGCGGTGACCATCAACGAGGTCGCGACCCGCCCGCACAACTCGGGGCACTGGTCGATCGAGGGGGCGGTGACCTCGCAGTTCGAGAACCACCTGCGTGCCGTGGCCGGGCTACCGCTCGGCGACACCCAGCAGCTCGCGCCGGTGGTGGTCTCCGCGAACGTCCTCGGCCACGCCGACGGGCGCGATCCGGTGCAGCACCTCGCCGGCGCCCTCGCGGTGCCCGGCGCGCACGTCCACCTCTACGGGAAGGGCCCACGGCCCGGCCGTAAGCTCGGCCACGTGACCGTCCTCGCCGACTCGCTCGACGACGCGCGCCAGCGCGCCCGATCCGCCGTCGCCGCCCTCGGCGACCCCGTGCCGGAGGTCGACTGATGCGCGTCGCCGTGGTGATGGGCAGCGATTCCGACTACCCGACGATGCAAGGTGCCGTCGAGGCGCTCCGTGAGTTCGACGTGGCGCACGAGGTCCGTGTGGTGTCCGCCCACCGGACGCCCGACGCCATGATCGCGTTCGGCCACGAGGCCGCCGGCCGCGGCGTCGAGGTGATCATCGCCGGCGCGGGCGGCGCCGCCCACCTCCCGGGGATGCTCGCATCGGTCACGCCGTTGCCCGTCATCGGGGTGCCGGTGCCCCTCGCCCACCTCGACGGCATGGACTCGCTGCTGTCGATCGTGCAGATGCCCGCCGGCGTCCCTGTCGCCACCGTGTCGATCGGCGGCGCCCGCAACGCCGGCCTCCTCGCCGTCCGCATCCTGGCCGCCTCCGACCCCGCCCTGCGCGAGCGGATGGTGCAGTTCCAGGCCGACCTCGCCGACACCGCCCGCGCCAAGGACCACACGCTCCAGCAGCGCCTGGCCGACGGCGGCTGAACCTCCCACCCATCCCCGACCCCGACCCAGGACGACCATGAAGATCAACGACCTGTTCTCGATCGACGGCAAGACCGCGCTGGTCACCGGCGGTTCCCGCGGCATCGGCGAGATGATCGCCGCCGGGTTCCTCGCCAACGGCGCCACCGTCTACATCAGCTCCCGCAAGGCCGAGCAGTGCGACGCGACGGCGGCGCGGCTGTCGGAGCAGTACGACGCCGAGTGCATCTCGCTGCCGTCGGACCTGTCGAACCTCGAGGGCATCGACTCCCTCGTCGGCCGGCTGAAGGAGCGCACCGACAGCCTCGACATCCTCGTGAACAACGCCGGCGCGTCGTGGGGCGCACCGCTCGACGAGTTCCCCGAGGTCGGCTGGGACAAGGTGATGGACACCAACGTCAAGGGCGTCTTCTTCCTCACCCAGCGGGTGCTCCCGCTCCTCGAGGTGAACGCCACCGCCGAGGACCCCTCCCGTGTCATCAACATCGGCTCGGTCGACGGCATCCAGACACCGGGCTTCGACACGTTCTCCTACGGCGCGTCGAAGGCCGCCGTGCACCACCTCACCCGCCAGATGGCCGCCCACCTCGTGCGCCGCAACATCATCGCCAACGCCATCGCCCCCGGGCCGTTCCCCACGTGGATGCTGTCGACCGGCGTCGGTGGCGGCGGGGACGTCGAGGGCACCGACTGGGACGCCGTCGGCCAGGGCAACCCGCGCGGTCGCGTCGGCTCCGCCGAGGACATCGCCGGGCTGTCGATCTTCCTCGCGTCCCGGGCCGGTGCCTACACGGTCGGCGAGACGATCACCTGCGACGGCGGCGGCATCATCGGCGGCGGACTGATGCGCCGGGGCGGCTGAGCCTCAGGCCACCGTCAGCAGATCGCGGAGAGCGGCGGCGACCACCTCGAGGTCCCGCCGCTCCACGCGCTCGTCGGGCGCGTGGGCCAGCGACGGGTCACCCGGTGCGAAGTTGGCCGCCGGGATGCCCGCCGCCGAGAAGCGGGCCACGTCGGTCCAGCCCAGCTTGGCGCGCACCTCGAGGCCGTGGCGCTCGATGAGCCGCTGCACCAGCGGATGGCCGGTGGCGGGCGCCGCCGCGGGTGCGGCGTCGACGACCTCGACGGTGTCGCCGTCGACGAGCAGGTCGGCGAGCACCTCGCGGACGTGGGCCTCCGCCTCCTCGATCGTGCGGTCGGGGGCGAAGCGGTGGTTGATCGTGACCGTGGCCCGATCCGGCACCACGTTGCCCGCCACACCACCCTCGATGGCGACGGCCTGGAGCCCCTCGTGGAACCGGCACCCGTCGAGGACCGGCTGCCGCGGCTCGTAGAGCTCGAGCGCGGCGAGCACCCGGCCGACGCGGTGGATCGCGTTGACGCCCTTCCAGGCGCGCGCCGTGTGGGCGCGCTGGCCGACCAGGGTGACGACGAACCGCATCGTGCCCTGGCACCCGGCCTCGATCGCCGCCGAGGTCGGCTCGCCGAGCAGCGCCACGTCACCGACGAGCAGGTCGGGCCGCAGCTCGAACAGCTCGGCGAGGCCGTTGTGCGCCGCCGCGACCTCCTCCCGGGCGTAGAAGACGTAGGTGACGTCGACGACCGGTTCGTCCACCGTTCGGGCCAGCTCGAGCATGACGGCGAGGCCGCTCTTCATGTCGCAGGCGCCGAGGCCCCACAAGACGTCGCCGTCGATGCGAGCCGTGGCGTTCCCGTTGGCCGGGACGGTGTCGGTGTGGCCGGCGAGGATCACCCGGACGCCACGCCCGAGCTGGGTGCGGGCCACGAGGTTGTCGCCCACCCGCTCGACGTCGAGCCACGGGACCGACCGCAGCTCACCCTCGAGCATCTCGACGAACGCCTGCTCCTCGAACGACGGGGACGGGAGGTCGATCAGCTCGGCGGTGAGCCGCAGGAGGTCGGTCACGAGCGCCTAGACCGAGACGCCGTGCTCGCGCAGCACCGAGTTCAGCGCCGCCTTGTCGTGGCGCTCGCCCTCCTCGAAGCGCTTGATGATGAGGGCGCACGGCAGCCCGAACGTGCCCCCGTCGAACTCGCGGGGACGCGTGGCGTTGATGACGAGACACCAGGGCGGCACGACGCCGCGGGAGACCTCGAGACCCGTGTGGGCGTCGATGACCGGGATGGACGGGTTGAGCACGACCCCGGCGCCGAGCATCGCGCCACGGCCCACGCGCGCCCCCTCGGTGACCATGCACCGACTGCCGATGAACGCCTCGTCGTCGACGATGACGGGCTCGGCCTGGGGCGGCTCGAGGACGCCGCCGATGCCCACGCCGCCGGAGAGGTGGACGTTGGCGCCGATCTGCGCGCACGACCCGACCGTGGCCCAGGTGTCGACCATCGAACCGGCGCCGACGCGTGCGCCGATGTTGACGTAGCTCGGCATCATGACGACGCCGTTGTCGAGGAACGAGCCCCACCGGGCCGAAGCCCCCGGGACGACGCGGACGCCGGCGGCCTCGTAGCCCGACTTGAGCGGGATCTTGTCGGCGAACTCGAAGGGTCCGAGCTCGATCGTGTCCATCTTCGAGATCTTGAAGAGCAGCAGGATGGCGTGCTTCAACCACTGGTGGACGCGGACGTCGCCCATCGTCGTGCCGTCGGGCACGACCTCGGCGATCCGGGCCTCTCCGGAGTCGAGCAGCGCCACGGCCTCCCGGACGGTGGCCCCGACCTCGGGGTCGTCCACGTCGAGGGTGTCCCGGGTCTCCCACAGCTCGTCGATGCGCGCTCGCAGATCAGCCATGCGGGTGAGGCTAGTGCTCAGGTGGTACGACTTCGGTCGTGAGCTCCCCGACGTTCCGCCGTGCCGACCTCACCGCCGCCCCGTCGCCCGAGGCCGTGCTGCAGCACCTGCCGCCGGGCACGCAGGTGATCATGCCGCTCGCCAACGGCGAGCCCCGCACGGTCGTCGACGCCATCGTCGACGGGGCGGACCAGCTGCGCGACGTGCGCATCCACCAGATGCACGCCATGCACGACCGGCCCTACCTGCACGGCGCCCACCCCGGTCGGCTCGGGTACGTCGCCTACTTCCTCTCGCACGTGTCGCGCCCCGGCTTCCACGCCGGTCACATCGACCTCGTGCCCTGCAACTTCTCGGAGGTGCCGATGCTGCTGCGGCGCCTCCAGGGCCCGAAGCTCGTGATCGCCGCGGCGTCCCCGCCCGATCGTCACGGGTACTTCTCGCTCGGGGTCAGCGCCGACTACGTCAGCGGCTTCATCGGGCAGGTCCCGTTCTTCATCGAGGCCAACCCGGCCATGCCCCGCACCTTCGGCCGCAACTCGGTCCACGTGACCCAGACCGTCGGCTGGGTCGAGGCCGACTACCCGCTGGTCGAGGTGGAGCCGGCGGCGCCGAACGAGACCGACGAGCGCATCGCGGACCTCATCGCCGAGCGCATCCCCGACGGCACCACGCTCCAGGTCGGGATCGGGTCGATCCCGAACGCCGTCCTCGCCCGCCTCACCGACCACCGGGACCTCGGGCTCCACACCGAGCTGCTCTCCGACGGCGTCATCGACCTCGTCCTGTCGGGCGTGCTCACGGGCACCCGCAAGCGTCGTCGCCCGGGCAAGCACGTGACGACCTTCGCGCTCGGCACCCGGGCCCTCTACGACTTCCTGCACGAGAACCCGGCCGTGGAGCTGCTGCCGGTCGACTACGTGAACGATCCCCGTGTGATCGCGACCGAACCAAACTTCGTCTCCATCAACGCCACGACCGAGGTCGACTTCCTCGGTCAGTGCGCGTCGGAGACCATCGGCGGTCGCTACTGGTCCGGCTCCGGCGGGCAGGCCGACTTCGCCCGTGGTGCCCTCTACGCCGACAACGGGCAGGGCTTCGTCGTGCTCCGCTCGACGACGAGCGACGGCTCCTTCTCCCGGATCCGCCCCCAGCTCACCAACGGCTCGGTCGTCACGACGATGAAGAACACCGTCGACAAGGTGGTCACCGAGTTCGGCGTGGCCGAGCTGCGCGGCCGGTCGATCCGAGAGCGCACCCGGGCGCTCATCCGCATCGCCCACCCGGACTTCCGGGACGAGCTCGAGAGAGACGCCAAGGAGCTCGGCTACATCTGAGTCCCGCCCACGATGCGTGGCAGCCGCGGCCGGTCACGCATCACCTCGACGACCCCGCCGGCGTCGAGGAGGTCGTCGATCACCGACGCCGGTTCGGGGCGGGCCAGCAGGTAGCCCTGGGCGCGGTCGGCGCCGAGCGCCGCGAGGGCCTCGAGCTGCTCGTGGGTCTCGACGCCCTCGGCGATCGTCGACATCGACATGCCGTGGGCCATGCCGATGATCGCCTGCACGATCTTGCGGTCGCGCGAGGCGCTGGCGACGTTGCCGACGAACGAGCTGTCGATCTTCACGACCGACAACGGGAACGACTTCAGCGACTTCAGCGACGACCACCCGGTGCCGAAGTCGTCGAGCGCCAGCCGCACCCCCATCGCCGCCAAGCCCGCCAGCGACTCGGTGGCGGTGCCGCCCTCGTCGACGAACGCCGTCTCGGTCACCTCGATGCCGACCAGGTGCACCGGGACGCCCGCCGCGTCGATCGCCTGGCGGACCCGGTCGACGACCGCCGGATCGTCGAGCTCGCGGCGCGACAGGTTGACCCAGACGATCGGGGCCGCCGGCCCGTGGACGTCGTGCCAGTGGGCCGCCTGCTCGAGCGCCCGGCGCAGCATGAGGTCGCCCACCTCGATGATGAGGTTGCTGCGCTCCGCCTCGGCGATGAACTCGCCGGCCGCGACCAGCCCACGCTCCGGGTGGTCCCAGCGGATGAGGGCCTCGGCGCCGATCATCCGACCGGTTCGCACGTCGACCTCCGGCTGGTACACGGCGAGGAGGCGGTCCTCGCTGAGGGCTCGGCGGAGATCGCCCTCGGCCCGCACCCGGTCGACCGCCTGGACGTGGTGCGACGGCGAGTACACCTCGACGCCGGAGGTGCGGGCCTTCGCCGCGGACATCGCCAGGTGGGCGTTGCGGAGGAGGTCGTCGGCGGTGCTGGACGGCTCGGCGACGGCCAGGCCCACCCCGAGGCTCACGAAGAACTCGTAGCCGTCGAGCGACACCAGCCCTTCGATCGTGGAGCGGAGGCGGGCCCCGAGCTGCTGGGCGCTCGTGAGCCCGGCCGGGCAGAACAGGGCGAACTCGTCGCCGCCGACGCGCGCCGCGACCATCCCGGGCTCGACCAGGGCCTGCAGCCGCTCGGCGACGCGGCACAGCACGTGGTCGCCGGCGTCGTGACCGGCAGCCTCGTTGATGTCGGCGAAGCGGTCGAGGTCGAACATCGCCAGGATCGCCGGAGGCTCCAGGTGCGGCCCGACCGACACGGCAGCGTCGACCGCCTCGATGAACGACCGCCGCACGGGCAGACCCGTCAGCTGGTCGAACGACCGCTGGTGGTGCACCAGCTCCTCGAGCTCCTGGCGGTGCGTCAGGTCAGTCGCGATGCCGTCGACCTGGGTGATCGTGCCGTCCGCGGCGACGACGGCGGTGCCCTTGAGGCGCAGGGTGCGCGTGCCGCCTGCGGCCGATCGCAACCGGATCTCGGTCTCGGCCCACCCCTTCTCGACGACGTCGCCGAGCGTGGCACGCAGGCGCTCGCGGTCCTCGGGCACGACGAGGTCGACGAACTCCGCGAGCGACATGAGCAGCTCGTCGGTCGGGCGACCGAGCAGCTCGGCGGCGACCTCGTTGAGGTAGGTGATGCGTCGCTCCTGCATGTCGACGGAGAACGCCATCTCCTGCATCGAGGCGAGGATGCCGGCCAGGCGCCGCTCGCTCGCCCGCAGCGCCTCGGCGGCGAGGCGCTGCTCGGTGACGTCGCGACCCACGGCCAGCCGGGCGCGCCGTCCCTCGACGTCGATGGCGTGCGAGGTGATCTCCACCCACCGGTGCGCACCGTCCTTCAGGACCTGGAGCAGCACCTGCGGTTCCCCGATCAGGCCCGACGTCCGGGCGATCCGCTCGACGGCCGGACGCTCCGACTCCAGGGTGAGATCGGGCACCCGCATGCGCAGCAGATCGGCGCGGCTGTAGCCGGTCGCGGCGACGAAGGTGTCGTTGACCTCGACGAGCTCGAGCGTGTCGGCGTCGTAGACCCACATGGCCTCGGGGCTCGACCGGAACAGCCGGGCGTCGATCGCCGCCTGGTGGGCGAGGCGGTCGGCCAACCCGATGACCGTGCGGTTGTTGCGGAGGACCAGCCAGTAGAGGAAGACCGAGACCACCGAGACGAAGGCCAGGCCCTTCAGGGCGTCGGTACGGCCGTCGAAGCGGATCCCCACCACCCGGTCGAGGACCAGGTCGGAGAACAGGATCCAGCCGGCAGCCGCGGCGGCGAAGGCGATCGCCGTGCGCATCGCGAGCTGCTCGGGCCGGCCCATCCGCACCCTCCCCTTCACGGAGCCTGTCGCGAGGCTACCTCCTTCTCACGCTCCGTGGTGCCCGATGTCACATCGCGCGCTGCGCGCGCTCGGTGACGAGCTCCAGGCGGTCGTCCGGCTGCACCACGGCGAGCCGCACGTGCGATGCCCCGGCGGGGCCGTAGAACTCGCCGGGGCTGACGAGAACGCCCAGATCCTCGGCGAGGCGGGAGGCGAAGCCCCAGGCGTCACCGCCCGGCGCCGGGATCCACAGGTAGAAGCCGCCACCCGGCAGCGCGACGTCGATCCCGTACCGCCGACCGATCAGCTCCGCCCCCCACTCGAGGCGGCGACGGTAGCGCTCCCGCTGGACGTCGACGTGAGCGTCGTCCCCGAAGGCCACGACGGCCGCGGCCTGCACCGGACCGGGCAACATGAAGCCCGCGTGCTTGCGGAGCTCCTGGAGGTAGTGGACGAGCTCGGCGTCGCCGGCGTAGAAGCCAGCGCGGGCACCGGCGAGGTTGGAGCGCTTCGACAACGAGTGCACCGCCAGCACGCCCTCGCTCCCGCTCCGCAGGACGGTGCGGGCCGGACCGTCCCACGTGAACTCCGCGTAGCACTCGTCGGACAGGACCGGCACGCCGTGCGCCCGCCCCCACTCGGCTGCCGCGTCGAGGTCGTCGAGACCGCCGGCCGGGTTCCCCGGCGTGTTCACCCACAGGCAGAGGGCACGGCCCGCGTCCTCCGCGGAGATCGACGACAGGTCGATGCGCCAGTCGTCGTCGACCGCCACCGGCACCGCCCGGCACCCACCGAGCACGGCCCCCATCTCGTAGGTCGGGTAGCTGATCTCGGGATACAGGACGGTGTCGCGGGACGGGTCCCGCAACCGGAGCCAGTGCGGCATCCCCGCCACCAGCTCCTTCGTCCCGATGCACGCCCCGACCTGCGACGGCGCCACCGAGGCGCCCAGCCGACGCTCGACCCACGCCGCCGCCGCCTCCCGGTAGGCGGCGCTGCCGATCGACGGCGGGTAGCCCCGCTCGGCGCCCGAGCCACCGAGGGCCGCGACGACCTCCGGCGGCGGCGGGTCGCACGGCGTCCCGACCGACAGGTCGACCATGCCGCCCTCGTGCGCCGCGGCCACCGACTTCAGCTCGTCGAGGCGGTCGTAGGGGTACGGCGGGGGGACGAAACCGGAGGCGCTCACGCCGGCCATGCAAGCACACCGACGGCGGCCAGTAGCTAGCCGACGACGAACTCGGCCAGGCGGGCCGAGGAGGCGTCGTCGAGGCGGGCGCGGAGGCGCATGCCGTCCTCGCCCGTCGTCTCGACGAGGACCTCTCCCTCGCGGTGCACGGCGGCGAGCACGTCGCCCCGGTCGAAGGGGACGACGAGCTCGACCACCTGGGTGAGGGCCCGCAGGCGATCGCCGATGGCGACGAGCAGCTCGTCGACGCCCTCGCCGGAGGCGGCCGAGAGCGCCACCGACCCGGGGTGGCTCGCGGCGAGCTGACCGGCTTCGTCGGTGAGGTCGGCCTTGTTGAACGCGAGCAGCTCCGGAACGTCCCCTGCGCCGATCTCCCCGAGGACCGAGCGCACAGCGTCCATGTGCGCCGCGACCTCGGGCCCGGAGGCGTCGACGAGGTGGACGAGGAGGTCGGCCTCGGCGACGACCTCGAGGGTCGACTTGAACGCCTCCACCAGCTGGTGGGGCAGCTTGGTGACGAAGCCGACGGTGTCGGTGACGAGCACGGTCTCGCCGCCGGGGAGCTGCAGGCGGCGGGTCGTGGCGTCGAGGGTGGCGAAGAGGCGGTCCTCGACGAGCACCCCGGCATCGGTGAGACGGTTGAGGAGGGTGGACTTGCCGGCGTTGGTGTAGCCGACGATCGCGACCTGCTGGTACGGCGACCGACGGCGGGACTTGCGCTGCACGTCGCGGTGGTGGCCGATCTCACGCAGGTCGGCCTCGAGCTTGTGGATCAGCCGGGCCACTCGACGGCGGTCGACCTCGAGCTGGGTCTCGCCGGGGCCCCGCCGGGCGCCGATGCCGCCGGACTGCTGGGACAGGGACTTGCCCTTGCCCCGCAGGCGCGGGAGCCGGTACCGCAGGAGCGCGAGTTGGACCTGCGCCTTGCCCTCCACCGTGTGGGCGTTCTGGGCGAAGATGTCGAGGATCACGGCCGTGCGGTCGATGGCCGACCGACCGAGCAGCCGTTCGAGGTTGCCCTGCTGCGCGGGTGTCAGCTCGTCGTCGAACACGACCGTGTCGGCGTCCGCGGCCTCGGCGAGCACGCGGATCTCCTCGACCTTGCCCTTGCCGATGTAGGTGGCGGGGTCGGGCGTGGCCCGACGCTGGAGCACGCGGTCGACCTCGTCGGCGCCTGCAGTGTCGACGAGCAGAGCGAGCTCGTCGAGAGATGCCTCGACCTCCTCCTCCGAGCGGCCCGGCGACACCACGCCGACGAGGATGATCTTCTCCCGGAACGTGCGCTCGATGAACGCGCCGCGCTCGCCGCCGAACTCGCCGAACGCACCACGGTGGTCGGAGGCGGCGGTGTCGGATCGACGGGGCTTCTCCTCGCGCTCAGCCATCGAGGACCGCCCCCTCCCTCAGCTCGATCTCGGCCACGAGCACCGACGGCCCGTGGAGCACGGCGCGGCCCTCGACGAGCTCGACGTCGACCGCGCCGCCCGGCATCTCGACCCGGACCTTCGGACCGACGAGCCCCCACCCGTGGGCGAGGGCGGCGGCGGCGCACGCACCGCTGCCGCAGGCCTCGGTGATCCCGACGCCGCGCTCCCAGACCCGGAGCACGAGCACGTCGGGGTCGGGCCCGGGGACGATGAGCTCGAGGTTGATGCCCTCAGGGTACGACGACTCGACTGCCGGGCCGATCTGCGCCAGGTCGACCTGGCGCAGATCGCCGGGCGAGAGGTCGAGCCACGCGACGACGTGGGGGTTGCCGAGGTCGGCGGTGCCGGACTCCTTCACCGCGAGGGGCAGCGGTGCGGCGAGACCCGGTCCCGGCCCGACAGGTCCGAGGTCGACCTCGACGACGACGTCGGACGGGGAGGTCCCTGGCCGTACGACGGTCTCCCGACGACCGCTGTCGGCCACCACGACCACACGACCCTCGGCGCCGCGCGACCGGGCGACGGCCTGGGCCAGGCAGCGGATGCCGTTGCCGCTCACCTCCGCCCGGCTGCCGTCGGCGTTGAAGAGGTGCATCACGACGTCGGCGTCGGACCCCGCGTCGGGCCTGGTCCCGTGGATCAGTCCGTCGGCGCCGAGGCCGGACCGCCGGTCGCAGAGCCGGCGCGCCAGCTCGGGACCCACGTCGAGGGGACCGTCCTGGTGCTCGTCGAGGAGGACGAGGAAGTCGTTGCGGAGGCCGTGCAGCTTCGAGATGCGCATGTGACCGCCAGTCTCGCCGGTCGATCGCCGAACCACCACCGTTTCAGCCGGGCTCGTCCCAGATGGCGAGCAGCTCGTCCAGCACGGCCCGCGCATCGTGGTCGGGCGGCGGTGGCTCGAGCCAGGTGATCCGAGGATCACGGCGGAACCACCGCTCCTGGCGACGGGCGAACCGGCGGGTGCGCCGCACGGCCAGCTCGAGCGCCTCCTCGAGTGTGCAGCGCCCGGCGAGGTGGTCGGCCAGCTCCTTGTACCCGAGCGCCTGGGCGGCGCTGCGCGAGACGCCACGCGGGTCCTCCCACACCCGCCGCACCTCCTCGACGAACCCCGCCTCCACCTGCGCCGCGTACCGGGCGGCGATCCGCTCGTCGAGCACCGGACGGGGCAGGCGCAGCCCGACGAGGCGGAAGCGGCTGGGCGGGTAGGCGTCGAGGCCGGGGCCGTACGACGAGAACGGTCGCCCGCCGCCGATGGTGACCTCGAGGGCCCGTAGGACCCGACGGCGGTTGGTGGGCTCCATGCGTGCGGCGGCCAGCGGGTCGAGCTCCGACAGCCGGCGGTGGAGCGCCGCGGTGTCGGGTTCGGCGTCGAGCCCGGCGCGGACGTCGGGGTAGCGCCCCGGCACCTCGAGCCCGTCGACCACCGCCTGCAGGTAGAGGCCCGTGCCGCCCACCAGGAGCGCCCGTCGACCACGGGCCTCGATGTCGTCGACCGCCGCGAGCACGCGGCGCTGGAACTCGGCGACGGTGAACTCCTCGTGGGGGTCGATGAGGTCGAGCCCGTGGTGCGGGACCTCGTCCCGCTCGGAGGCGCTCGGCGTGGCCGTACCGACGTCCATCCCCCGGTAGACCTGCATCGAGTCGACCGACACGAGCTCGGCGTCGGAGCGGACGCGCGCCAGGGCGAGGGCCAGGGCCGACTTGCCCGAGGCGGTGGGTCCGACGAGCGCGACCGGGCGCGTCATCGTCCGTCGCTCAGAAGAGCTCGTCGATCATGACGAAGGCGTCGACGCGCGCCAGGTCCGGCCACTCGATCCCGTAGGCGTCGAAGAACGGTCCGACCGCGCCCGGGCCGAGGTTCTGCACCACGCTCCGGGCACCGATCCCGAGGTCGCGGTAGCGGTCGCCGACGCCCACCAGGCCGCAGTCGAGCACGCCGACGAACCGGTCCCCGGCGAGCACCACGTTGGGAAGGCAGAAGTCGCCGTGGGTGAGGACCAGGTCGGGCGGATCCTCGGGCTGGCGGTCGACGACGTGGTCGAGCAGCTCCTCGGCGCTGAGCCCCTGGTGGATCGGTTGGAAGTCGGAGGGCTCGACGAGGCCGGCGGCGACCCGTGCCCGGGCGTGGGCGACGAGCGCCGCCGTCCGCCCGTCGAACGGGCACCCGTCCACCGGGCCCACGTCGTGCAGGTGGCGGAGGGCCGTGCCGAGGGCCCGTGCGAGAACCTCCGGGTCCGCGCCGAGCGGTGAGCGGGTGGCGTCGACGCCGTCGAGGGCCACGGTCACCAGCCACTCCGCCCCGTCGGCTCGGCCGTGGTCGACGAGCTCGGGCACGGGCCAGCGCCCCTGGAGCCACTGGAGGCGGGCGATCTCGGGGCCGAGGACCGGTGCACCCGAACCCTCGTCGACCAGCTTCACGAACAGGTCGGCGTGCCCGTCGCGCACGGCGCGGGCGACGACGGAGCCGGAGCGGCCGACGTTGACGGGTGCGAGCGACGCCCCGTCGAGCAGCGCGGCCAGCGACGACGGCAGGGCGTCGAGGTCCGGTCGCACCGCTCAGCCGGCGACGACGGGGATGCGGGTGCGGTGCGTCGGGCGCGCCAGGACCTCGCGCAGCTCGCCGCGCAGGTGGTGCGCCGCGGCGTCGGTGACGAGCACGTGGGCGTAGGTTCCCATGCGGAGCGGCTCGGCCGACGGGAAGTGGACGAGCTTGTTCTGGCGGGTGCGGCCGGTGAGCACCGTGCGGTCCCGCTTGGACGGGCCCTCCACGACGACCTCCTCCACCCGGCCGATGCGCTCGCGGTGCTTGCGCACACCCGACCGCTCGAGGACGGCGCGAAGTCGGTCGAACCGGGCGACCGCCACGTCGTGGGGCACGAACGCCTCGGACATCCCCGCCGCCTCCGTGCCCTCGCGCGGCGAGAAGATGAACGTGTAGGCCGAGTCGTACTCGGCGGCGGCGACGACCTCGAGCGTCTGCTCGAAGTCGTCCTCGGTCTCGCCGGGGAACCCGACGATGAGATCGGTGGTGACCGCCAGGTCGTCGATCGTGGCGCGGGCGGCCGCGAGCTTCTCCAGGTACCGCTCGGCGGTGTAGCCGCGGTGCATGGCGGCGAGCACCCGATCGGAGCCGGCCTGGAGCGGCAGGTGCAGGTGCTCGCAGACCGCGTCGACCTCGGCCATGGCGGCGATGGTCTCGGGCCGCAGGTCCTTCGGGTGCGGGCTCGTGTAGCGGACGCGACGGATCCCGTCGAGGGCGCCGACGGCGCGGAGGAGGTCGGCGAACAGGGGCCGTGGTCGCCGACGGTCGTCGCCGCTCCACATCTCGCCCGCGAGCACGGCGTCGTCGACCGAGGGCTCGGCGGCGCGCAGGCGGGTGGTGATGTCCCGGCCGTAGCTGTTGACGTTCTGGCCGAGCAGGGTCACCTCGGTGACGCCGTCGGCAGCCAGGGCCCGCACCTCGTCGAGCAGGTCGCCGAACGAGCGGCTGACCTCCTGGCCCCGCACGGCGGGGACGATGCAGAAGGCGCAGTTGTTGTCGCACCCGATCTGGATGGTGACCCAGGCCGAGTGGTCGACCTCGCGCTTCACCGGCAGCGCCGACGGGAAGGCCTCGGCGTCGTCGAGCGTCTGCTCGACGATCTCGGTGAGGGGGCCGGAGCGACGGGACTCGTGCAGGAGGTCGACCGCACGGTGCACGTTGTGGGTGCCGAGCACGACGTCGACGTGCGGCGCCCGCTGCTGGATGAGATCGCGGTCCTTCTGGGCCAGGCACCCGCCGACCACGATCTCCATGCCCGGCCGGCGGGCCTTGGCGGCCTTCAGGTGCCCGAGCGTGCCGTAGAGCTTGTTGTCGGCGTTCTCCCGGATGCAGCAGGTGTTGAGCACGACCACGTCGGCGGTGTCCTCCGAGGCGGCCGGCACCAGCCCGTCGGCCTCGAGGAGCCCGGCGATGCGCTCGGAGTCGTGCTCGTTCATCTGGCAGCCGAAGGTCGTCACCGCGTAGGTGCGCGGCGTCGGCTGCCCGTCGTGCGGATCCATGTCGAGGCGCGAGTATCCCATGCCGACCGGTGTGGACTCACAGCCCCCGCTGGTCGAACCGCTGCAGGAACGCCGCCATCTCGCCCCGGGTGACGCGGGCGTCGGGGGCGAAGCGGTTCGAGCCGCCGACGCCGGTCGTGATCCCCGTCTGGGCGAGCCACCGGATGGCGGTGTCGTAGAACGCTCCGACCCGGACGTCGACGAAGCGCTGCCCGCCGGAGGGCGCCGGCGTCCCGGCCAGTCGCCACAGGAACGTCGCCATCTCGCCCCGGGTGACCGGCGCGTCGGGCGCGAAGCGGTTGGAGCCCCCCTGTCCGGTGGTGATGCGGTTCTCGTCCAGCCAGCGCACGGGCCGGTCGTAGAAGATGCCAGGCCGGACGTCGACGAACCGCTGCCCGGCCGCGGTGCCCGGCTCGCCGCGCAGACGCCACAGGAACGTGGCCATCTCACCCCGTGTGACGGGGAGGTCGGGGCCGAACCGGTGCCCGCCGCCGATACCCGTCGTGATGCCCCGGGCCTTCAGCCACCGCACGGGCTCGGTGTAGAAGGCGCCGGGCGGGATGTCGGAGAACGAGTTGGTGCGGCCGATGCCGATGTCGGTGCCCGAGCCGAGCACGAAGTCGACGTACAGGCGCCGTTGCCCCTGCGACCGGCAGGTGCCGGCGGACTGGCACTGCGGGTACGCCGGGTAGCTCGTGTACGGCGCGTTCCAGGCGTGGTACCCGAGGCGCAGGCGGTTCTGGAGGTCGACGAACGGTGCCGGGCCGCCCGGACCGAGGCGGTCGCCCTCGCTCGTGTGGACGATGCCGTCGAAGCCCCTCTTGATGCAGCCGTGGAGCGGGCTCGCGCAGGTGGCGTGGCCGATCGCGTAGTACGCCGACTGCCACTCGTTGGCCGAGTAGAAGAGGTGCAGGGTGCCGGCGTGGCGCACCATCGACGGGTTCTCGATCACGTTGCCCTCCCACGCCCGGTCGGTCTGCAGCAGGAGGTGGCGCTGGCTGCCGGCGGCGAAGCCCGTGCCCTGGCCGTTCAGCTGGCGGGACCAGATCCGGGTGGGGGTCGAGCCGGGGATGCCCTCGCTCTTCCAGATCAGGTAGGCGGCGCCGGTGGCGGGATCGACGAAGGGGAAGGGGTCGTTGGACCCGTTCGGGTCGGCGTCGCACACGAGCGGGCCGCTCGTGTTGTCGACGAAGGGGCCGATGGGCGAGCTCGACGTCGCCACCGAGATGCAGAAGCGGTCCCGGTCGAGCCGCTCGCGCACGGCGTAGAACGCGACGAAGCGCCCGTTGATCCGGGCCACCCCCGGCGCCCAGACCTCCTTGCTCATCCGCCCGGCGCCCGGCCGATCGGCGGCCCACGCGGCGGGCTGCGGGAGGGCGTCGTTGAAGTACGGGTCGTCGATGCCGGGGACACCGGGGTCGTAGGCGGGCCGCGGCACCCAGGTGCGCAGGTCGTCGGAGACCATCACCGGCAGGTAGGCACCGCCGGTCGAGGTGCCGTACGCGTAGTACCGGCCGTTGTGGACGACGATGTTGGGATCGGGGAAGTTGTCGTCGTAGGGCACACCGGGGCGGAACCACGGGGCCCCGGGGTACGAGGCCGCCGAGGGGGCGAGCGCAGCCAGCAGGGCCAGGGCGAGCGCCGCCGCCAGGGCCGTGCGGGCCGGTGCCCGTCGGGGTGTCGTGCCGTCGCGGCGCATCGTGCCGTCGATCCTCCGTGTCGATCTCACCGTGGGATGCGGCTCTCCGGTGGCACGCCACGCGGTCGCCCGAGCACGATCCGTCGACCATCAGTGTGGCGGCGGGCCGGCGCGATCCCACCCACCCCGGCGGGTGGGACGCGGCACCGCCGACCGGTGGGCGTCCACGCGGTCGGCGGCGGCACACCCCTGACCCGGACGGCAGGGGCGACGGTGACGGGTGGGCCCGTCGTGGATCAGTCCTCGAGCGTGATGGGCTCGTCGTCGGCGTCGGTCATGACGTCGGCGGCGTCGGACTCGGCGTCCTTCTGGCCGATGCCGACCTGGGCCCGGACCCGCTCGGACACCTCGACCATGATCTCGGGGTTGTCGTGGAGGAAGCCCTTGGCGTTCTCCCGCCCCTGGCCCAGCTGCTCGCCGTCGTAGGTGTACCAGGCGCCCGACTTCTTGATGATGCCGAGGTCCACCCCGAGGTCGAGCACCGAGCCCTCCCGGCTGATCCCCTGGCCGTACATGATGTCGAACTCGGCCTGCTTGAACGGCGGCGCCACCTTGTTCTTCACGATCTTGGTGCGGGTGCGGTTGCCCACCACCTCGACGCCGTCCTTGATCGACTCGATGCGGCGGATGTCGATGCGGACCGAGGAGTAGAACTTCAACGCCCGACCGCCGGGGGTGGTCTCCGGCGACCCGAACATGACGCCGATCTTCTCCCGCAGCTGGTTGATGAAGATGCAGATGGTGTGGGTCTTGTTGAGGTTGGCGGTGAGCTTGCGCAGCGCCTGGGACATCAGGCGGGCCTGGAGGCCCACGTGGCTGTCGCCCATCTCGCCCTCGATCTCCGCCCGGGGCGTGAGGGCGGCCACCGAGTCGATGACCACGACGTCGAGCGCACCGGAGCGCACGAGCATGTCGGCGATCTCGAGCGCCTGCTCCCCGGTGTCGGGCTGGGAGATGAGGAGCTCGTCGACGTCGACGCCGATGCGGGCGGCGTAGGTCGGGTCCATGGCGTGCTCGGCGTCGATGTAGGCGCAGATGCCGCCGTTGCGCTGGGCCTCGGCCACGACGTGCATGGCGAGGGTGGACTTGCCCGAGGACTCCGGGCCGTAGATCTCGGTGACGCGGCCACGGGGCAGGCCCCCGACGCCGAGCGCCACGTCGAGGGCGATCGAGCCGGTCGAGATGGCCTCGATGGCCATCGTCCCCTTCTCGCCCATCTTCATGACCGAGCCCTTGCCGTACTGCTTCTCGATCTGGCCGAGGGCCATGGCCAGTGCCTTGTCTCGCTCCACCGGTTCTTCTCCCGTTGTCGTTCGTTCTCGTCGTCCAGGTGGGGCCGCACCGTGTGGCTGGCCCGATGAGTGAACCCTACGGAGGGGGTGTGACAGTGACGGGGAGCGGGCGGACCCGGCGCCCCCATCGGCGCCGCGGGAACGACGTCACTGTAATTGCGAACGGGTGTTCGATTCAAGCACCCGTTCCTAGAGGCGGCGCCACAGGACGAAGGGCAGGACGAGCCCTGCGCCGGCCTCGCGGAGGCCGGCGGCGACGACGGCCATCGTCCACCCCGAGCGCAGCGCGTCGTCGACGACGAGCCCCGGTCCCGGCGGCAGCGCTCCCCCGTCGGTCCGCCCGATCTCGAAGGCGTCGAGCACGTTGGCGGCCTGGGTGACCGAGTTGTCCATCTCGGCCTGGGGAGGGGCGTCGGGCCGCACGCGCCGCACCGCGTCGACCAGCTCCATCCGCCCGACCTCGGCCAGGCGCGACGCCAGCCCCGCCACGAGGAGCGGACGGGTGCGCGACGGGATCCAGGTGACCCACTCGGGACGACGCCCCCACGGCCAGGCCTTCAACGCTGCGGCGACGCCGCGGAGCAGGTCGTCGTCGGGGGCGGCGTCGGGCGCCGCGAACAGCGGACCGAGGACCTCCGACCAGCCGGGGTCGGAGCCGAGCGCGAGCGCCCGGCCCTCCTCGGCCCGCATCTCGGGGCGGATGTTGCCGCGCCGACCCTCGAGGCCACGCGGCCACTGCTTCCGAGGCTCGAGCACGACCACCGCCGAGCGCAGGTCCCGCTCGGCGACGGCGACCGCCTCCTGCTCGACCTCGGTGTCGACCGGCCGACCGGCGCAGTTGTCGCACCGCCCGCAGTCCTCGGCGCCGGGGTCGTCCAGCTGCTCGCGGAGGAACCGCAGGCGGCAGCCCTCGGTGCGCTGGTACGCCCGCATCGTCTCCTGCTCGGCCCGCCGGGCCGCGGCGAGCCGGGCGTAGCGGTCCTCGTCGTAGGTCCACGGCACCTCGGTGCGAGACCACGCCGAGCCGGACCGCTCCACCGCCCCCTCGACATCGAGCACCTTCAGCAGCGCCTCCAGGCGTCCCCGTCGCAGGTTGACCATCGCCTCGAGGTCGGCGACGGTGCACGGGCCGTGGCGCTCGAGCACGCCGAGGACCTCCTCGACGGTGCGGCGACGGGGCATCGCCGTGGCGTCGAAGTACGCCCAGATGTCGCGCTCGCTCGCGGTGGGCACGAGCACCACGTGGGCGTCGACCCGGCCCCGACCGGCCCGGCCGACCTGCTGGTAGTAGGCGATGGGCGAGGACGGCGAGCCGAGGTGGACGACGTAGGAGAGGTGCGGGTTGTCGTAGCCCATGCCCAGCGCGGAGGTGGCGACGACGCACGCCAGGGCGCCGGTGTCCAGATCGGCCTCGATCCGCTCGCGCTCGGGCGCCGGGGTGGACCCGGTGTAGGACGCCGCCGCGAGGCCCTGGCGCTGGAGGTGGAGCGCGACGCGCTCGGCCTCCGAGACGGACAGGCAGTAGACGAGCCCCGGGCCGGGGTGCTCCGCGACCCAGCGGTGCAGCCAGGCGAGCTGGGCCGCCGACCCGGGCACCTCGGCGACGGCGAGGTGCAGCGTGGGCCGGTCGAGCGAGCCACGGAGCGTGAGCGTCTCGGCGCCGATCTGCCCGGCGACGTCGGCCTCGACCCGTCGGTTGGCGGTGGCGGTCGCGGCGAGGACCGGGACCCCGGGCGCGAGGCCGGCGAGCACGTCGGCGATGCGCCGGTAGTCCGGCCGGAAGTCGTGGCCCCAGTCCGAGATGCAGTGCGCCTCGTCGACGACGAGGAGACCGACGGTGGCCGCGAGGTCGGGCAGGACGTCGGCGCGGAACCGGGGGTTGTTGAGCCGCTCCGGTGAGATGAGCAGGACGTCGACCTCGTCGGCGCGGATGCGGGCCTCGACGTCGTGCCAGTCGTCGAGGTTCGCCGAGTTGATCGTGGCGGCTCGGATGCCGGCGCGCTCGGCGGCCGCCACCTGGTTGCGCATGAGCGCGAGCAGCGGCGACACGACCAAGGTGGGGCCTCCGCCGGCCCGGCGGATCAGCTGGGTGGCGATCCAGTAGACCGCGGACTTCCCCCACCCGGTGGCCTGCACCAGGAGCACGCGCTCGCGCCGGGTGGCCAGCGCGTCGATCGCCGCGAGCTGGTCGGGCCGCAGGACGGCGTCGGGCCCGGCGAGGGCCGCGAGCACGTCGCCGGCCGCGGCCGTCAGCTCGTCGGACGGGGCGGGAGGTGGCGCCGACGGGGTCATCTCACCATGGTCCCACCCGGGTGTGACGTCCGAGCCCGCCCGACGTTGGCGTCCGGGCCGCACCCTGCGACGATGGGGCCATGAGCGACGGCACCGGCATCTCCCCCATCGAGGTCGACGAGGACGAGCTGCGTGCTCGCCTCACCCCCGAGCAGTTCGAGATCACCCGCCGGGCGGGCACCGAACGGGCCTTCACCGGCGCCTACGTCGACTCGAAGGAACCGGGGATCTACCGGTGCCTCGTGTGCGACCTCGAGCTGTTCCGCTCGGACACCAAGTACGACTCCGGCAGCGGCTGGCCGAGCTTCTGGGAGCCGATCTCGCCGGAGCGGGTCACCCTGCAGGAGGACCGCAGCCACGGCATGGTCCGCACCGAGGCCCTCTGCGCCCGCTGCGGCTCGCACCTCGGCCACGTGTTCCCCGACGGTCCGCAGCCGACGGGCGAGCGCTACTGCATGAACTCGGCGTCGCTGCGGCTCGACCCCTCGGAGGGCTGACACCCGAGGGGAGCGCATCGGCCACAGGCGCCGAGCGCTTCCTCCGTGGTGCGCCGGGGTAGGGAGCGTCCCTCGCTCTCGACCCCGGAGGCTCCCATGTCCCGCCACGACCGGTTCGGCACCCGCAACACGGTGGCGCGCACGCTCAACGACCTCGGGCTCGCCACGTGGTTCGGAGGATCCCTCATGGGGGCGGTCGGCCTCAACGGCGCCGCAGCGAGCGCGGACCGCCCGCAGCAGGTGGCGCGAGCCGGCTGGCGCCGCTGGTCGGTCGTGAACGCCCTCGCCGTCACCGCCTACGCGGCCGGCGCGCTCGTCGTCACGAAGGACAACAAGGGCCGGATCCTGGCTCAGCGCGGCGTCGCACCCACCGCGGCGGCCAAGGCCGCCCTCACCGGCGCGGCGCTCGCCGCGACGTTCTACGCCGACGTGCTCGGGCGACGCCTGGCGGCGTCAGAGGCCGACGGGTCGGTCGACGACGGCGCCCGCCGGCGGATGGCGGTCGTCCAGTGGACCGTCCCCCTCCTGACCGGCGGGGCGCTGGTGGCCGACTCCCAGCTGTCGGAGCAGCAGCGGCCGCTGCAGGCCCTCGGCGGGGTGCTCGAGCGGCTCAACCCCGCCGCCTGAGCGGTGGCCGGCCGCCAGCCCGCTCAGCGGTCGCGGAACGGTGCCGCGACCTGCTCGATGAAGGTGTCCATGACCTCCCGCTTGGCGGCGCCCTGGGGCAGCGTGAAGTCGGGAACGATCAGCTCGTCGACCCCGGCGTCGCGGTAGGCGGCGACCACCTCGACGAGCTGCTCCGGCGTGCCGACGAGCGCCGCGCGCCCGATGTCGCGCTGGCGCATCTCCTCCGCCTTCGCCTCGTTGTCGAAGAGGAACAGCAGTCCCTGGCAGGACCGGCGGATCTCCCCGGGGTCGCGTCCGACATCGTGACAGTGGGCGTCGAGCACGCCGTTCTTGTGGCGCAGCACGTCGGGCGTGCCCCAGACGTTCCACTCCTGGGCGAAGCGGGCGGCGATCCGCATGGTGCGCTTCTCGCCCCCGCCGCCGATGAGCAGCGGCAGCGGCGACTGCACCGGCTTGGGCTCGAGCGGCGCATCGGTCAGCTGGTAGTGCTCCCCCGCGAAGGTCACGCGCTCCTCGGTGAAGAGACGGGTGACGACCTCGCAAGCCTCCTCGAGGCGGTCGAGGCGCCCGCCGACGGTCGAGAACTCGATGCCGTACCGCTCGTGCTCGTTCTCCTGCCACCCGGCACCGAGGCCGAGCACGACGCGACCCCCGCTGATGTGGTCCGCCGTCGCCGCGGCCTTGGCCAGCACCGCGGGGTGGCGGTACGTGTTGCCGCTGACGAGCACGCCGATGCGCACCCGCTCCACCGCGGCGGCCAGGCCGGCGACGAGCGACCACGCCTCGTGCATCGGACCGGACACGTCCTCGGCGTTCGGCATGAAGTGGTCGGCCACCCAGACGCCGTCCCACCCGGTGGCGGCGGCGTGGCGGCTCGTGGCGAGGATCTCGTCCCAGCCCTGCGAGTTGTTGACCCAGAAGGAGAAGCGCATGCCGGGGATCCTAGGGAGCCGACGGCCACGGCTACTCCAGGTCGAGCAGGCGGCGGCGCAGCCAGTTGAGGAGCCCGATGGTGGAGAACGCCCGGATGCGCTCCCGATCGCCCGGCATGCGCACCGGTCGCGACTCCACGCGGTCGCCGATGGCGAGGCCGAAGAACACCGTGCCCGGGGGCAGGTCCTCCTGCGCGTCGGGCCCGGCCACGCCCGTGACGCCGAGCCCCACGTCGGCGCCGAGGACCTTGCGCACGCCGTCGGCCATGGCCCGAGCGCACTCCTCGGTGACGACCGGGCCCTCGGGCACGCCGAGCACCGAGAACTTCACGTCGGAGGCGTAGGCGACGACGCCCCCTCGGAACACCTTCGACGCGCCGGGCACGTTGGTGATGCGGGAGCCGATGAGACCGCCGGTGACCGACTCCGCGACCGCGAGCGTGAGGCCCTGCTCGGCGAGCAGCGACACGACGGCGTGCTCCATCGTCTCGTCGTCGACCCCGAAGACGATGTCGCCGATGATCGACCGGACGACGGCCTCCTCGGCGGCGATGACCTCCTCGGCCTCCGCGGCGGTGGCCGCCTTCGCCGTGAGGCGGACCTTGATCCCCTCGATGCCGCTCGCCAGGAAGGCGATCGTGGCGCCGGGCTCGCGGTCGAGCCGCTCGATCTCGTCGTGCAGCATCTCGGCGAGGCCGGACTCGGACTGGCCCCACGTCCGCAGGGTGCGGCTGGCGATCACCGACGTGACCCCAGCACGGCGCTGCAGGTCGGGGACGACCGTGCCCGCCACCATCTCCCGCATCTCGGCGGGGACGCCGGGGACGGCGTAGATGACCTTGCCCTCGTGCGCGTGGCCCGGCGGCATGGGGCACACGAGCCCCGGCGCGGTGCCGGGCATCTGCGGGATGGTGGTCGCACCCGCCGGCACCTGTGCCTGGCGGAGGTTGTTCGCCGACATCGCCCGTCCCCGCGAGCCGAACATCGCCCGGATGCGCGCCTCGATGGCCTCGTCGTGGAGGAGCTCGACGCCCATCACCTCGGCGATGACGTCGCGGGTGATGTCGTCCTGCGTCGGGCCGAGGCCACCGCACACCACGACGGCGTCGCTGCGCTCGAGTGCCTGCCGCAGGCTGCTGGCGATCCGGTCGCGGTTGTCGCCCACCTTGGTCTGGAAGTGGCTGTCGATGCCGGCCAGGGCCAGCTGCTCACCGATCCAGGACGAGTTGGTGTCGACGATCTGCCCGAGGAGCAGCTCCGTCCCGACGGCGACGACTTCGCAGCGCATGGCGGGCGAGGCTACCGGTAGCGTCCCGGCGCATGACAGCCCCCGCGCGCCTCCTCCACGTCGCGTTCGACGCCTGCGACGCGGACATCGCCCGCCGCCTGGCCGAGGAGGGGCGGATGCCGCACCTGGCGTCGCTCCTCGAGCGTGGCGCGGTCGTCGACACCGTCGGGCCGCGCGGCGTCTACGTGGGGGCGCACTGGACGTCGATGTTCACCGGTCGCCTCCCGACCAACCACGAGTACTACTGCTGGGCCAAGGTGGACCGGCACACCTACGAGTGGCGGGACACGACCCCTCGTGACACGGTCGGCACGCGCGTCTGGGACGCCCTCAGCGGTGCGGGCCACCGCGTCGCGGTCATCGATGCACCGCACATCTTCCCGACGCCGGACCTCGACGGCGTCCTCGTCGCCGAGTGGGGGTGCCACGACCGGCACTTCGCCACCCAGTCCCACCCGCCCGAGCTGGTCGGGCAGCTCTCCGAGCGGTTCGGACCCCACCCGGTCGGCACCTCCCCCGGCCCCGGCGGGACACCCGCGTTCGCGGCGTGCGACTACCACCACCGCGCCGGCCTGCACCGCACCCCGGGCGAGGACCTCGCCTTGTTCGAGGACCTGAAGGAGGGCATCCGACGGAAGACGGCGGCGTCGCTCCACCTCCTCGACCAAGGCGACTGGTCGTGGTTCCTCACGGTCTACGGGGAGTCGCACTGCGTCGGCCACCAGTTCTGGCACGTGCACGACCCCGGCCACCCGTGGCACGACCCCACGCGTGCCGAGCTGCTCGGCGACCCGCTCGTCGCGGTCTACGAGCTGCTCGACGAGGGGCTCGGCGCCCACCTCGAACGGGTCGACGACGACACCACCGTCTACGTCCACCTCACCCACGGGATGGGCCCCCACTTCGACGGCACCCACATGCTCGACCACATCCTGTGGCGCCTCGACCTGGCCCACCGCGGCGCCGCACCGGTCGGCCGCCGCACGCGCCTCGCCGGGATGACGATCGGTCGGCTCCCGCTGGCGCTCGAGCGACGCGTCACCCCGCACCTGGCGCCCCTCGTCCGTCGCCGCATCAGCTCGGCCCCTCCCGCGCCGAACCCCGACCTCGACGCCGTCGGCCGGGCGGGCCGCACGTTCTACGACGTCCCGAACAACTCCCCCGCCGGGGGCGTGCGCGTGAACCTCCTGGGACGGGAGCGCCACGGACGGGTCGCGCCGGGTCGCGAGCTCGACCGGGTCCTCGAGCGGCTCCGTGCCGACCTGCTCGAGCTCGTCGACGTCGACACCGGCGAGCCCGCCGTCCTCGACGTCGTGCGGACCGACGACGTGTTCCCTCGCCAGGAGGTGGACGACTTCCCCGACCTGCTGGTCGAGTGGAACCGCAGCTCCCTCCTGGAGCGGGTGTGGTCGCCGACGATCGGCACCGTCGTCGTGCCCTACGAGCACTGGCGCACCGGCGACCACCACGAGCGAGGGCTCTTCCTCGCGACCGGCCCGGGCATCTCCCCCGGCCACCGCGACCGGCCGCTCCTGTCCCACGAGGTGGCGCCGACGGTCGCCGCTGCGCTCGGCCACCGCCTCGGCGACGTCGACGGCAGCCCGCGCGACGACCTCGTCCCGTCGGTCGCGGCGCGCTCCGGCGCCCTGGCGTCGCAGCGACTGGCCCGACGGCCCCGCCCCGCGAGCCCCGAGCCGGGCGCCGAGGTGCCGGAGGTGGAGGCGGCTCCGGGCAGGTCGGCGATCGCGGTGGCCGGCCTCGACGAGCGGGTCGCCCAGCTCGAGCGGGAGTCGCTGGTCTGGCGCACGATGCACTGGCTGGCCGCGGAGCCGGTCCCGGCGTCCGGTGCGCTCGTCTCGGTGATCCTGGCCACCCGCCACCGTCCCGAGGTCCTCCCCCGGGCGGTCCGCTCGGTGTGCGCCCAGCGCTACCCGCACTGGGAGCTGGTCGTGGTCGACAACGGCGACGACGGCGGCGGCGCGACGCGCGCCGCGCTCGCCGAGCTCCCCGACCACCGGATCCACGTGGTGCACCACCCGGAGCCCGGCTTGTCGGGGGCCCGCAACGTCGGCCTGGCGGCCGCAACCGGAGAGATCGTCGCCTACCTCGACGACGACAACGAGCTCGACCCCGAGTGGCTCCACGCCGTCGTCGGGGCCTTCGAGTCCCACCCCGATGCCCAGGTGCTCTACGGGGCGCGGCTCATCGACGACCACGACCGCGTCCACGGGCTCCCCGGTCGGGGCTGGCCGTGGTTGCAGTTCGCGGCGTACGACCGGGCGACCCTCGAGGAGGGCATGATCACCGACATCGGCGCGATCGCCCACCGGGCGGGGCTTCCCGAGGCCCGCTTCGACGAGACGCTCACCTACGCGGAGGACTGGGACCTGCTGCTGCGCCTCACCAGCGACCGGCCGCCGCTCGAGCTGCCGGCCGTCGCCTGCCGCTACCGCACCGACGCCCCGAGCCGACTGTCGGACGAGGTCGTCGCCGAGCAGCTCGACCGGATCCGCACGCGCCACAGAGGCACGGCGTCGGGCGACGCGTGAGGCTCAGACCGACGGCGGCGCGCCGGCCGGGGCCGCCGCCCGGGACCCGTCGTAGAGGTACTGCGCGCCCGTCCCCAGCGTGAGCCCCACCGCGGCCCACAGGGTGGTGTCGGCGACCCAGGCCGGGTCGTCGGCGATCGGCGGGAGGAGCGCGAACGCCACGGCGAACTGCTGGGTGACGGTCTTCAGCTTGGCGCTGCGACGCGCGGGGATCGAGACGCCTCGGCGGGCCCAGTACGAGCGGTACATGCTGATCGCGACCTCGCGGGCGGCGATGAGGAGCACGGGCAGCCACGTGAAGCGCTCGATGGCCACGAGGGCGACGAGAGCGCCGAGAACCAGCACCTTGTCGGCGAGCGGGTCGAGGAATGCCCCGGAGCGCGTGGTGCCGTGGCGCCGGGCGAGGTAGCCGTCCACCCCGTCGGTGAGGCAGAGGGCGGTCCAGACGGCGAAGATCAGCCACCCTGCGCCGCCGTCGGCGATGGCCACGAAGAGCAGGGGCGAGAGGAGCAAGCGGGCGATCGTCACGTAGTTCGCCGGGGTGGCGAGCGCGCTCGGGCCGAAGGCGGTGTCGGTCACCGCGGCGCCCCGATCGTGGCGGCGACCGCCTCGAGGTCGGGGCCGAGCGAATCGACGACCTCGACGGTGTGGAACGCGCCCGGCACGAGGTCGGTGGGCACCGTGACGATGCCGTCGATCTCGGGCGCCTCGCGGTGGGTGCGGCCGACGCCCGGCTCGTCCACCAGGACCTCGACGGTGCGGCCGATCAGCGCCGACCGACGCTGCGCGGTGATGGCGTCCTGCAGCTCGGACAGCTCGGCGAGGCGCTCGGCCACGAGCCCCGGCGCGACCTGGCCGTCGAGGTCGGCGGCGTAGGTGCCGGCCTCCGGGGAGTAGGAGAAGAACCCGCACCAGTCGAGCTGGGCCGCCTCGACGAAGCGCAGCAGCGCATCGTGGTCGTCCTCGGTCTCGCCCGGGTACCCGACGATGAAGTTGGAGCGGAAGGCGGCGTCGGGCTCACGCCCGCGGATGGCGTGGATGCGGTCGAGGAAGCGGTCGCCGTCGCCCCAGCGGCGCATCCTCCGCAGGAGCGGGCGCGACACGTGCTGGAGGCTGAGGTCGAAGTAGGGCACGCCGGTGGCGCAGATGGCGTCGACCAGCTGGTCGGTGAGGTCGGACGGGTAGAGGTAGAGCAGCCGGACCCGCGCCGCCCGTGCGGACACGGCCTCGACGAGCGGCACGATGGCCCGCTCGCCGACGCCCTGGTCCCGGCCGAAGGCGGCGAGGTCCTGGGCGACGAGGACGACCTCCTGCACGCCGAGCTGGTCGACCTCGGCGAGGATCGACTCGATCGAGCGGGACCGCTGGGGACCCCGGAACGTGGGGATGGCGCAGAACCCGCAGGCCCGGTCGCAGCCCTCGGCGACCTTCACGTACGCCCACGGCACGGCGGAGGCCGGGCGGGGCAGGTTGAGCAGGTCGAGCTCGGGGACTCGTCGGGTGGGACCGAGGGTGACGGGCACGCCGAACCCCGCGACGGCGTCGACCTCGGGCAGCGCGTCGGCGAGCTCGTCGCCGTAGCGCTCGGCCATGCACCCGGTGACCACCAGCTCGGCGCCGTCGCGACGTGCGTCGGACAGGGCCAGCACCGTGTCGATCGACTCCTGGCGGGCGTCCTCGATGAACGCGCAGGTGTTGACGACGACGAGGTCGGCGGCATCGGGCGAGTCGGCCGGCACCATGCCGTCGGCGAGGAGCGTCCCGACGAGCTTGTCCGAATCGACCTGGTTCTTGGGGCAGCCGAGCGTCTCGACCCAGTAGCGGCGGGGCATGGCCCCGACAGCCTACCTGGCCCCCTCCGGCGCAGCGGGTGGGTCCGCGGGGACGACAGTCGTGTCGTCGAGGGGCTCGACGTGGTGGATCCAGACCGGGTCCGCGAGGCCCTTGACGAACACCGGCCCGACCTCCCGGAACTCCACGTCGACGAGCCCGCCACCGATGGCGCGCCGGGTGGCCTCCGAGACGAGCAGCTCACCGGGGCCGGCCAGGTCGACGATGCGGGCCGCGACGTTGACGTCGTGGCCGAGGAGGTCGTCGCGGCGCCGTCGCTGCGTGCCGTGGTGGGCACCGGCACGGATCCACAGCGGGAAGCCGTCGAGGTCGTGGTCGGCGAGCGTGGCGTGCAGCGCCAGCGCGGTGGTGATCGCGCCGACCGGGTCGGGGAACCACAGCATGAGGCCGTCCCCCAGCTCCTTGACGACCCGGGCCCCGTCCGGGAGCAGCCGCTCCACCGCCCGCTCCTGGACCGCCAGCAGCTCGAGCGCACGGTCGTCGCCCTCGTCGGCGGTGAACGCGGTGAAGCCGACGATGTCGGTGAACACCACCGTGCCGACGACGGCGTCGGCGGCCACGTCGACCGCCACCTAGGCCTCCCGGACGCGGATCGCCCCGCTCAGCGTGCGGGCCGCGATCGTCCCCGTCTCGCCATGGGGGACGGTCGACCGGATCGATCCGGAGCGCGACGCGAACCGCTGGACGGGCGCGGCACCGGCGGGCACCTCGAGCTCGATGCGCCCGCTCACGGTCTCCAGCTTCACGTCGGGCGGTGTCGAGCCGACGTAGCCGATCGTCACCCGCCCGGCCACGGATCGGGCCCGCACCTCCCCGTCGACCGCCTCGACCCGGACGCGCCCGGTCTTCGTCGCGACCTTGATCGACCCGGCGCGCCCGACGGCGACGCGACCGCTGACGGTGTCGACCCGCGCCTCTCCCTCGCAGATCTCGACCTCGACCCGGGCGCTCACCGTGCGGACCGAGGCCCGCCGCGCCGATTGCACCGTCACCCGGCCGCTGACCGTGGTGACGGCGACCGCGCCGAGCTCGCCGGTGAGCGCGACCCGCCCCGAGCGGGTGCCGACCACGACGTCGGTCCCCGTCGGCACCCGGGCCCGCACCGCGTCGTGCCCACCGGTGACCGTGAGCTGCGCAGGCCCGCCGTCGGGGGCGTCGCCGGGATCGACCGCGCCGCCCTCGACCACCACGTCGTCGCGCGCCTCGGCCACCACCTCGATGCGGCCCGACCGCGTCGAGATGCGGACCGATCGGGCGACGGTCGCCTCTCCGCTGCTCTCGACCCCCACGAGGGGGACGGTACTCCTCCCCCTCCCGCTCCGCAGTGGCGCCGGTCACCTGTGACATGCTCCGGACAGGGCGAGCGAGGAGAGCAACCATGGCAGCACTGGAGACCGTCGCGCCGGCGTTCGTGGAGATGGCGCACCGCATCGTGTGGTGCGTCGCCGGGACCACCGACCCCCGCGGCCGGCCGAGGACGCGGGTGCTCCACCCGATCTGGGAGTGGAGCGGCGCGCAGCTCACCGGGTGGATCGCCACCTCTCCCCTGTCGCCGAAGGCCCACGACCTCGCGGCGATGCCGCGGATGTCGGTCACGTACTGGAGCCCGGACCAGGACACCTGCACCGCGGAGTGCTCCGCCGAGTGGCAGACGAGCGAGGACGCCTTGGCCAAGGGGTGGCAGCGGTTCGCGCAGGCGTCACCGCCCGTCGGCTACGACCCGGCCATCATCCCTGCGTGGGACAGCCCGACGAGCCCGGCGTTCGGCATCCTGCGCCTCATCCCCGACCGCCTGCGGGTCCAACCCGCCTCGCTGATGACCACCGGCGAGGGCCAGGTCCTCCTCTGGAGGGCCTAGGCCCCGCCGCCGGTCAGACGCCGAGCAGCGCCACCGACGCGCCGTAGGCGAGGATCAGCCCGCCGCCCTCGATGCGGGTGAGCTGCCGCCGGGCGAGCATCAGCACGACGAGGCCACCGGCGATCGCCACCATCATCACCACGCCGATGCCGAGCAGCTTCGGGGCGTCGAGCCCCCCGCTCGCGAACCCCATCGTGGCCCCCACGATCAGGCTGTTGAAGATGTTCGAACCGAGCAGGTTGCCGACGATGAGGTCGGTCTCCCCGGCTCGGGCCGCGGCGACCGTGGTGACGAGCTCGGGCAGCGACGTGCCGACCGCCACGAGCGTGAAGCCGACGAACCCGCCCGAGAGCCCTGCGGCGTCGGCGACCTCCACCGCGCCGGTGACGAGCAGCTGCGCGCCGAGCAGCGTGCCGAGCAGGCCGATCACCGTCCGCACGACCTCGCCCTTCAGCGGGTGCGGGTGCGCCTCGTCGGCGAACTCCTCCACCTCCTCCTCGAGCTCGGGATCGGGGAGACCGCCCGAGCGGATGATGATCGTGAGCACGGCGACCATGACGACGAGGAGGACGGCGGCCTCCCAGCCTGCGACGCCGTCCTGGACCAGGAGCGCGAAGAGCGCCACGGCGCCGAGCATGAGCGGTGCCTCGCGCCGCAGCACGCCGTCGTGGATGCCGACCCGGACGATCAGGGCCGCGGCCCCGAGCACCAGGGTGAGGTTGGCGACGTTGGAGCCGACGATGTTGCCGAGGCCGACCTCGGCGTTGCCGTCGAGCGCGGCGAGCGTCGAGACGAGCATCTCGGGAGCAGAGGTGCCGAAGCCGACGATCACCGCGCCGACCACCACGGCGCTGATCCGCAGAGCGAGCGAGATGCGGGCCGCCCCCAGCACGAACTGGTCGGCGGCCTTGGTCAGCACGACCAAGCCGACGACGACGAAGAGGATGTGGAGGACGAGCACGACGGTTCAGGATGGCTGCCGGCGGCGGTCCCCTCCAAGCCGGGAACCCGGCGCCCGCGGTCGACGGGTCAGAACGCCGGGTCGTCCGGGAGCTGGTCGGGACCGATGAGGTCGTCGGCGGTCGGACCGGCGCCGTCGAGCTCCTCGGGCGTCATGAGGACCGCACGGGCCTTCGACCCCTCCGAGGGGCCGACCACGCCCCGCTGCTCGAGCAGGTCCATGAGGCGACCGGCACGGGCGAACCCGACGCGCAGCTTCCGCTGGAGCATCGACGTGGACCCCAACTGGCTGCGCACCACCAGGTCCATGGCCTGGAGCAGGAGCTCGTCGTCGTCCTCGTCGCCGGTGGACCCACCGGGCAGCTGCGCCGCGGCCCCGGTCGGCTCACCGTCGCCCTGGACCTCCTGGTTGTAGGTGACCTCCGGGGCCTGCTTGCGCCAGGCCTTCGCGACGTCGCGGACCTCCTCCTCGGTGACCCACGCACCCTGGACGCGTTGGGCGGTGCTCGACGTGGCCGTGAGCATGAGCATGTCGCCCTTGCCGATGAGGCGCTCGGCCCCGCCCTGGTCGAGGACGACGCGGCTGTCGGCCAGGCTCGACACGGCGAAGGCGATGCGGGACGGCACGTTGGCCTTGATGAGCCCGGTGATGACGTTGACCGACGGCCGCTGGGTGGCGAGCACCAGGTGGATGCCGACCGCACGGGCCTTCTGCGCGATGCGGCAGATGCTCGCCTCGACGTCGCGGGCGGCCACCATCATGAGGTCGTTGAGCTCGTCGACCACGATGACGATGAAGCTCATCCGCGGGTACTCGAGCGGCTCGCCGTCGGGCCCGACCTCGCCGGCTCCCGGCGCCTCGCGCAGGTCGCCGCGGTCGTACGCCGCGTTGTAGCCCGTGATGTCGCGGACGCCGACGGCCTCCAGCACCTCGTAGCGGCGGTCCATCTCCCGCACCGCCCAGTCGAGTGCGTTGGCCGCCTTCTTCGGGTCGGTGACGACCTCGGTGAGCAGGTGGGGCAGCTTGGCGTACTGGGTGAGCTCGACGCGCTTGGGGTCGACGAGGATCATCCGCACCTGGTCCGGCGTGGAGCGCATCAGCAGCGACGTGATGATCGAGTTGATGCACGACGACTTGCCGGCACCGGTGGCGCCCGCGATGAGCACGTGGGGCATCGCCGCGAGGTTCAGCATCACCGACGTGCCGTTGATGTCGCGGCCGAGCGCGACCTCGAGGGGATGGGTCGCCTTCTTGGCCTCGGGCGACGTGAGCAGGTCGCCGAGGGCGACGAGCTCGCGCTGGGCGTTCGGCACCTCGACGCCGATCGCCTGGCGCCCCGGGATGGGAGCCAGGATGCGGACGTCGGGGGTGGCCATCGCGTAGGCGATGTCCTTGTGGAGGCTCGTGACGCGGGCGACCTTCACGCCGGGACCCAGCTCGAGCTCGTAGCGGGTGACCGTGGGGCCGACGACCATGCCGACCAGGCGCGTCTCCACGCCATGCTCGGCGAGCGCCTGCTCGAGCACGCGGCCGGCGTCCTCGACCGCCGAGCGATCGACCTTGTGCGGTCCGGCCTTCTTCAGCAGGTCGACCCGCGGGAGCTTCCAGGGCGACGACGTGGCGGCGGGCCCGAGGTCGATGTGGAGCTGCTCCGGATCGCCGGCGGGTTCGGGGACCGGTGCCCGCTCGGGCGCGGCCCGACCGGCGCGCGGTGATCCGGCGTCCTGGTCGAACAGCGCGGTGGCGTCGGTGAGGTCGATGGCCTCGTCCGCCGTGGCGTCGGCGTCGTCCGCGACGATCTCGCGGCCGCCGACGACGACGGTCGGTTCGCTCACGGGGGCGGCGTCGACCCGCGTCGCGTCGGTCGGGGTCGTCGCCGCGCCCTCGTCACCCGAGGGTCCGGTGAAGAGACCGCCGACGGCCCGCCGACCGACGTCGCCGAGGGGGCGCACGCCCGCCGAGGTGACGTCGAGGACGGCGCGGAGCGTCGTGTGGGTGAGCACGAGCAGTCCGAGGACGGTGACGGTGACGAGGACGAGCAGCGCGCCCCAGACCGACGCCGCGGCCTCCAGGGGGATGCCGGTGGCGGCGCCGAGCGCCCCGCCGGCGTCGGACAGCGCGTCGATGCCGTCGCCGAGCGCCGGGCGGCCGAGCCCCATGTGGAGCAGGCCCGAGCCGCCGACGAGGAGCAGGAGCGACCCGACCACGCCGCGCACGGGGAAGCCGCCGTCGTCGTCGACGTCGTTGCGGATGAGCAGCACCCCGGCGAGGACGAGGGCGGGCGGGACGAGGACCCGGGCGACGCCGAGCGCGCCACCGGCGGCGCCGTCGAGGAGGCGGCCGAGCGCCCCGGCCGCGTCGACGTAGATGCCGAGGCCGGCGAGGACGCCGAGGGCGACGAGGGCGAGCCCCCACGCGTCGGCGACGTGGCCCTCGAACGCGCTGGCGAACAGCGGCTTCGGCGGCGCGGTGGCCCGCCCCTTCGTGGAGCGGCCGGCGGTGGATCGGGATCGGGTGGACTGCTTCGTTGCCACAGGGACCTCGGGCGCGTGGGACCAACGGGCTCCACCCGCCGACCATGGTCGCCGGACGGTGGCGCGGGGTCAAGGACCCTCCGTGGACGACGCCGCCGGGACGATCGCCCCTTCCCTTCCGTGACCCGGTCTGCGAGGGTCGAGCTGTCGCCGATGCGAGGTGGTGCGCCATGTCCGACCACGTCCCCGCCCCCGAGCCTCAGGCACGGGCCGAGGCCCGCCGCGAGCGCCTGCGTGAGCTCATGGATCGCCTCGAACGGGCCCTCGCCGAGCCCGCCCTCGCCGACCTCCCGGTCTGGCGCACCAACGTCGCGCTCGTCTGCGACGAGCTCGACGGGGCGCTGCACGACCACGTGGAGGAGACCGAGGGCGACCTGTTCCCCGAGCTCGAGCGCACGAGCCCCCACGTCGTCGCACGCATCGCCCGCCTCACCGCCGAGCACCCCCGCCTGCGGGCCGAGCTCGACGACCTCCGCGAGGCCCTCGTCACCGACGCCCCCGAGCCCGAGACGACCGCCGAGCGCATCCGCGAGCGGGCCCTCGCCCTGCTCACCGACCTGCTGCGGCACCGCCAGTCCGGCGCCGACCTCCTGTACGAGGCCTACTGGGTCGACCTGGCCTCCGCCGACTGAGCGCCGGCGGCTCAGGCCTCCATCACGACGGGCACGATCATCGGTCGGCGGCGCGTCCGCTGGTTGACGAACCGGCCGGCGGCACGACGGATCACCCGCTGGAGCGTCTCGACGTCCGGCGCCTCCTCGGCCAGCGCCTCCTCGATCGCCTGACGCACGACCTCGGTGGCCTCGCCGAGCAGCTCCTCGGCCTCGGGGGCGTGCACCCACCCGCGCGTGATGACCTCGGGGCCGGTGATGACGACCCCGTTGACGACGTCGACCGCGGCGATCACCACGACGACGCCCTCCTCGGCCAGGACCTTGCGGTCCCGCAGCACGCCGTGGCCGATGTCGCCGACGATGCCGTCGACGTAGAGGTAGCCGGCGGGGACGCTCTCGGTGCGCTCGATGCCGTCGTCGGTGAGCAGCACGGAGTCGCCGTCCTCGCAGACGAGGATGCGGTCCTCCGGCGTCCCCATCGACGCCGCGATCCGTGCGTGCTGGCGCAGGTGCCGGTACTCGCCGTGGACGGGGATGAACCAGTCGGGACGGGTGATCGAGTGGAGCGTCTTCAGCTCGTCGGCCTTGGCGTGGCCGGTGGCGTGCACGTCGGCGATGCCGGAGTGCACGACCTCGGCGCCGAGCCGCACGAGACCGTCGATGACCTTCGAGACGTTCATCTCGTTGCCCGGGATCGGGTGGGAGCTGAGGATGACGGTGTCGTCCGGTCCGAGCTTCAGCCAGCGGCTCTCCCCCGAGGCCATCAGCGCGAGCGCCGACATCGGCTCGCCCTGGCTACCGGTGGAGATGATGCACACCTTGCCCGGCTCGAGGTCACCGACGTCCTCGATGTCGCGGATGGCGTGGTCGGGGATCTTCAGCAGTCCGAGGTCCCGCGCCAACCGCACGTTCTTCTTCATCGACAGGCCGATGGTGACGACCGTGCGGCCGAACGCCATCGCCGCATCGGCGATCTGCTGCACCCGGTGCACGTGGCTGGCGAAGCTGGCGGTGATGATCCGGCGCCCCTCGTGGGCGTGGAAGAGGTCGTAGAGGACGGCGCCGACCGAGCTCTCGGACCGGGAGTGACCGGCCTCCTCGGCGTTGGTGGAGTCGGCGAGGAGCAGCCGGACGCCGTCCTCCTTCGCGATCTGACCCATCCGGGCGAGGTCGGTGAGGCGCCCGTCGACCGGGGTGAGGTCGAGCTTGAAGTCCCCCGAGTGCAGGATCGTGCCCTGCGGCGTGTGGAACGCGGTGGCGAAGCCGTGCGGCACCGAGTGGGTGACGGGGATGAACTCGACGTCGAACGGCCCGATCATGCGGCGCTCGCCGTCGCGCACCGGGATGAGCTCGGTGCGCCCGAGCAACCCGGCCTCCTCGATGCGGTTGCGGGCGATCCCGAGCGCGAGCTCGGAGCCGTAGATCGGGAACGAGATGTCCCGCAGCAGGAAGGACAGCCCACCGACGTGGTCCTCGTGGCCGTGGGTGGTGATGCAGCCCTCGACACGGTCGGCGTTGTCGCGCAGGTACGTGAAGTCCGGGAGGACGAGGTCGACCCCGAGCATGTCGAGGTCCGGGAACATCAGGCCGCAGTCGAGCAGCATGATGCGGCCGTCGACCTCGATGCAGGCGCAGTTGCGGCCGATCTCGCCGAGACCGCCGAGGAACGTGATGCGGACCGGATCAGCCACGGAGCGCCTCGAGCACCTCGCGGGCCCGCGCGCCCGTCCCGTCGGGCGCCGGTCCGAGCGGCAGGCGGCACTCCCCCACCTCGACGCCGAGCACGTTCATCATCGCCTTGGCCGACTGCGAGAACACGCACGTCTCCGAGTTGGCGTAGCGGAACGACGGCTGGAGCCGGGCGTTCACCGTCCGGGCGTGGGCCAGGTCGCCCTTCTCGACGGCGGCGACCATCTCGGCGAGCTCCGGGGCCGCCCAGTGCGAGGACACCCCGATGACGCCGACGGCGCCGACGGCGAGGAGGGGCAGCGTGAGCGCGTCGTCGCCGCTGTAGAGCTCGAGGTCGGGCACCGCCGCGAGCAGACGGGCGGCACCGGCGGGATCACCGGTGGCGTCCTTGAAGGCCACGCAGTTCGGGACCTCGGTGAAGAGCCGCACCAGCACGTCGTGGTCGAATCGGCGCCCGGTGCGACCCGGCACGTCGTAGATCACGATCGGCAGGTCGGTGGCGGCGGCGATGGCCCGGAAGTGGGCCTCGATCCCGGCCTGGGGCGGCCGGTTGTAGTACGGCCCGACCGACAGCACGGCGTCGACGCCGATGTCGGTGACCGTCTCGGTCATCGCGATGGCGTGACGGGTGTCGTTGCTGCCGGCACCGGCGACGACGACGGCGTCGGGCACCGCGGCGCGCACCGCCTGGATGAGCAGGAGGTGCTCCTCCTTGCTGAGCGTGGGCGCCTCGCCGGTGGTGCCGGCGACGACCACGCCGTCGTTGCCGTTGTCGACCAGCCACCGGGCGAGCGCCGCGGCGCCGTCGAGGTCGAGCGCCCCGTCGGGGCCGAAGGGGGTCACCATGGCGGTGAGGACGCGGCCGAATCGAGGCATGTGGGTGCTTCCTAGAGGTGGCTGGCTTCGGCGGTGCGGTCGATGCCGAGGGTGGCCAGGAGGTCTTCGTGGAGCTCGAACCAGACCGTGTGGTACGAGTCGATGAGCGGTTGGGTGAACCAGCCGCCGTCCCCGTCGCGGACCTTGTCGAGCGCGGCCGCGAGCCGGCGCTCGTAGCGACCGAAGCGGGCGAGGCGGGTCGACAGCTCGACGCACACCGGACGGGCCCGACGGTGCAGCGAGCCGAGCCGGGCGATGACGGACTCGTCGTACTCGACGTCGTCGTGGTCGTTCAGGGCGTCGCCGCGCACCTGCCAGTCGGTGCAGAGGGACCGCAGCTCCTGGTTGATGCCGAGGAAGCGCCGGTAGGCGGCCTCGACGTGGGACCGGGCGCCGAGGAGCTCGAGCTCGAGGTGGAGGAGGCGCTCGTTCTCCGAGCGGCCGTCCCGGGTGAGCGCCCAACCGAGCGACCCGGACCCGGGCAGGTGGACGAAGCCACGCCCGTGGAGCTCGCCGAGGGTGAGCTCGATCGACACCGGCTCGGCGCCGCTCGTGGCCGCCAGGGTGGAGACGTCGGCGAACCCCTTCAGGCGCAGGCCGTGGAGCACCAGGAGCGGCAGCGGGGACGGGTGGGACATCGGAGGCACACTACCAGCGCCCCTCCGGCGCACCCATGCTGCATGTCCGCCGGCGGCACCGGGCGATCAGTCGTCGACCGGCACCTTGGCGCTGCGGCGACGCACACGTGGGGCACCGTCCGCCGCCGCCTCCGCTGCCCGGTCCCGGGCGACCTTGCGGAGGATGAGCGGGTAGCCGACGGCTGCGATCGCGGCGAAGATGAACCACTGGGCGGCGTAGCCGAGGTGCGGCCCCTCGTCGGGCTCGATCGGCTCCACCGGCACAGGGACGTCGGCGGTGTCGGGGACCTGCCCCTCGAGGGTCACGTACGCGGGCAGCACCGGCACGTCGATCTGCGCGGCCAGACGGCCGATGTCGGCCCGGGCGAAGTCGACGATCCGCCCCTCCGCCGCGTCGACGGCGCCGAACGTCCCCCGTTCCTGGGTGGCGCTCAGCGTGCCGACGACCTCGACCTCCCCCGTCGGGGGCGCGGCCGTCGAGAGGTCCTCGAGGACGGCCATCGGCACCCACCCCCGATTGACGACCACCGCGGTGCCGTCGTCGAGGAGCACGGGGGTCAGGACCCAGTGCCCCGGCGCGCCGTCGAGCGTGCGGTTCCGGACGGTGACCTGCTCGTCGACCAGGTAGGTGCCGGTGGCGCTCACCCGGCGGTGGACGAGCTCGTCCACCGCGTCCTCGGGCGTGTCGGGGCCGAGCAGATCCCCGACGGGGACGGTCGGGAGCGCCGACATCTCGTCGTAGCGATCGATCGCCGTGCGCTTCTGGTCCAGGCGGTCGAGCTGCCAGATGCCGGCGCCGATGCAGACGACGACGACGGCGAGGGCCAGCAGGTGCGACAGGATCCAGCGCGGGCGCAGCGCGAAGCGGTACACGCCACGCAGGGTACGAGAGGGACGACGTCACCCCCAGTCGGGGAGCCGCACGTCACCGCTGGTCGGGTCGCTGCCGCTTGGCCTCCTTGACGACCCGAGCGACGCGGCGGCCATGGCGCCGCTCGGCCTGCGGATCGGCGCGACGCTCGGCTGCCGCCACCTCGCGCGCCATCTCCCTCCACGCGTCGAGCCGGGCCGGGGCCAGCTCTCCGCCCTCGACGGCGGCGAGCACCGCGCATCCCGGTTCGGTGTCGTGAGCGCAGTCGTTGAAGCGACAGGCCTCCGCCAGGTCCTCGACGTCGCCGAAGGAGCTCGACAGGACGTCGGCGTCGACCCACACGCCGACGGAGCGGATGCCCGGCGAGTCGATGACCACCGCACCGTCGCCGAGGGGGTGGAGCTCTCGCGCCGTCGTCGTGTGGCGGCCCTTGGCGTCACCCCTCCGCACCTCGCCGGTGACCGCGCGCTCCTCGCCGGCGAGCGCGTTCGTCAGGGTCGACTTGCCCGCCCCCGACTCCCCGACGAGCACGACGCTGCGTCCGGCGATCACGTCGCGGAGTCGCTCGAGCCCGGTCCCCCCACGCGCGTCGACGACGTAGACATCGATCGCGGGGAACGCCGCCTCGACCCGCTCCGCCTCGGCCGCGGCGTCCGGGACGAGGTCGGCCTTCGTCAGCACGACCACCGGAACGGCGCCGGCGTCCCACGCCAGCATCGCCGTGCGCTGGATGCGGCCGAGCTTCACGGGCCGATCGAGCCCGCACACGCAGGCGACGACGTCGACGTTGGCTGCGATGAGCTGCTCGACGTCCTTGTCCACGTCGCGCCGTCGGATGAGCGAGTGGCGCGGCAGCACGGCGCTCACGGCGCCCCCGTCGACGACCACCCAGTCCCCTACGGTCGGCGGAGCGAGCACCCCCCGCACCGGCAGCTGGACCACACCCTCGGCGGTGGCGACCATGACGGCTACCCCGTCGTGGCGCGTCACCCTGCCGGGTCGGGCGTCGTCGCTCGCGCCCGTGTCCTCGACCGCCTCGGCGAACAGCGCCGTCCAGCGGTCCGACCACCCGATGTCGACGAGGGCGCCGTACCGGTCGTCGCTCATCGATCCCCGGCGCGGCGCGGTCCTGCGCCCGTGTGGCGGGTTCCGGGTGGGTCGACGGCCCACGGCGCTTCGCCACCCCATCGATCGTCGTGGACGAGCTCGCCGAGCGGGCGGCGTCGCACCGGCCCGTGAGCCCCCTGGGGCCGCCCGAGCGGGATCGTGGCCATCAGGTCGACGTCGTCGGGGATGCCGAGGATCTCCCGCAGCTCGTCCTCGACGAACCCGTGCCACATCGTCATCACGCCGCCGTAGCCGAGGGCCCGGGCCGCGAGGAGGAGGTTCTGGCAGGCCGGGTAGATCGAGGCCCCGTCGGTGATGTGGCCACGCTTGTGCTGCTGGCACGCCAGGACGACGACGGGTGTCGCCTCGAAGTGGTCGACGAAGTGCTGCATGGCGCGCGCGGTGCGGGCCTTCGGCGAGTCGTCCCGGACGCCGGTGCCCTCGTCGTAGCCGTCGCCCGTGCGCTTGGACGACCACCCGCGGCGAAACGCCTCGCCGAGCACGGCCTTGGCCCTGGTGGCCGCCGGGCCGTCGCGCAGCACGACGAAGCGGAAGCCCTGGCGGTTCGAGCCGGAGGGGCCGCGCGTCGCAGCGAAGAGGATGCGCGCCAGGTCGCCCTCGGGGATCGGGTCGTCCGTGTAGCGACGGATGGCCCGGGTCGTGGCGATCGCGTCGAGCACCGCCTCGGCGTCGGGAAGGGCCTCGGCCATGGCCCGAGGATACGGGCGGTCAGGCGGTCGGCAGGGCGTAGCCCTCGAACTTGCTGCGCAGGTCCTTCTTCGAGAACTTGCCGACCGAGGTCTTCGGCACCGCGTCGATGAACTGCACGTCGTCAGGGAGCCACCACTTGGCGACCCGCGGCTCGAGAAACGCCAGCAGCTCGTCCTTGTCGAGCGACTCGCCCTCGCGCACGACGACGCACGCCAGCGGACGCTCCTGCCACTTGGGGTGCGGGATGCCGATGACGGCGGCCTCGGCCACCTTCGGGTGCGCCATGATCTCGTTCTCGAGCTCGACCGAGCTGATCCACTCGCCGCCGGACTTGATGACGTCCTTCGTGCGGTCGACCAGCCGGATGTAGCCGTGCTCGTCGACGGTGGCGACGTCACCGGTCTTCAGCCAGCCGTCGGGCGTGAACGACTCGGGTGACCGCTCGTCGTCGTAGTACTCGCGGATGACCCACGGACCGCGGACCTGCAGCTCACCCGAGGACTCGCCGTCCCACGGCCGCTCCTCCAGTGTGTCCGGGTCGACGACGCGCATCTCGACGCCGAACGACACGATGCCGACGGTCGAGCGGATGTCGGCCTTCTCCTCCTCGGAGAGGTCGCCGAGCTCGGACTTGATCGTGCACACCGACGCGACCGGGCTGGTCTCGGTCATGCCCCACGCCTGGAGGATCGGCATGCCGATCTTCTGGCGGAAGCCCTCCGAGAGCGCCTTCGGCACGGCGGACCCGCCGCAGGGGATGGCCCGGAGCGACGAGACGTCACGCCCGTCGAGGGCGTCGAGCACCCCCATCCAGATCGTGGGCACGCCGGCGGCGACGGTGACGCGCTCCGACTCGATGAGGTCGACGAGCGCTCCCGGCGAGAGGTCGGGGCCGGGCATGACGAGCGTGGCGCCGGTGGCCACCGCGACGTGGGCCAGGCCCCAGGCGTTGGCGTGGAACATCGGGACGACGGGCAGCACGACGTCGGACTCGCGGATGCCGACGCCGTCGGCGGCCATCACTCCGAACGTGTGCAGGAAGATCGAGCGGTGCGAGTACACCGCACCCTTCGGGTTGCCGGTGGTGCCGCTCGTGTAGCACATCGACGCCGCCTGGTCCTCGTCGTCGACGTGCCACTGGACGGGCTCGGCGGCGGCCAGCAGCTCCTCGTAGTCGTGGACCTCGATCTCGGCCGGGACCTCGGGGACCTCTCCCCCGGTGTCGTTCATGACCACCAGGTGCTTGACGGTGGTGAACGTCGGCAGCAACGGCCCGAGCAGCCCCATGAGGGAGAGGTCGACGAAGATCACCTCGTCCTCGGCGTGGTTCACCACGTAGGTGAGCTGCTCGGGGAACAGCCGGATGTTGAGCGTGTGCAGGACGCGACCCGAGCATGGGACCGCGAACCACAGCTCGAGGTGGCGCTGGGTGTTCCACGCGAAGGTGCCCACCCGCCCGTCGGCGCTGATGCCGAGCTGGTCGAGGACGCCGCCGAGGCGGCGGGAGCGGTCGGCCCACTCGCCGTAGGTGATCCGCTGCCGGCCGGTCGGCGTCGCCGTGACGACCTCCTTGTTGCGGAAGTACTTCTCGGCACGCTCGAACATGTGCGGCAGCGTGAGCTGGGTCTGCTGCATCAAGCCCTGCATGGGTCCCCCTGTCGGTCGGCCGCCGTGTCGTCGGTCACAACGGAGCGTAGGCGGCGGCCGAGCCGCCTGCCGCACGCCCGGACGACGGCGCGCCTGCCAGAATCGGCCGTCGTGGTCGAACCCGTCCCCGCCCGGCGCGCGCCGGGCCGGCGCACCCTCGTGCTCATCGCCACGCCGCTCGTGCTGCTCACGATCGCGGCGAACGTGGGCGACGCACTCGCGCCCTCACTCGTCGACTCCCACCCGCTGCTGCTCATCGCCCTCAACGCCCGGAACCGCAACCTGGCGCTGACGACCAACCTGCTCGACCCCACCTCGTACTACGTCGTCGGGTTCGTGCGGCTGGTGCTGAGCGACCCGCTCTTCTACCTGCTCGGGTGGTTCTACGGCGACGCCGCGGTCAAGTGGGTCGAGCGCAACACGAGGACCCTCGGCGACACGCTCCGGTGGGTCGAGAAGCACTTCACCCGCTGGGGCGTGCCGCTCGTCTTCTTCCTCCCGAACAACTGGATCTGCCTGTTCGCCGGCGCCGCGGGGATGCGGCCGGCGATCTTCATCGCCGCCAACGTGACCGGCACGGTGCTGCGGCTCTACCTCATCCGCGTGCTCGGCAACGTGTTCGAGGGACCGATCGACTGGGTGCTCGAGCAGATCGCCGCCTACCGGCTGCCCCTCCTGGCCCTGAGCATCGGTGCGGTGGCGTTCACCGTGCTCAGCGAGCGCAAGACCGGCCGAGGTGAGCTGGCGGGACTGACGACCATGCCCGAGGACCTCGAGGGCGAGGAACCGGGCACGTCGACGAGCGAGCCCTACGAGCCGGACCGCGACGGGTCGCCGGACTGAGGTGCGCCGTCGGGGCCGCAGATCGCGGATCCTCCGAGAGCGACGCAGACGGCCGACAGCTGCTCCGGCCGGAGCCGGAACCAGGCCCACTTGCCGCGCTGCTCGCGCTCGACGATCCCCGCCTTCGTGAGCTGGGACAGGTGGTGGGAGACGGTGGGCTGGGCTCGGTCGAGCAGCTCGGGGAGATCACAGGCGCACAGCTCACCGTTCGGCGCGGCGGCGAGCAACGAGACGAGGCGGATCCGGACGGGGTCGGCGAGCGCCTTCAGCAACCCGGACAGCTCGGCCGCCTGGTCCTCGTCGAGGACCGCGTCGGTGACGGGCGGGCAGCACAGGGCGACGTCCATGAGGGACATATTGACACCTGTCGAAGCGTGTGGCTAACGTATCGACAGTCATCGAAGCGATAACCACCAAGGAGCCCACACCGATGCGACTGCAGCTCGCCCTCAACGTGTCCGACCTCGACGAGGCCATCGACTTCTACAGCCGGATGTTCGGCACCGAGCCGGCCAAGGTGCGCGACGGCTACGCCAACTTCGCCATCGAGCAGCCTCCGCTCAAGCTCGTGCTGTTCGCCGGCGCCGGCACCCCCGGCTCGATCAACCACCTCGGCGTCGAGACCGAGACGGCCACCGAGGTCGTCGAGGCCGAGCAGCGCCTCAGCACATCGGGCCTCGAGACGACCGGCGTCGACGACACGATGTGCTGCTACGCCGAGAAGACCGAGACCTGGGTCGAGGGTCCCGACGGCGCTCGCTGGGAGTGGTACGTGAAGAAGGCCGACAGCGAGCAGTTCGGCAACGTGGTCGTCGCCGGCGCCGGCACCAACAGCTGCGCCTGCAGCTGAGCGGACGGCTCGACGCCGCCCGAGGGCTCAGATCCCGAGGATGGCGTCGAGCCCGACCGTCAGGCCGGGGTGGTCGGCGATCCGCTTCGTGGCCAGCAGCACGCCGGGCATGAACGAGCTGCGGTCGTAGGAGTCGTGGCGGATCGACAGGCTCTGCCCCGTCGTGCCGAGCAGCACCTCCTGGTGGGCGACCATCCCCCGCAACCGGACCGAGTGGACGTTGATCCCTCCCGAGCGGGCACCCCGGGCCCCCGGGACCACCTCGTTCTGGGTGGGGTCGGCCCCCCACTGGTCCGACGCCGCCGCCATGCGCGACACCGTCGACATCGCCGTCCCCGACGGGGCGTCGATCTTCTGGTCGTGGTGGAGCTCGATGATCTCGGCTGTCTCGAAGAAGGGGGCCGCGATCTCGGCGAACCGCATCATCAGCACCGCCCCGATGGCGAAGTTCGGGACGATCACGCAGTTGCTGCGCGTGAACCGCCCACGGAACCCCTCGCAGTCCTCGTCGCTGAACCCGCTCGTCCCCACCACCGCATGGATCCCGTTGTCGGCGCAGAAGCCGACGTTCTCGCGGGCCGCCTCGATGCGCGTGAAGTCGATGGCCACCTGGGCACCCGTGCGGACGAGCTCGTCCGGTCCCGAGCCGAGCACCAGGTCGACGCCGTCGAGGTGGGCCACCGACCGCAGGTCGAGGCCTGCGTGGTGCGGATCGACGGCGGCGACGAGCTCCAGCTCGGGGTCGCCGAGGACGGCATCGCAGACCGTCGCACCCATCCGACCGCCTGCACCGAACACCCCGACCCGGATCCGTTCCGACATGTCCGGAGTGTAGGTCGGCGGCTTCTGATCACGGATCGGCGCGCGGCTCCACCGATCGGTGATCAGGACCTCGGGAGGAGGGGCTCGAACCGCGACTCGTCGAACGGTCCGACCGCCGCCAACGTGCGCGGCGCACCGAGGACCCGCATCGCCACGCGGTGGACGTCCTCGAGGCTGACGGCGTCGATGCGGGCCAGGTGCTCATCGACCGACGTGACGAAGCCACGGACGGTCTCGCTCGACCCGAGCCGCCCCATCCGGCTGCCCGAGTCCTCCAGGCCGAGCACCATCGAGCCGGCCAGGTACCCCTTGGCGACCTCCAGCTCGCGCCCGGTGATGCCGTCGGCGACGAGTCCGTCGATCACGCCGTCGATCACCCGCAGCGCCTCGGTGGAGCGGCCGAGCGCCGTCCCCACGTACACGACCACGGCGCCCGCGTCGGCGAACATCGAGGTGCCCGAGCCCACCGAGTAGGCGAGGCCACGCTCCTCCCGCACCTCCTGGAAGAGGCGGCTGGCCATCCCACCACCGAGCACCTGGTTCAGCACCGCGAGGGCGTAGCGGTCGGGATCGTCGAACGGCACACCACGCCACCCGAGCGCCACGTGGGCCTGCTCGGTGTCGCGACGACGCACCACCAGTGGCGCCGGCGGTGCCTCGGGCGCCCAGCGCGGTGGTCGCTCACCGCCCACCCGATCGTCGAAGCACGCCTCCACCCCGGCGACGACCTGGTCGTGGTCGAGGGACCCCGCCGCGGCGACCACCAGGTTGACCGGGTGGTAGTGGTCGGCGAAGAACCCGGCGATCTCGTCCCGGGTCATCGACTCGATGGTCTCTCGGGTGCCGACGGTCTCGAGCCCGAGCGGATGGTCGGGGAACAGCGCCTCGTACAGCAGCGTGTGGACCATCTCGTCGGGGTCGTCCTCGTCCATGAGGAGCTCCTCGAGGATGACCAGGCGCTCGGCCTCGACCTCGTTGGGACGGAACGCCGGCTGCGTGACGACGTCGGACAGCACGTCGAGGCCCAGCTCGAGCTCACCGGCGGGGAGGCGGGCGTAGTACGCCGTGTGCTCCTTGGCGGTGAAGGCGTTCATCTCGCCGCCGACCGCGTCGATCGCCTCGGCGATGTCGCGGGCCGTGCGGCGCGCCGTCCCCTTGAACAGCAGGTGCTCGAGGAAGTGCGACGCGCCGGACAGCTCGGCCGGCTCGTCCCGGCTCCCGATCGAGAGCCAGAAGCCGGCCGTCACCGAGCGCGCCTCCGGCATCCGCTCGGTGACGACGCGGATGCCGGAGGACAGGACCGACCGCTGGATCTCGTCGCCGGCCGGAGCCGACGGATCGGGGCGGGAGGGGGTCAGCGACGACCCCCGCGGCCACGACCACGGCCACGGCCGCCGCGGGACGACCCACCGCCACTGCCGCTGCCGCTGCCACCGCCGCTGGTCGCCGGGCCGAGGTCGCCGAGCTCGGAGGTCAGCTCCGACTCGAACTCGTCCTCGAAGGAGACGAACTCGCGGTCGCCGTCGTCGTCGCCGCTGCCCGCGTCGTCGTCGGAGGCGGCGCGGCTGCTGCCGCCCTCCTTCGGCGCCGGGGCGTCGCCGGCGAGCGAGAGCGAGACCTTGCCCTGCGGGTCGACGTCGTCGACCTTGACCTCGATCGTGTCGCCGAGGTCGACGACGTCCTCGACCTTGTCGATGCGCTTGCCCTGACCCATCTTCGAGATGTGGAGCAGGCCGTCGCGGCCCGGGAGGATGTTCACGAACGCACCGAACTTGGTGATGTTCACGACCCGGCCGGTGTAGGTGGCACCCACCTCGGCCGTCGGCGGGTTGAGGATGAGCTTGATCTGGCGCTCGGCCTCGGCGACGACGCCCATGTCCGACGAGGAGATCGACACGGTGCCGACCATGCCGTCGTCGTCGACGTTGATGTCGGCGCCGGTCTCCTGCTGGATGGCGTTGATGACCTTGCCCTTGGGCCCGATGACCTCGCCGATCTTGTCGATCGGGATCTCGAAGCTGATGATCTTCGGGGCGGTGGGGCCGACCTCGTCGCGCGGCTCGGCGATGGCCTCGGACATCTTGTCGAGGATGTGCATCCGGGCGTCCTTGGCCTGGGACAGCGCGGCGGCGAGGACGTCGGCGGGGATGCCGTCGATCTTGGTGTCGAGCTGCAGGGCGGTGACGAACTCGGCGGTGCCGGCGACCTTGAAGTCCATGTCGCCGAAGGCGTCCTCGGCACCGAGGATGTCGGTGAGGGTCGTGTACTTGCCGTCCTCGTAGATGAGGCCCATGGCGATGCCGGCGACCGCGGCCTTGATCGGCACGCCGCCGTCCATCAGCGACATCGACGACGAGCAGACCGACGCCATCGAGGTCGAGCCGTTGGAGGACAGCACCTCGGACACGAGGCGCAGCGCGTAGGGGAACTCCTCCTCGGAGGGCACCACCGGCAGCAGGGCGCGCTCGGCGAGCAGGCCGTGGCCGACCTCGCGGCGCTTGGTGCCACCCACGCGACCGGTCTCGCCGTTGGAGAACGGCGGCATCGTGTAGTGGTGCATGTACCGCTTCTTGACGGTGGGGTTGAGCGAGTCCTTGTAGGTGATGTCCATCGCCATGCGGGGCATGCCGAGGGTGAGGACGTTGAGCACCTGGGTCTCGCCCCGCTGGAACAGCGCCGAGCCGTGCGCGGTGGGCAGGAGCCCGACCTGGCAGGAGATGGCGCGGATGTCGGCGGGGCCACGGCCGTCGATGCGCACGCCCTCGTTGACGACGCGCTCGCGGATGACGGTCTTGGTGAGCGACTTGATCGCTGCGGACACCTCGCGCTCGCGACCCTCGAGCTCCTCGGCCAGGGCGGCCTTGATCTCGTCGCGGATGGCGTCGTTGGCGGCGTTGCGCTCGGTCTTGTCGACGATCGTGTTGGCCTGGGCCAGCTTGTCGCGGCCGAGCTCGGCCACCCGGGCGTAGACGTCGTCGGTGTAGTCGACACCGGGGGTGTACGGGATCGGCTCGCGAACGCCGGCGGCAGCGACGAACTCGCGCTGGAGGGCGATCGACTCGCGGATCCAGGTCTTCGCGGCCTCGAGGCCCTCGGCGATGACCTCCTCGGTGACCTTCGGGGCGCCCTGCTCGTAGAACTTCCAGGCGTCCTCGGTGCCACCGGCCTCGACCATCATCACCGCGATGTCGGAGGCGTCGGCGGTCTCGCGGCCGGCGACGACGATCTCGAAGGTCGACTCGTCACCCTCCTCGTAGGTGGGGTGCGGGACCCAGGTGCCCTCGGTGGAGTACGCCAGGCGCACGGCGCCGATCGGGCCCTCGAAGGGGATGCCCGAGATCATCAGTGCCGCGCTGGCGGCGTTGATGGCGAGGACGTCGTGGGGGTTCTCCATGTCGACGCCGAGGACGGTGCCGATGATCTGGGTCTCGTTGCGGTAGCCCTCGGCGAAGGAGGGGCGCAGCGGGCGGTCGATGAGGCGGCAGGTGAGGATCGCCTCGTCGGAGGGGCGGCCCTCCTTGCGGAACACCGAGCCGGGGATGATGCCGGCGGCGTAGCGCTTCTCCTCGATGTCGACCGTGAGCGGGAAGAAGTCGATGCCCTCGCGCGGCGCCTTCTCGGCGTTGGCGGTGACCAGGATCTTCGTGCCGCCGAGGGTGGCGACGACCGCACCCTGGCTCTGCGGGGCGAGGAGCCCCGTCTCGAAGGTGATGCTCTTGTCGGTCCCGCTGACGGGACCACTGACGCTGATGGGATCAGCCATGGTGTCTCCTCTCGGGGGAACGCTCCCCCGGTCGGGGCGGTGTGGCCAGTTCCCAGATGAGAACCTCCCCGGCGCACCCGGGAGGCCCACAACTGGCAGCTGACCCCTACCGCCCTGTGTGGGCGCCGACCCACGGCGGGGTCGGCGGGGTCGTCCGGCGCACCACGTCGGTGGGCCGGATGTGCCTCGGGCGACCCCGGAGGGTCGCCCGAGGCGAGAATCTCTAGCGGCGGAGGCCGAGCTTGGCGATGATCGTCCGGTAGCGCTCGACGTCGTTCTTCTTGACGTAGTCGAGGAGGCGACGGCGACGTCCGACGAGCATCAGCAGCCCGCGCCGGCTGTGGTGGTCCTTCTTGTGGACCTTCAAGTGCTCGGTGAGGTGGTTGATGCGGTCCGTGAGGAGCGCGATCTGCACCTCGGGCGACCCGGTGTCGGTGTCGTGGAGGCGGTGCTCCTCGATGGTGCCCGACTTCGGCGGGAGCTGGGTGGCATCGGCCATGTGTGGTGGTGTCCTCTGTGGGGTGGGATCCGGGGCCCGGCTTCGGGGACCGCGAGGCGAGAACCGAAGCGGACGCGCGCGAGCGGGTGCTCGACGAGCCCCGACAGCGTACCAGCGCGGCGGGGCTGTCGCTCCCCGGTGTACGTTGCGACGCGAACCCCACCCCTCGGGAGGCACGAGTGGCCGTCCGGATCGCCTGCTTCGGGTCGATGAACCACGATCTCACGCTCTGGGTGCCGCACCCGCCGGCGCCGGACGAGACCGTGCGGGCCCACCGCGTCGCGGAGTTCATCGGCGGCAAGGGCGCCAACCAGGCCATCGCCGCGCGGCGTCTCGGCGCCGAGGTGGCGATGATCGGCCGGGTGGGCACCGACTCGTCCGGCGCGGAGATCGTCGAGCAGCTCCGGGCCGAGGGCATCGACACCACCCACGTGGTGCCGACCACCGGCCCCACCGGCCGCGCCGTCCCGATCGTCAGCGACGACGGCGAGGTGTCGATCATCATCGTCGCCGGGGCCAACGGCGCGGTGGGGCCGTCCGATGCCGAGGACGCCGCCGAAGTGATCGCCGCCGCCGACGTCCTCCTCCTCCAGGGGGAGGTCGCCGCCCCCGCGTCCGGTCGGGCGGCCGCCATCGCCGCCGACGCCGGCACGCTCGTCGTGTTCAACGCCGCGCCGGTCCCCGATCGCTCCGACCTCGTGCTCCAGCACGACCCGATCGTCGTCGTGAACTCCCACGAGGCGCTCGAGCTGCGCCTCGACTCCTCCGACCGGGTCATCGTCACGCTCGGCTCGGCGGGCGTGCAGGTCGGCGAGGTGCGCGTCGGCGCGTTCTCCGCGGACACCATCGACCCGACCGGCGCCGGCGACAGCTTCGTCGGCGCCTTCGCCCTGGCGCTCGCCGAGGGCGCCGACGCCGTCGAGGCCGCTCGGGTCGGCGCCGCGGCCGGGGCCCACACGGTCAGCGTCGCCGGCGCCTCGACGTCGATGCCGACCCGCGCCCAGGTCGACGCCATCCTCGACACCGGCCACTGAGCGCACGGTGGGCCACACTGGCCCCATGCTGAGCGAACCTCGCTGGACCCACGTCGCGCTGCCGAGCTCCGACCTCGACGCCTCGGTCGACTGGTACACGACGTTCACCCCGCTCGAGGTCGTCGCCCGCCACGCCGACGACGACGGCCAGAACGCCTGGCTCTCCCATCCGGGCGCCACGGACCGGCCGTTCGTGCTCGTCCTCGTCATGTTCAACGCCGAGCGGGGCCGGCCCCAGCCGCAGCTCGCGCCGTTCGCGCACCTCGGCATCGAGGTCCCGACCCGCGAGGACGTCGACGAGGTCGCCCGCCGCGGCGCCGAGGCGGGCTGCCTCCACTGGGAGGCCCGCCAGCTGCCGGCGCCGGTCGGCTACGTGTGCGCCCTGACCGACCCCGACGGCAACGTGATCGAGTTCTCCCACGACCAGGGCGTGTACGCCGCCGTGGCCGAGCGGTGGGGATCGCCGAGCTGACGATCGCCGGTCACTCCGGGTCGTAGGTCCAGTCCGGGCGCTTCCGCCAGAAGGTCTCGTCGTAGGTCGCGACGCCGTCCGCGAGGTCGACGATCTTCGGCATCGGCACGAGACCCTCGGACGGGTGGGGGCAGCCGCCGTGGGCGGCGTGGGCGTCGAACTCCTCGGGGAACGCCCGGAGCACGCTCTCGACGACCTGCTGCTCCTCCACCGCGAGGAAGCAGCGGTTGCCGTCGGTGACCTTCTGGAGCCACCTGGCGATCCCGGCGAGATCGCTCTCGTCGCCGCCGCCGGTCTCGAGCCGCTGGAGGTGGAGGGTGATGGCGCTCGATCCGAGCTTGCACGGCGGGCACTGCCCGCACGACTCCACCGACAAGAAGCGCGAGAAGCGGTAGGCCGCGTCGACCATGCAGGCCCGGTCGTCGTAGACGATGAACCCCGCCGAGCCCATCCCGCTGCCGATCGCGGCGAAGCCCTCGTAGGACACGGGCACGTCGAGGTGCGCGGCGGTCACGACGCGGTTCGCCACGCCGGAGAACACGGCCTTGACCGAGCGGCCCGCGCTCATCCCGCTGCCCACCGCGTCGATGACCGCGGACAGCGGCGTGCCGAGCTCGACCTCGCCGACGTCCGGCGCGACGACGTCGCCCACGACCGTCGTCACGATCGTGCCCGGGGAGTCGGGCGTGCCCATGGAGCGGAACCAGTCGACGCCACGGGCGAGGATGTGGGGGACGTTCGACAACGTCTCCACGTTGTTGACCAGCGTGGGGTTCGGCTCTCCGTCGGTCCCGCCGGGCTGGGGCGTGGCCTCCCATCCGAGCTGGGGAGAGGTGGCGAAGAGCCCGTGCTCGTAGGGCGGGAACCAGCGCGGGAGCGGCGGCTTGCCCTCGATGACCTCGAGCATCGCCTTCTCCTCCCCGAACAGGTACTCGTCGGGCCCGGCGACCACCGTGACGGTGCAGTCGGTGCACAGGCCCGCCTCCTGCATCTCCTGGATCGCACGGGTGACCGCCTCCCTCTCCCGGACGAAGCTGGCCTTCAGGCCGACGTAGACCTCCTCGGCACCGATCGCGTGGGCGGCGACGATCGCGCCCTCGACGAACTGGTACGGGTTGGCACGCAGCAGCGCGCGGTCCTTGAACGTCCCGGGCTCGCCCTCCGCGCCGTTGCAGACCAGGTACGCCCGCCCGCCCGGACGACCGGCGATCCCCGCCCACTTCCGCCCGGTGGGGAACCCCCCACCGCCCCGCCCGCGCAGCCCGGAGCGGGTGATCTCCTCGATCGTCGCCTCGGGACCCAGCTCCCGGGCCCGCTCGATGCCTCGGCCCCCGACCTCGGTGGCCAGGTAGGCGTCGATCGAGGTGATCGGCTCGTGCGGCAGCAGGAAGGTCATGGCGCTCCTCGGGACGTGTCGGTCGTGCGGTCCAGGGTGGCACGGCGGGTTCGCCCGCGACGGCGCCCGTGTGGACACACTGGTGCCCCGTACCCGTGACGCTCGGAGGTCACCCTGATGTTCACCGGCCTGGTCGAGGAGCTCGGGCGCTTCGTCGAGCGCGACGGCCACCGGTTCCGCTTCTCGGCGCGGACCGTGCTCGACGGCATCGCCATCGGCGATTCGATCGCCACGAACGGCTGCTGCCTCACCGTCGTCGAGCACGGCAACGACTGGTGGGCCACCGACGTCACCGACGAGACGCTGTCCCGCACCTCGCTCGGCGAGCTGTCGCCCGGCGACCCCGTGAACTTCGAGCGCCCCACCCGGGTCGGCGACCGGCTCGGCGGCCACATCGTGCAGGGCCACGTCGACGGCGTCGGCCGGATCCTCGCCCGGCCGCCCGACCTGCGGGTCGAGGTGCCGTCCACGGTGATCCGCTACTGCGTGGAGAAGGGATCGATCACGATCGACGGCGTCAGCCTCACGATCGTGGCCGTGCTCGACGACGCGGTCACCGCGGCGATCATCCCCCACACCGCCGAGGTGACGACGCTCGGCCACAAGCCGGTGGGCGCCGCCGTGAACCTCGAGGTGGACGTCATCGCCAAGTACGTCGAGCGGCTGCTGCCCGGCGGTCCCGCGGGCGCGTGAGGGACAACGGGGCCCTGCCCGTCGCGGAGGGCATCCACCTCTCCGGCGTGTCGAAGGGGTTCGGGCGGCGCGGGCAGCGCGTCGAGGCGCTGCGTGGCATCGACCTCGAGGTCGCCGAGGGCGAGCTCGTCAGCCTCATCGGCCCCTCCGGCTGCGGGAAGACGACGTTGCTGCGCGTCATCGGCGGCCTGCTCGAGGCCGACGCCGGCGTGGTGCGCGTGGGCACCCTGCCGCCCGACGAGGCCCGTCGGCGCAAGCACTTCGGCTTCGTGCCCCAGGTGCCGGCGCTCCTCCCCTGGCGGGACGTGCTCGGCAACGTCGAGCTGCTCGGGGAGGTCAACCGGCGCCACGGCACGGCCCCCCGCCTCGACGCCCGCACGCTCCTCGCCCAGGTCGGTCTCACGGGGTTCGAGCACGCCCACCCCCGCGAGCTCTCGGGCGGCATGCAGCAGCGGGTGGCGCTGGCCCGGGCGATGGCCCTCTGCGCACCGGTCCTCTTGATGGACGAGCCCCTCGCGGCCCTCGACGAGATCACCCGGGCCGACATGCGCCACCTGGTGCTCGACGTCTGGGAGCGGAGCGGCGCGACCTGCGTGTTCGTCACCCACTCCATCGAGGAGGCGGTCCTGCTCTCGGATCGCGTCGTCGTGATGGCGCCCCGCCCGGGCCACATCACCGCGATTGAGCCGATCGACCTCCCGCGCCCCCGTCCCCGGGGCGTCGAGGACGAGCCCCGCTTCCACGAGCACGTGCGCCGCATCCGCCAGGCCCTGGGGGCTGGGAAGCGATGAGCGTGACGATGGAGCCCTACGTCCCGCCCGATCCACCGGGTCGGCACCGGCGTGCGCTGGCCGCGGTCGTCCCGCCGGCGCTCGCCTTCGCCGTCCTGTTCGGCAGCTGGGAGCTGTTCGTGCGGCTGCGCGACATCAGCCCCCTCGTCCTCCCGGCGCCGACGGCGATCTGGGGCGCCCTGTCGGAGGAGCCGTCCTACTGGTGGGACCAGGCCCTCGTCACCGGTACCGAGGCGCTTCTCGGGCTCGTGGTCGCCACCGTCGTCGCCCTCGGGATCGCCGTGCTGATGTCGCACTTCCGCGCCGTCGACCGCGCGCTCGGTCCGGTCGTCACGATGGTGCAGGTCACGCCGGTGATCGCGCTGGCCACGCCCCTCGTGATCTGGCTCGGCTTCGGGCTCGCCCCGAAGGTCGTGATGGCCGCGCTCATCACCTTCGTCCCCCTCGTCGTGAACGCCGCCACCGGGCTGCGGGCCATCGACCCCATGACCGAGGAGCTCCTGCGGTCGGTCGCCGCGAGCCGCCGCGAGGTGTTCTGGAAGCTGCGCGTCCCCCACGCGCTGCCGTACCTGTTCTCGGCCCTGCGGGTCTGCGTCGGCCTGGCGCTGATCGGCGCGCTCGTCGCCGAGTGGTTCGGCTCGACCGAGGGCCTCGGGCGCACGATGAACCAGGCCCGCAACAGCCTGGCCATCACCAAGCTGTGGGCCGCCGTCGCCGTGCTGATGGTGATGGGCATCGCCGCGACCGCGATCGTGCGCCTGGTCGAGCGCTGGGCGCTCCGCTGGCACACCGAGACCTGACGCGTCGCCGCACGCGACCCCACGGGGAGCCGAAGCACGCCGCACCGTCGTTCGCCTCCCCATGGGCCGTGGGGTGCCGAGGGCTTGGCGGGGCTCAGCGATCGCCGTGGATGCGGGCGACCATGGCGTCGAGGGCTCGCTTCCGCCGCACACGGCCGATGACGAGCAACGCGCCGGCGATGCCGACGGTGAGCACCCCGATGGTGACGAGCACGGGGGTGATCCGGGTCGGCATGCCCTCCCCCTCACCGAGCAGCAGCGTGGCCGACCCGCTGCCGAGGTTGCGACGCTCGAGCACGTAGGTGCCGGGCTCGTCGAAGTGGACGACCCACGCGGCGTAGCCGTGCTGGGTGCTGTTGAGCCGGTAGGACTGCTCCCCGGGGAACGGCTCGGGCCGCACGACGCTGCCGTCGCGGTGGAAGCCGAGGATCATCGTCTCGTACATCTCGGCCGCCGGTGGCGGGTCGCACAAGCCGTTGCAGCCGGCGCCCGCCCAGATCGTGTACGTCCCCGGCGACTCGATCTCGAGCGGGATGTCGCTGCGGGGCGGCAGCCGCACGAAGCCGTTGACCGTGCGCGTCTGGTCGTCGAGCGCCCAGTTGAACCACGCGAACCCGGCGACGAGCCCGGCCACGACGACCAGAGCCGCAGCCCGGTCCCACCGCTTGACGGCGTTCGCCTCGTACGACACGCGCTCCCCCTGACCCCCGCGTGCGATCGCCGCACGCGCCCCCCATCATGTCCCGATGCGCATCGGTGCGGTGAACCTGGGGCACCCCGTCGTCCTCGCCCCCATGGCGGGGGTCACCGACGCGCCGTTCCGCGTCCTGTGCGCCGAGGCCGGCGGCGGCCTCTTCGTCTCCGAGATGCTGACCGCTCGCGGCCTGGTGGAGGGGGCCGACAAGTCGTGGCGGATGGCGAGCCACCACCCCTCCGAGGCGACGCGCTCGGTCCAGCTCTACGGCTCCGATCCGAGGGCGATGGGCGAGGCCGCCCGCCGGTTGGCTGACGACGCCGGTGTCGATCACATCGACCTCAACTTCGGGTGCCCCGTCCCGAAGATCACCCGCAACGGCGGCGGGGCCGCCCTGCCCGTCCGCCGGCGCCTCTTCGGCCAGGTCGTCGAAGCCGCGGTCGGCGGGGCCGGCCGGATCCCGGTCACGGTGAAGATGCGGATGGGGCTCGACGACGGACGGCTCACGTTCCTCGAGGCCGCGTCGATCGCAGCCGATGCCGGCGCGGCCGCAGTGGCGCTCCACGCTCGCACGGCGGTCCAGGGCTACTCGGGCGTCGCCCGGTGGGACGCCATCGGCGAGCTGCGCGCCCGGCTCCCCGCCGACGTCCCCGTGCTCGGCAACGGCGACATCTGGGAGGCGACCGACGCCGTGCGGATGATGGCCGAGACCGGCTGCGACGGTGTGGTCATCGGTCGGGGCTGCCTCGGCCGACCGTGGCTCTTCGCCGACCTCGAGCAGGCGATGCGCGGCCACGCACCGCTCGGACCCCCGCCTTTCGGCGTGGTGGCGGCGACCGTGCGGCGCCACGTCGAGCTGGCGGTCGACTGGTACGACGACGAGACGGCGGCGGTCCGCAAGCTGCGCAAGCACCTCCGCTGGTACCTGCAGGGCTACCCGGTCGGTGCCGAGGTGCGCCGCCGCGCGGGTGCGGTGGCCACGGTGGAGGACGTGCACGCACTGGTCGACGAGGTCGACCCGGACCTGACGGTGCTGCCCGAGGCGGTGCGAGCGCCTCGCGGCCGCACCGATGCCATCACCCGGCTCACGCTCCCCCACGGCTGGTGCGAGCACCCGGACGCCATGGCCCGCGTCGAGGACGACCTCGTCGCCCACAGCGGCGGCTGAACCCCCACGACGTTCCCGACGCGGATGTGTGAAGCTCCGGTCGTGGGTGCGATCCGGCGGCTGGCTCTCCTCTCCGACGTCCACGCCAACCTGGTCGCGCTGGACGCCGTGCTGGCGGACCTGGCCACGCTGGCACCGGTCGACGAGGTGTGGGCGCTCGGCGACCTCGTCGCGATCGGCCCGGATCCGGTCGGTGTGCTCGAGCGCCTCCACGAGCTGCCGAGCTGCAGGTTCCTCGCCGGCAACTCCGAGCGCTACGTGCGCACCGGAGAGCGACCGCTGCCGGACCCCGCCACCGCGGCCGCACGCCCGCACCTGCCAGGCCTCATCGCCGGCTTCTCGTGGACCGCCGGGCGGCTGCACGAGGCGGGCTGGTTCGACTGGCTGACATCGCTGCCGGCGACGCTTCGAGCTGAGCTCGCCACAGGTGAACGGATCGTCGGCGTGCACGCCACCCCGGATCGTGACGACGGGTCCGGCATCCACGGGCGCCTGTCCGATGCGGAGATCGAGGAGCTGCTCGACCTCGCCGATGCCGACGTCCTCTGCGGCGGCCACACGCACCTGCCCCTCCACCGGCGGATCGGCCGGGGCGACGTGGTCAACCTCGGGAGCGTCTCCAACCCGTCACGACACGGCGTCGGCTGCACTGCGAGCTACGTCGTCATCGACGCCACCGGGGCGGCCGCGGACATCAGCCATCGATCGGTCGCCTACGACGTCGAGGAGGTGCTCCGGCAGCTCCACGCCCTGCGCCACCCCGCCGTCGGATTCATCGAGGACTCGTACTTCGGCCGGCACGTGCAGATGGGACGCTGATGCCCCGGGCCGACGACTCGCGCCACATCCGCCTGGAGGGGTGCCTGAACCTCCGCGACCTCGGCGGCTACCCGACACGGGACGGGGGCGAGGTCCGGACGGGATGCGTGTACCGGTCGTCTGATCTCTGCGCGCTCACCGACGGCGACGTCGAGACGGTGACCTCCCTCGGGATCGCCGTCGTGGTCGACCTGCGGGGCCACCACGAACGGCTCGCCAGGCCGAACCGCCTCCCGCACGGCGTCGAGGTCCACGAGCGCACGTCGCCGTCGACGCGCACCGACCCGGCGCGGACCCTCGAGGACCGGATCGCCTCCCGCTCGTTCCCCGACCGTGACGACGACCTCCTGACCGCCAGCTACCTCGGGCACCTCGAGGAGCACCTGACGTCGGAGCTCCGTACCATCCTCGAGCTCGCGGTCGACTCGCCTCGGCGACCTCTCGTCTTCCACTGCGCCGCGGGCAAGGACCGCACCGGCATCGCCGCCGCCGTGCTGCTCGGCGTGCTCGGCGTGGGCGACGACGACATCGTCGCCGACTACGAGCTGAGCACCTCGCACTGGGCGGTTCCTCGCCTCGCGGCGCTCGCCCGCCACCTCGACCGCCACGGGGTGACCGCCGACGAGGTCCGGCACCTGGTCGAACCCCGGACCGAGGTGCTGCGTCGGGTCATCGACCACGTCCACGGGCGGTGGGGCGGCTTCGAGAGCTACGCCGTCGAGTGCCTCGGGCTGCGGCCGAGCCTCCCCCGCCGGCTGCGGTCAGCGCTCGTCGCCCACACCGGCGGCTGAGGCCGCGGGTCAGTCGCAGGACTCGAATGACCGCACGGCGCCCCGCTCGACGACGACCTCGTGACCGCCGTCGGCCTCGTTGGTGAAGGTCGTCGTGTCGCCGTCGGTCGACGCCACCTCCCAGCCGGCGCCCGGGAAGCGGTCCTGGTTGGCGGCCACGAACTCGGCGAGCGCGTCCTCCGGAGCCAGGTCCGTGTCGGGGGCTCCGTCGTAGTGGGCCACGACGCACTCCTCCTGATCGGGCTCGAGCACCATGAACGCCAGCACGGCCACCACGGCGAACACCGCGACGGCGACGACGAGCAAGCCCACCTGCACCCGCGACCAGGTCCCCATCTGCCCATCATGGTCCCCGCGGGACAGGGCTCAGGACCTCGGTCGGAGCACCGTCTGGGTCTGGGTGACCTTGGCGACCAGCCGGCCGTCCTCGCGCCGCAGCTCGGTCTCCACGACGATCGTCGTCGAGCCGACGTGCAGCGGCCGGGCGGTGGCGGTGACCGTGCCCTCCCGCACGCCGCCGAGGAAGTTGGTCTTCGACTCGATCGTCGACGTGCCGATCGCTCCCTCGGGCAGGTTCGCGAACGCACAGGCGCCGCCGGCGGAGTCGGCGAGGGCCATGACGGCGCCGCCGTGGAGGAGGCCGCCGGTGGTGCACAGGTCCGCACGCCACGGCATCGACAGCACCGTCTCCTCCGGATCCATGCGCTCAGCGGAGATCCCGAGCACGCCTCCGAGGGGCATCATGGCGTTCAGGTTGGCGGTCATCTCGTCGGTCATGGCGGCAGTCTCCCCGATCATCGAAGGACCGTGCCGGCCGATGGGTGCCGGCGGGACCCGTGCGCGAGGATCAGCGGATGTCGCCGCGCCTCGTCGTCGCCGCCCTCTCGCTGATCTGCGCCCTGCTCGTCGCGGCGGTGCCGGCGTCGGCGACGCCGCAGCCCGGGCAGGAGGACGTCACCACCACCGTGCCGGTGAGCGACGAGGACTCACCGCTCGGGGACATCATCCCTCGACCCAACACCGGTCGAGCTCCCGACTCCCCCAACGACCCCGGCGGATGGCAGCAGTACCTCGTCTTCGCACTGCTCCTCGGCGGCATGGCGGCCATCGTCCTGCTCGTGCGGCGCGAGTCGCGACGCGCACGGGCGGCACGGGGCGGCTGACCAGCCGCTCCTCGGGGGGAGCGGTCAGGAGGCTCGGGCGGTTCGCTCCCGCTGGAGGACCGCGACCTCGCCCTCGCCGGACCAGCGATCGATCAGGACCCGGAGGTCGACGTCGACGTCGGCGACGTCCAGCACCTGGTAGAAGCCACCCGGCCGAGCGGTGGGCCTGGCGATCGTGACGTCCGCGCTGCGCTCCATGTACCAGCCATCGCCACGGAGAGCGGCGGGGATACGGCCCCGGGTGAGATGGGTGTGCTCTTCTCCCACCCGGGGTCGGGGTCAGTTGCGGGGGACGTCCTTCCACGGCATGCCCTTGAACGCATCCGGCTCCCGCGGCAGCCCGAGGACGCGGTCGCCGATGATGTTGCGCTGGATCTCCGACGTGCCGCCCTCGATCGAGTTGCCCCGCGAGCGGAGGAACGCCCGAGCCCGCATGGCCGACGCCGCGTCGTCCTTCTCCCAGGCCATCGGCCCCGTCATCATGTCGGCCGAGAGGATCTGGGCGGCCATGTTGAACTCGGTGCCGAACAGCTTGGCGATCGACCCCTCGGGACCCGGCTGGCCGGCCTTGCGCTGGGCCGCGGCGCGCTGGATGTTCCAGGCCGAGACCTTGCCGGTGATGTAGAGGTCGATGATGCGATCCCGGAGGACGGGGTCGCTCTCCCACCGGCCGTCGGCCTTGGCCTCGCGGATCAGCGCATCGATGACGGTGCCGCCGCTCGTCATCCCCGCGCCGACCTCCCGCCGCTTCCCGTCGGCCGAGGTGGCCGACGCGCCCGACGACGCCCGCCGGCGGCGACGGGCCGCGGCGCCGCCGAAGGCGCCGGACAGCGCGACGCGCTCGTTGAGCAGCGTGGTCTGGGCGACCGCCCAGCCCTCGCCCTCGGGACCGATGCGCCAGGCGTCGGGGATCCGCACGTCGCTCAGGAAGACCTCGTTGAACTCGGCGTCGCCCGTGATCTGGACGAGCGGCCGGATCTCGACGCCGGGCGCCTCCATGTCGAGGATGAAGTAGCTGATGCCCTTGTGCTTCGGCTGGTCGGGGTTCGTGCGGGCGATGAGCATCCCCCACTTGGACATGTGGGCACCCGACGTCCACACCTTCTGGCCGTTGACGATCCACTCGTCCCCGTCGCGCTCGGCCCGCATCGCGAGACCGGCGATGTCCGACCCGTTGCCCGGCTCGGAGAAGAGCTGGCACCACCAGTCGCCCTGGGCCATGCCGGAGAGGAAGAAGCGCTTCTGCTCCTCGGTGGCCCACTGGCGCAGCGTCGGCGCCGCCAGGCCGAAGCCGAGGATGTTGAACGAGCGCGGGACCCGGTAGTCGTCCTTGACCTCCTCGACGACCGCGGCCTGCTCGGGGCTGAGGCCGGCACCGCTGTACTCGACCTCCCACTCGGGCATCGCCCAGCCGGCCTCGCCGATGGCCTTCAGGAAGGCCCGCTCGTCGAGCTCGGCCCGGCCGCGCTGGTACAGCTCCTCGTCGTCCTTCTCGATGCCCGAGACCCAGTCGGCGGGCAGGTGCTGGCGGAGCCAGCCGACGACGGCCTCGCGGATCTCGTCGTTCGTGCGGGTGGCGTACTCGCTGGTGGTCATCTTCTCCCCTGTGGGCTGGTCGTGACGTGCGATGGATGAAGGGCGCCGGCGGACGTGCGGCGCTCAGGGCGGAGGCGGCATCCCCGTGGAGCGCAGCAGGCACTCCTGGACGAAGGAGGCGACGAGCGTGCCGTCGGCGGCGTGGAACGACCCCCGAGCCAGGCCCCGGGCACCGTGGTTCGTCAGCGGCGACGCCGAGAACAGCAGCCACTCGTCGACGCGCAGCGGACGGTGGAACCACACGGCGTGGTCGAGGCTGGCACCGCCCCAGGTCGGGCTGGCGTCGGGCGCGACGGCGGCGCGGACGACGGCCATGTCCGAGACGTAGGTGAGCGCGCAGGCGTGGAGCGCCGGATCGTCGGGGATCGGCTCGGCCAGGCGCACCCAGGCCGGGTGCAGCGAGAAGTCCTCGCCCATGTTGACCGGCCGCAGCTCGAACAGCGACGCGGCGCGCGGCCCGCGGAACCGTGGCGCCTTGCCGTCGGCGTCCTTCGGGGCCCACGGCGGTCGGCGACCGAACAGCTCCCGCGGGGGCAGCTCGTCGGGTCCCGGGACACCGGGCGCCAGCGGCTCGGACCAGTCGTGGCCGTCCTCGTGGACGTGGAACGACGCGTCGAGGACGAAGATCGCCTCGTCGCCCTGCACGGCGGTGACCCGCCGGGTGGCGAACGATCGCCCGTCGCGGATCCGCTCGACCCGCAGCTCCAGGGGCACGCCGGGACGGCCCGGGCGGATGAAGTACGAGTGCAGCGAGTGCACGGTGCGGTCATCGGGGACGGTGAGGGTGGTCGCCCGCAGGGACTGGGCGGCGACCTGCCCCCCGAAGAGCCGGGGTGGACCCTCGGCGGGGGTGATGGCCTCGAAGCGGTCGGGGGCGGTGGCGTCGAGGTCGAGGAGCTCGAGCAGGGTGCTCAGGAGGGTGGTCCTTCCGGGGTCGTGACGAACGAGGTGCTTCGGCAGGCTAATCGTTCACGCGACCTTCCTTGAACGCCCGGTCAAGAGATGCCGAGGACCTCGCGGGCGTGGGCGACGTCGAGCTCGAGCTGGGCGACGAGCGCCTCCACGCCGTCGAAGCGCATCTCGGAGCGCAGGAGCTGGACGAACTCGACGCGCGCCGGCTCACCGTAGAGGTCGCCGCTGAAGTCGATGAGGTGGGCCTCGAGGAGGGACGTGTCGGCGTGCTCGTAGAACGTCGGACGTCGCCCGAGGTTGATCGCCGCCGCGTGGCGCGACCCGTCCGGTCGGATGTACCAGCCGGCGTAGACGGCGTCGGCCGGGATGGCCATCGCCGTCGGGACGGGGACGTTCGCCGTCGGGAACCCGAGGAGCCGCCCGCGCTGGTCGCCTTGGACCACCGTCCCCCGCAGCTCGTAGCTGCGACCGAGCATCGACGCGGCGGCGGCGACGTCGCCGCCGGCGAGCGACCGCCGGATCGCCGTGGAGGACACCGGCTCGGTGGCGCCGGTCGGGCTCGGCAGCAGGTCGAGGCCCTCGACGGTGAAGCCGTGGATCGCCCCCATATCCCGCAGCATGGCGACGTTCCCCCGGCGCTGGTGACCGAAGTGGAAGTCCTCCCCCACCACGATCGACCGGGCACCCAGCCGCCCGACGAGGACCTCGGTGACGAAGTCCTCGGCCGCTTCCTTCGAGCGCGCCTCGTCGAAGTGCACGACGAACGTGCAGTCGACGCCCGCGAGCTCGAGGAGCTCGAGCTTCTGCTCGAGGGTCGTGAGCAGCAGCGGCGCGTTCTCGGGTCGCAGGATCGTGGCCGGGTGGCGGTCGAAGGTCACGACCGCCATCGGCACCCCCAGCGCGGCCGCACGCTCCTGCGTCGTGCGGATGACGGCCTGGTGGCCGAGGTGCACGCCGTCGTACACGCCGATCGTGGCCGCGCACCCCTCGATGGACGCCGGGCTCGGGTCGTTGTCGCGGATCACCTGCACCGGCGTGACGCTACCGGCCGCCGGCGCCCCGGCACCACAGCGGACCGGGGTCGCTCACGCAGGGATGACGACGGTGGGCTTGGCCCGGCCGCCGCCGACCGGCTCGTACACCGTGCCCAGCCGGTTCTGTCCCTCATCACCGTCGCTCAGCGACGCGATCCAGGGACAGAACGGACCACCGGGCAGCGGGCTCAGCTCGGGATGACCACGGTGGGCTTGGCCCGGCCGCCACCAACCGGCTCGTACACGGCGAGCAGGGTGCCGTCGGGGGTGAGGAGCGGCCACGGCGACTGACCGGTCACGCCGAGCACGTCGAGGTCGAGGATCCGCCCGTTGCGGACCAGCGCGGCGACGTCGTCGGAGACCGTGACCCGCTGCAGGTCACGCAGAGCCTCCGACGGCGGGAGCACCGTGGCCCCCTCGATGGTGGTGGCCTCGTCGAGCGAGAACGAACCGATGGCGGTGCGACGCAGGTTGCGCAGGTGGGCACCGCCGCCGAGGAGGTGTCCGAGGTCGGCCGCCAGCGTGCGGACGTAGGTGCCCGACGAGCAGTCGACCTCGACGCGGAGCGCGCCCGGGGTGTCGGGCAGCTCGTCGACGACGAAGCGGTGCACCGTGACCGGGCGCGCCTCGCGCTCGACCTCGATGCCCTCGCGGGCCAGCTCGTGGAGGCGGCGACCCCCGACCTTGAGCGCCGACACCATCGGGGGCACCTGGAGGATGTCGCCGGTGAGCTGCGCCGCAGCGGCGCGGGCGGCCTCGACGGTGACGTCACCCATCTCGTGGGTCGCGGTGACCTCGCCCGACGCGTCGAGCGTGGACGTCTCGGTGCCGAGCACGACCTCGCCGACGTAGCTCTTCGGCAGGGCCGTCATGAACCGCATCAGGCGGGTCGCCGTACCCACGCCGACGAGGAGCACCCCGGTGGCGTCGGGATCGAGCGTGCCGGCGTGGCCCACCTTGCGGGTGCCGAGGACGCCGCGCAGCTTGGCGACCACGTCGTGGGACGTCCATCCCGCCGGCTTGTCGATGACGCAGAGGCCGCTCGGGCCCGCCAGTCGGCTCACGCCTCGTCGTCGGCGGGTTCGTGCTCGCCGTCGGCCAGCTCGGGCAGCTCGCGCAGGATCTCCTCGATGCGCGCCGCGCCCCTCGTGACCTCGTCGACCTCGAAGCCGAGCTCCGGCACCCGCTTGATGCGCGCCTCGCGCCCGAGGGCACGCTGGAGCCGGCCCCGGTGGGCGCGGAGGGCGTCGAGCGCCTCGGCGTCGATGGCGGCCGCGTCGAGGTCGTCGGGGTCGTGAGGAGCGGTGAAGTAGAGCGTCGCCCGGTCGAGGGCGGCGTCGACGTCGACCTCGATGACCGTCACCATCTCGAGGCGGGGGTCGTCGATGCGCTCCAGCTCCTCGGCGAGGATCTCCCGGAACAGCTCCTTCAGCCGCGCCGTGCGCGGGTAGTGCCGGGCGTTGCTGCGGTGCTTGCTCATCTCTCGTGCTCCAGCCAGTGGCGGTCGGATCTGAGGACCTGTATCCCCGGTGTCGACCAGATGAACCGCTCCACCTCGTCGAGGACCTCCTCGGCGTGGTGGGCGCGGTTGGACACGACGGCGACGCCGAGCGACGCCAGCTGCCAGCTGTCGTTCGCGTCGACCTCGGCGCAGGCGACGCCGAAGCGGCGCTTGGCTCCCTCGACGATGGGCTTCACGATCGCTCGCTTCGCCTTGAGGGACCGGCACTCACCCAGGTGCAGATCGATCTGCATGGCCACGACGTGCACGGCCGGCGCCCTTCCGTGGGATCAGGTGCGGGGGATCTCCCGCTCCTCGAACGTCTCGATGATGTCCCCCGGCTTCAGGTCCTGGAAGTCCGAGAGGCCGATGCCGCACTCGTAGCCCGAGGCGACCTCGCGGACGTCGTCCTTGAAGCGCTTGAGGGAGCTGATCTCGCCCTTCCAGATGATCGTGCCCTCGCGGAGGAAGCGGACCTTCGAGCCGCGGGTGATCACGCCGTTGGTGACGTAGCAGCCGGCGATCGCACCGATCCGGGGCACGCGGAAGATCTCGCGCACCTCGGCGTCGCCGGTGACGACCTCCTCGAACTCCGGAGCGAGCATGCCGAGCATGGCGTTCTCGACGTCCTCGAGCGCCTTGTAGATGATCTCGTAGGTCCGGATCTCGACGTCCTCGGCCTCCGCGAGCTCCCGGGCCTGGCGGTCCGGTCGCACGTTGAAGCCGATGATCGTGGCGTTCGAGGTGGCGGCGAGCTGGATGTCGCCCTGGCTGATGGCACCGACGCCGCGGTGCACGAACGACAGCTTCACCTCGTCGCGCTCGAGCTTGCGGAGGCTCTCGGTGAGCGCCTCGAGCGAGCCGTTCACGTCGGCCTTCAAGATGAGGTTCAGCGTCGCGGCCTCGCCGGCCTGGATCTGGCTGAAGATGTCCTCGAGGCGGGCGCCGCCCGACATGGCGTGGGCGTCGCGGCCGTGGCTCGCCACCCGCTGCCAGTGCTCGCGGGTCTCGGCGACCTTGGCGGCCTTGCGCTCGTCGGGCGCGACGATGAAGTCGTCACCGGCGTGGGCGACGTCGGACAGTCCGAGGACCTCGACCGGCGTGGACGGGCCGGCCTCCTTCACCTGGTTGCCCTTGTCGTCGATGAGGGCGCGGACGCGTCCCCACGAAGCGCCGGCGACGAGCGGGTCGCCGACCCGCAGCGTGCCCCGCTGCACGAGGATCGTGGCCACCGGGCCGCGACCGACGTCGAGGTGCGACTCGAGCACGACGCCCCGGGCGCGCCCCTCGCCGCTGGCCCGCAGGTCCTCGAGGTCGGCGACCACGAGGAGGTTGTCGAGCAGGTCGTCGATGCCGATGTTCTGGAGCGCCGAGATCTCGACGACGACGGTGTCGCCGCCCCACGCCTCGGGCACGAGCTCGTGCTCGGAGAGCTGCTGGAGCACGCGGTTGGGATCGGCGTTCTCCCGGTCGATCTTGTTGACCGCCACCACGATCGGCACCTCGGCGGCGCGAGCGTGGTTCAGGGCCTCGATCGTCTGGGGCATGACGCCGTCGTCGGCCGCCACCACGAGGATGACGATGTCGGTGGCGTCGGCGCCCCGGGCCCGCATGGCGGTGAACGCCTCGTGGCCGGGGGTGTCGATGAAGGTGAGCAGCCGACCGTCGCGCTCGGTCTGGTAGGCGCCGATGTGCTGGGTGATGCCACCGGCCTCACCCGCGACGACGTTGGCGTTGCGGATGCGGTCGAGCAGCTTCGTCTTGCCGTGGTCGACGTGGCCCATGACGGTGATGACCGGCGGGCGCGACGGGGCGTCCTCGTCGTCGTCCTCCTCGTCGAGGAGGTCGACCTCGAGCATCTTGAGGAGCTCGACCTCCTGCTCCTCGCCGGGGTCGACGAGGCGGATCTCCGCGCCGATGTCGGCGGCGAAGAGCTCGATCATGTCGTCGGACAGCGACTGGGTGGCCGTCACCATCTCGCCCTGCTGCATGAGGAAGCGGACGACGTCGGCGGCGGTGCGGTTCAGCTTGGGACCGAGGTCCTGGGGCGTGGAGGCGCGCTCGACCACCACCGTGCCCTCGGGGACGGCCGCGTCCTCGGGGGTGTAGGTGGGGACGTCCATCGGCTGCAGCTCCTCACGGCTGCGACGACGACGTCCCTTGCGGCGCGGCGGGCGTCGGCCCTGACCGGGACCACCGGGGCGACCGCCGGGGCCACCACCGGGGCGACCACCGGGACCACCGCCGCCACCGGGGCCACCGCCGGCACCGGGCACCATCGGACGGGGGCCGCCGCCACCGCCGGGGCGGGGACCGCCACCGGGGCGCGCCCCGGGAGGACCGGCAGGGCGCCGGCCGGGCGCGGGGCCACGACCACCGAGGCCGGGCGGGGGCGGGATCGGCTTGCCGGACTGCGAGACGGGTGGCCCGGGGGGCGGCGGGATGGGCTTGCCCGACGACGACATCGGCGGACGCGGGGCGCGTCCGGGCGCGTCGGTGCGGGCCGCGGGGGCCTGGGGGCCGCCGGGCCGCGGCGGGGCCGGACGGGAGGGAGCGGTCGGGGCCTCGCTGCTCGCCGCCGGGGCCTGGGGCGGCGCGGGCGGACGGGCCGGCGGCGGCGCGGCGGACTCGTCACGCCGGGGCGGGCGCGGCGGGTGCTCGCTGCCGCTCGAGGTCACGAGCGAGCGACGCGGCGGAGCGGGCGGGGCATCCTCGGCCGCGGGGGCCGACGGCTGCTCCTCGGGTGCGGCCGCCGGGCGCTCCGGGGCCGGGGTCTCGGCGGCCGGGGCGGGCGCCTCTGACGGCGCAGGCTCGACGGGCGCCTCGGTGGCGGGGGCCTCGTCGGCCGCGGCCTCCTTCGCCGGCGCCTTCTTGGCCTTCGTGGCCTTCTTGGGCGCCGCGGGCTCCTCGGGCTGCTGGTCCCGGACGAGGCCCTCGCGCTCGGCCTTGCGGCGGACGCGGTCGGCCTGGGCGTCGACGACGCTGGAGGAGTGGCTCTTCACGCCGATCCCGAGCTCCTCGCAGAGGTCGAGCGTCTCCTTGTTGGTGAGCCCGAGCTCTCGCGCCAGCTCGTACACGCGGATCTTTGCTGCCAAGGTCCTACCCAGCCCCTTCGTCGTCTCGTCCCGTGGTGACGGGCGTACCAGTCTCGCGCACCGGGCTCTCCGGCACGAACGCCAACTCCAAGCGGTCGATGGCCGCCTGGCTCACCGGCGCTCTGAACGCCCGGGCGAATGCGTTGCGCCGGGCAGCTGCGGTCAGGCACGCCGTGGACCCGGCACAGAGCCAGGCACCACGGCCCTCCAGGGTACGGCCGACCTCGAGCGATCCCTCCACCCGGCGCACGATCCGCACCAGCTCGTGCTGGGGCGCCCGACGCCGGCACCCGATGCAGGTGCGGACCGGACCGTCGGTGGCGCCCCCTATGCCGGATCCTCCGCCGTGTCGCCCTCGCCCTCGGCCTCGGCCGGCTCGGGCTCGGCGGTGTCGGCCTCAGGGGCAGCCAGCTCGGCCGCCGCCTCGGCGTCGACGTCCTCGTCCCCCTCGCCCTCGTCCTCGGTGGCCAGGTCCTCGAGGGTGGCGCGGCCGCCCTCGACCACCGCGGCCTCCTCGGCGTCGAGGACCTCGACGCCCTCGGCCGGCGAGGCATCGGACTCGTCGCCGGCGCCGGCGGACCACTCCTCGGCGGACAGGGCCGGACCGCCCTCCGCAGGCTGCCACACCTGCTCACCGGTCTCGGGGTCGACGATCCACTCGCCCTCGGCCCACTCCTCGCTGGCGTAGGCCTCCTCCTCGGCGAGCTGGGTCTCGCTCTTGATGTCGACCCGCCAGCCGGTGAGCCGCGCCGCGAGGCGGGCGTTCTGACCCTCCTTCCCGATGGCCAGCGACAGCTGGTAGTCGGGGACGATCACCGTGGCGGTGCCGGTCTCCTCGTCGATGCGGACCTCCTTCACCTTGGCCGGCGAGAGGGCCTTCATGACGAAGTCCGGCTGGTCCTCGGAGAAGGGGACGATGTCGATCTTCTCGCCGCGCAGCTCGTTGACGACCATGCGGACGCGGGCGCCCCGGGCGCCGACGCAGGCGCCGACCGGGTCGACGTTCTGGTCGTTCGAGTAGACGGCGATCTTCGTGCGGTGCCCGGGCTCGCGGGCGCAGGCCTTGATCTCGACGATGCCGTCGGCGATCTCGGGCACCTCCAGCTCGAAGAGGCGCTTGATGAGGCCCGGGTGCGTGCGGCTGACGACGATCTGGGGGCCCTTCGCCGTCTTGCGGACCTCGACGATGTAGGCCTTCAGGCGGGCGTTGGCCTCGGGGCGCTCGTAGGGCACCTGCTCGGCCTGCGGCAGCAGCGCCTCCACCCGTCCGAGGTCGAGGAGCGTGTAGCGGCTGTCGCTCTGCTGCACGATGCCGGTGACGATGTCGCCCTCGCGGCCCGCGTACTCCTCGTACTTGAGCTCGCGCTCGGCCTCGCGGATGCGCTGCATCATGACCTGCTTGGCCGTCTGGGCGGCGATGCGGCCGAAGTTCTGCGGCGTGACGTCGAGCTCGGGCCCGGTGGGCTCGCCCTCCTCGTCGAGCTCCTGGGCGAGGACCCGGATCTCGAAGGTGTCGGGGTCGATGGTGACCCAGGCGTACTCGTGGGCGTCGGGCATCCGCTTGTAGGCCGACTCCAGCGCGTCGGCGAGGGCGCCGAACAGCGTGTCCACGGAGATCCCCTTGTCCGCGGCGAGCGCCTGGAGCGCCTCCATCATCTCGGGGTTGCTCACGACGTGGACCTCCTGGATCGGGCGGGCGCCGAGGCCGGTCGGCCCCCGGGCTTGGTGTTCGGACCCCACTCGAAGACGGTGCGGGCCTTGTCGATGTCGGCGTGGCGGACCTCGGTGGGCGTCGGCCCCTCGGGCCCCTCGACGTCGACCAGGACGTGGTCGTCGCCGGCGGTGCGCAGCACGCCGCGCAGGCGACGGGCGCCCTCGGCGTCGGTGCGGCGCACCTTGATGCTCACCAGCTCGCCGACCGCGCCCTCGAAGTGGGCGGGCGTGCGCAGGTTCCGCTCGAGACCGGGGCTCGAGACCTCGAGGGTGTAGCCGCCGGGGATCGGGTCCTCGTCGTCGAGGAGGTGCGACACCGACCGGGTGATCTCGCTGAGGTCGTCGATGGAGGGCGGCTCGGCGTCGCCCGCGGCGACGGTGATCCGCAGGACCGGGCCCTGCTGCTCCACGTCGTAGACGGTGAACCCGCGTCCGACGATGATCGGCTCGGCGAGCGCGCGGATGCGATCGGTCGTGGTCATGCGGGGCACCTCCTCCTGCGTGTCGTCTGCCGTGGTCCGGGGTCGGGATGCCCCGACCTACGAGAAAGGCGTGGGCCGGAGCCCACGCCTTCGTCCGGCATGCGTACTAGAGCGAGGGCTGAGTATACCCCGCCGCCAGGGGCCCGCGCCGGGCCCCGCCCCCGGGCGCGGCGCCGCCGGCCTCAGTACGCCCGCGCGGCGACGGCGACGAGGTCGGGCTCGTCGGCGCTCGCCGGGACGGTGCCGTCGGGCCGCTGGATGCAGCGGACCGTGACCCCCTCGGCGGCCAGCCGGTCCTCGCCCGCGTCGCCGACGAGCGCCCACGGGATCCGCGCGGCCCCGGTGGCGGCCGCCTCGACGGCAGAATCGAGGTCCTCGACGTCGACGAGCCGGGCGGCCAGGTGCTCCTCGGCCTGTCGGCGCAACGACGCCTGGCCGTCCTCGAGCGCGGTCGCGACCGCCGCGGCGACCTGGTCGAGGCCGACCGTCTGCTTCCGGCTCGGGTTGTCGCTGGCGAGGTCGCGCCGCACGAGGGTGACGACCCCGTCGGCGAGGTCGCGGGGACCGACCTCGACACGCACCGGGACGCCCTTCAGCTCCCAGTCGGTGGCCCGCCGACCGAACGACACCGACACCTTGTCGTCGAGGACGACCCGGACGCCGGCGTGTCGCAGCTCGTCGACCAGCGCGCCGCCACGCTCGAGGCAACCGGCGTCGTCCCGCACGACCACGACCACGACCTGGGTCGGGGCGAGCCGAGGCGGGATGCGCAGGCCGTCGTCGTCGCCGTGGCTCATGATCAGCCCCCCGACCATGCGGGTCGACACCCCCCACGACGTCGTCCACGCGTGCTGCTGCTGGCCGTCGGCATCGAGGTAGAGGATGTCGAAGGCCCGGGAGAAGTTCTGGCCCAGCTCGTGGCTGGTGCCCATCTGCAGCGCCTTGCCGTCGCCGACGATCGCCTCGCAGGTGAGCGTGTTGATCGCCCCGGCGAAGCGCTCCCGCGCCGTCTTGCGCCCCACCAGCACGGGGATGCCGAGGACCTCGACCATGAAGTCGCGGTAGACGTCGTGGAGGATGCGCAGGGCGTAGGCGGTGGCGTCGGCCTCCGAGGCGTGCGCGGTGTGACCCTCCTGCCACAGGAACTCCGTGGTGCGCAGGAACACCCGCGGCCGCAGCTCCCAGCGCACGACGTTCGCCCACTGGTTGAGCAGGAGCGGGAGGTCCCGGTACCCCTGGATCCACTTGGCCATGAACTCGCCGAACACGGTCTCGCTCGTCGGACGCACGACGACCGGTTCCTCGAGCTCCTTCCCGCCGGCGTGGGTGACGACGGCCAGCTCGGGGCTGAACCCCTCGACGTGCTCGGCCTCCCGCTGCAGGTAGGACTCGGGGATGAACATGGGGAACGCCACGTTCTGGGCGCCCGCGGCCTTGATCCGGTCGTCGACCTCCCGCTGCATCCGCTCCCAGATCGCGTAGCCGTACGGACGGATCACCATCGTGCCCCGCACCGGGCCGTTCTCGGCCATCTCCGCCTTGGCGACGACGTCCTGGTACCAGCGGGGGAAGTCCTCCGCCTGCGGGGTGAGCACACGCTGAGCCATGGCGGGCGAGCCTACCGCTCGCCTGCGTGGCGCTCGGCGGCCCGCGCGGCGTCCGGCCGACGGGCGATAGGGTCGCTCGACGGTGTCCACCTCCGCCTCCCCCGACCTCTCGACGACGAGCGCGCCGCGCTCGAGCATCCTCGCCCTCGGCCACGCCGTGGGGGCCATCTGGGCCCTCCTCGTCGGCATCGCCCTGCTGATGCTCGGCACCGGCCTCCAGGGCAGCCTCCTCGGCCTCCGGGCGTCGATCGAGGGCTTCAGCACGACCACCGTCGGCATCGTGATGTCGAGCTACTACCTCGGCTACCTGCTGGGCTCCCTGCGCGCTCCCCGCCTCGTGAGCGCCGTCGGGCACATCCGGGTCTTCGCCGCCTTCGCCTCCATCGCGTCGAGCACGGTGCTCCTGCACTCCCTCGTCGTCGAGCCGCTCGGGTGGACGCTCATCCGCATCGTCAGCGGCTTCTGCATGGCCGGGCTGTTCGTGGTCGCCGAGAGCTGGCTCAACGAGGGCGCCACCAACGAGACCCGCGGGTCCCTGCTGTCGATCTACATGGTGGTCGTCTACGGCGGCATGGGCGCCGGCCAGCTCCTCCTGAACGTCGCCGACCCCGGCGGCTTCGAGCTCTTCATCATCACGTCGGTGCTCGTGTCGGTGGCGCTGGTCCCGGCCGCCCTCTCGGTCCGCTCCGCGCCCGTCATCCCCACACCGACCGACGTGGACCTCCGGGAGGTCTTCCACGCCGCTCCCCTCGGGGTGATCGGGTCCGTCCTCGCCGGCACGGCGTCAGGCGCCCTCTTCGGCGTCGGCGTGGTCTACGCCCAGCTCGCCGGGCTGTCGCTCGCCAAGACCTCGGTGTTCATGCTCGCGGCCATCCTCGGCGGCGCCGCCCTGCAGTGGCCGGTGGGCATGGCCTCGGACCGGGTCGACCGGCGCCTCGTCATCGTGGTCGTCGCCCTGGCCGCCGCCGGCGCCTGCCTCGCCGGGGCGATGGGCCCGCACGGCGTGGCGCTGCTCGTCGTCGTGGGGGCGCTCGGGGCCCTGTCGATGCCGCTCTACCCGCTCTGCAACGCCCACGCGAACGACTACATCGACGCCGACCGCCGCGTGGGGGCCGGCAGCCGGCTGGTGCTGGCCAACGGGCTCGGGGCGATCGCCGGACCGTTCCTCGCGTCGTGGTCGATGGACGCGGTGGGCGAGGCGGGCTTCTTCTGGTTCCTCGCCGCGCTCCACGTCCTCATCGCCGCCTACGCGGCCTACCGGATCACCCGCCGGTCGGCCGCCGCCGACCCGGCGCACTACCACCCGTACCCCGCCCGGTCGTCGGTCGTCGTGTCGACCCTCGACCCCGAGGCGTGGGACGAGGAGGACCACCCACGCTTCGACACCGAGCAGGTCCCCGTCGTCAGCGTCGACGACTGAGGGCGCGCGTCGCGGTCAGCTGCGCAGCCCGCGGATGATCTCGACGCGCTGCTCGCTGCGGTTCGCGTCGGCACCCTTGTCGTCGAGGAGGTCGGCACGATCGCGCTCCGCCTCGCGACGCGCCTTCTCGGTGTCGACCCGCGCCAGCGCGGCGTCGGTGCCGTTCTCGACGATGAACTCGGCCCACTCGACGAGGGCCTCGACCATGTCCGCCTCGGGCACGACCGCCACGTTCTGACCCTTCACGAACAGGTGGCCACGCTGGCGGCCGGCGGCGATGCCGAGGTCGGCGTCGCGCGCCTCGCCCGGACCGTTCACGACGCAGCCCATCACCGCGACCTGCAGCGGGATCTCCCGGTCGCCGAACGCCGCCATGGCGTCGTTGGCGACCTTGATGACGTCGACCTCGGCCCGGCCGCAGCTCGGACAGGCGATGAGGTCGATGTTCTTGCGCTCGCGCAGCCCCAGCGCCTCGAGCAGCTGGCGGCCGGCGCGCGCCTCCTCGACCGGATCGGCGGTGAGCGAGTAGCGGATCGTGTCGCCGATGCCCTCGGCCAGCAGCGTCGCGATGCCGGCGGTGGCCTTCACGAGCCCCGCCGGGGGCGGACCGGCCTCGGTCACGCCGAGGTGGAGCGGGTGGTCCGTGGCGTCCGCCAGCTGCCGGTAGGCCTCGACCATCAGCGGCACGTTGGACGCCTTGACCGAGATCTTCACGTCGTGGAAGCCGACCTCGTCGAAGTAGGCGAGCTCCTGCATCGCCGACTCGACCATCGCCTCGGGCGTGACCCGGCCGCCGTACTTGTCGTAGAGCGCCGGATCGAGGGAGCCGCCATTGACGCCGATGCGGATGGGCAGCCCGCGGTCCCGGGCCTCGGTGGCGACGGCCTTGATGTGCTCGGGCTTGCGGATGTTGCCCGGGTTGAGGCGCAGGCCGTGGACACCCGCCTCCATCGCGGCGAGCGCCATCCGGTACTGGTGGTGGATGTCGGCGATGATCGGGAGCGGCGAGCGCGGCACGATGCGGGCCAGCCCCTCGGCCGCCTCGAGCTCGTTGCACGTGCACCGGACGATGTCGCAGCCGGCGGCGGCGAGGGCGTAGATCTGCTGGAGCGTGCCGTCGACGTCGGCCGTCTTCGTGGTCGTCATCGACTGGATCGAGATGGGCGCTCCGCCACCGACCGCCACGTCACCGACGTGGATCTGGCGGGTCTGGCGCCTCGGGAACGTGATGCTGCCGGCATCCATGCGGGCCTGCCTAGAGGTCGATCGGGTTGGCGATGTCGAGGTAGAGGGCCACGAGGCCCACGCCGACGAGGAGGAACACCACGCCGTAGGTCAGCGGCATCAGCTTGTTGACGTCGGCGTGGTAGCGGTCTCGGCTGCGGGAGGCGAGCTCCCGCACCTTCTCGTAGGTGGCGACGGCGACGTGGCCGCCGTCGAGGGGCAGGAGCGGCACCAGGTTGAACGCCCCGATGAACACGTTGATGAGCACCATGAACGCGAGGAACGCCTCGACGCCGCTGTCGGCGGCCTGGGCGCCGAGCCGGGCCGCGCCGTAGATGGAGAGGACCCGGTTCTCGCCCTCGGCTGCCGCGGTGGCCGCGGACGTCGGCCCGTCGGAGGGCGACGTGGCGGTGTCGGCGGCGGTCCCGACGAACTCCGACAGGCCCGACGGGCTGAAGAACGACCCGAGGGCCCGCAGCGACTGCCACGTGATGTCGCCGAACTCGACGAACGCCGTCGGGATCGCCTCGACGACACCGACCTCCTCGACCCGGTACTCGACCTCGGGGCCGACCCCGAGGAAGCCGTCACCCTCGCCGTTGTCACCGAGCGTCACGTCGAGGTCGAGCGTCTGGCCGCCCCGCTCGACGGTGAGCACGACGACGTCGGCGGGCTGGCGCCCCTGGACCTCGTCGACCAGCTCGTCCCACAGGGTGATGGGACGTCCGTCGACCGCCACCACCCTGTCCCCCACCTCGAGGCCGGCGGCTTCGGCGGGTCCGACGGTCTGCTCGCCGTCCTCCTCGCCGTCCTCGTGGATCGCGGCCAACCGGTCGATCGACCAGCCGAGCTGCTCGTCGGTCGGCTGCCCGAAGCCCACGAGCAGGGCGTACATGGCGACGATGGCGATGATGAAGTGCATCGTCGACCCCGCCACCGCGACGGACATGCGCCGCCAGTACGGCTTCTGGCGGTAGGTGCGGCTCTCGTCGGCCGGGTCGACCTCCTCGAGGTTCGTCATCCCGATGACCTTGACGTAGGCGCCGGCCGGGATCGCCTTGATGCCGTACTCGGTCTCGCCCCGGTGGAACGACCAGATGCGTGGGCCGAAGCCGATGAAGAACTCGGTGACCTTCATGCCCGCCCACTTGGCGGTGAGGTAGTGGCCGAGCTCGTGCAGGAAGATCACCGTCACGAGGGCGAACAGGATGACGACCCACGGCAGGCCGCCGACCAGGCCGACCCACGCCACGACGAGGAGCAGCAGGACGATGCGGATCGGGCTCGAGCCCTCGGGCTCGGGCTCGCGCGCCGGGGGCACGGGGGCCGGCGGCTGGTCGCGGTGGTCGAGGTGGGTCACGTGCGTCCCTGGAGGAGCTGGCGGGCCGCTGCGCGGGCCCGCCGATCGGCATCGATGACGGCCTCCACGGAGTCGGCCGCCGCACCATCATGCCGGTCGAGGACCCCTTTGCAGACGTCGGGTATCTCGACCCACCGGATGGCGCCGTCCAGGAAGGAGGCGACCGCCACCTCGTTCGCGGCGTTGAGCCACGCCGGCGCCGTGCCGCCCGCCCGACCCGCGTCGTAGGCGAGGCCGAGGCAGGGGAACGCCTCGTGGTCGGGCAGTCCGAAGTCGAGCGAGCCGAGCGTCGCCCAGTCGATCCGCCCGAACGGCGTCGCGATGCGGTCCGGGTGGGCCAGCGCGTACCCGATCGGGAGGCGCATGTCGGGGAGGGACAGCTGGGCGATCGTGGAGCCGTCGGTGTACTCGACCATCGAGTGCACGATCGACTGCGGGTGCACGACGACCTCGATGCGGTCGTAGTCGACCCCGAACAGCTCGTGGGCCTCGATCACCTCGAGCCCCTTGTTCATGAGCGTCGACGAATCGACGGTGATCTTCGGCCCCATCGACCACGTCGGGTGGGCCAACGCATCGTCGATCGAGACGTCGTCGAGCTCCTCGCGGGTGCGACCTCGGAACGGCCCGCCGCTGGCGGTGAGGACGATCCGCCCGACCCGCTCGGCGTTGTCGTTCGCCCGGAGGCACTGGTGGACGGCGGCGTGCTCGGAGTCGACCGGGACGAGCTCGGCGCCTGGTGTGGCACGGGCCTCCTGCACGACGGGCCCGCCGGCGATCAGCGACTCCTTGTTGGCCAGCGCGAGGCGCCGTCCGGCCCGCAGCGACGCGAGCGTCACCTCGAGGCCGGCGAAGCCGACCACCCCGTTCACGCAGACGTCGCCGGCGGTGGCGGCGGCGACCAGGGCACCCTCCCCCACCACGAGCTCGGTGCCCTCCGGGAGGCGTCCGTCCAGTTGGCGCCCGGCCTCGGCGTCGGCGACGGCCACGAGCTCCGGCCGGTGCCGCACGGCCTGCGCGGCCAGCAGGTCGACCGAGGAGCCCGCGCCGAGCGCGACGACGCGGTAGCGGTCGGGCTCGGCCTCGACGACCTCGAGGGTCTGGGTCCCGATCGATCCCGTCGAACCGAGGACCGAGACGGTGGTGGGGCCGCTCATCGGGCCACGGACGTGGTCGCGGCGCTCAGAGGACGATGCGGGCCAGGTAGTAGGTGGCCGGCAGCGCGAAGAGCAGCCCGTCGAAGCGGTCGAGCAGCCCACCGTGGCCCGGGAGGATGCTACCCATGTCCTTGACGCCGAGGTCCCGCTTGAGCAGCGACTCGCAGAGGTCGCCTGCCGGGGCGGCGACGGCGAGCACGAGGCCGAGCAGGAGGGCGTCGCCCATGGCGTCGAACGGGGCGATCTGGCCGGTGACGATGACCGTGGCCAGCAGCGCCGCCGCCATGCCGCCGATCGTGCCCTCGACCGTCTTGTTGGGGCTGGCGACCGACAGCGGCGCCCGCCCCATCGATCGGCCGATGAAGAGCCCGGCGACGTCGTAGGCGACCGTGCCGATGACGGCCGCGAGCAGCAGCCCCGTGCCGTCCGGCGCACGCAGCAGGAGCGCGGCGAAGGACCCGAAGACCCCGACGTACGCGACCGTGAGCACGGTGACGCCGATGTTCGGCACCGCGTGCTCGCCGCCGATGTCGAGCAGGTACCAGAGCAGCGCCACCACCATCGTGAGGACCAGTCCGAGCACCAGACCCGACTCACCCCGCCAGTAGGCGGCGAGCGGCAGGGCCGCGGCGGCGGCCAGACCGACCAGCGTGGGCGGGTTGTACCCGACCCGACGGAGGGTGGCGAACATCTCCGCCGACGCCAGCACGAGCACGACGACGACGAGCGCCATCACGAACTTCGCGCCGAGGGTCAGCAGCACGCCGGCGAGCACGACGAGGCCGACGCCGACCGCGACCGCCTGGCCCATGTCGCGCCCGGCGCGGGGTGCGGCGACGCGCTCCTCGGCGTAGGGATCGGCCCCCCGGCCGTCGTGCGGCTCGGCAGGGTCGCGCGGCACCGAGTAGGTGGCGGGCTGCTCGAACTCGTCGTCGTCGAAGGTGATGAGGTCGTCGGGGTCCTCGTCGCTCGGGCCGACCGGCGGGAGGTCCTGGCCGAGCTCGGCGAGGTCGGAGTCGTCCCAGTCGCTCGCCTGGTCCCGCCAGCGGGGCTGCGCGGAGCTGACCGTCGACCACGCCTGGAGGTCGTCGTCGGTGTCGCCGAAGATCTTCGGCACGTCGCCCGTGGGCGGATCGGTCCAGTGCGGCAGCGCAGGGGCGCCGTCGGACGGTGGGGCCCCCTCGTCGGCGGGCGGCGCAGCAGCGGGCTCGCCGGTGTCACCACCGGACGGCGGGTCGTCGGGGCGCACGACGGGGACGCGGCCGAACTGGTTGGGATCGCTCTCGCTCTCGCTCTCGGCCTCGTCGGACGAGAGGACGCGGAAGCCCTCGTCCTGCGGTTCGTCGTCGGGCTGGCGGGGTCGATCGTCCACGGGGGGCCTCCTCGGGCGACGGGGTCTCGGGGGCGCGGGGCGCCCGTCAGACCTCGAGCAGCTCGGCTTCCTTCTGCTCCAGGGCCTGGTCGATCTCGGCCTCGTGCGCGTGCGTGCGCTTGTCGAGGTCCTTCTCTGCCCGCTGCAGGTCGTCGGCTGACATGTCGCCGTCCTTCTCCGCCTTCTCCAGCTCCTTGCGGGCATCGCGCCGAGCGTTGCGGATCGCGACCTTGCCGTCCTCGGCCATCTGCCGGACGATCTTCACGAGGTCACGGCGACGCTCCTCGGTGAGCGGCGGGAACACCAGCCGGACCGAGTGGCCGTCGTTGCTGGGGTTCATGCCCAGGTCGGAGTGCTGGATGGCCTTCTCGATGGCGCCGAGGTTGCCCTTGTCGAACGGCGTGATGAGCAGCTGGCGAGCCTCGGGGACGGTGAAGCTGGCGAGCTGCTGCAGCGGCAGCTCCTCGCCGTAGGCCTCGACGGGCAGCCGCTCGACCAGCGCGGGGGTGGCCCGGCCGGTGCGGATGGTGGCGAACTCCTGGCGCGCGTGCTGCACGGCCTTCCCCATCCGGTCGTCGACGTCGTCGAGCACCAGCTCGATGATCTCTGCGGTCACGATGGCATCACGTGACCAGGGTACCGATCGGCTCGCCGGCGAGGATGGACCGGAGGTTCCCCTCGTCGAGCAGGTCGAAGTAGACGATCGGCATTTGGTTCTCCATGCACAGGGTGATGGCGGTGGAGTCCATCGCCTGGAGGCCCTGCTGGATGAAGTCGAGGTAGCCGATGCGGTCGAGGCGCTCGGCGGTCGGGTCGACACGTGGATCGGCGGTGTAGATGCCGTCGGTGCCCGAGTGGGTGCCCTTCAGCAGGACCCCGGCGCCGATCTCGACGGCGCGCAGCGCGGCTGGGGTGTCGGTGGTGAAGAACGGGTTGCCGGTGCCGCCGGCGAAGATCACGACGCGGCCCTTCTCGAGGTGCCGCACGGCCCGTCGGCGGATGTACGGCTCGGCCACCTGCGACATGTGGATCGCCGACTGGACGCGGGTGGGCTGGCCCAGTTGCTCGAGGACGTCCTGGAGCGCGAGGGCGTTCATGACCGTGGCGAGCATGCCCATGTAGTCGGCCTGGGCGCGGTCCATGCCCGCCCCGGCGCCGGTCATGCCCCTCCAGATGTTGCCGCCGCCGACCACCACCGCGATGTCGACGTCGAACTCCTGCTTGACGTCGACGAGGATCTGGGCGATCCGCTTCACCGTGGCGCCGTCGATGCCGAACTCGGACTCGCCGGCGAAGGCCTCGCCCGAGATCTTCAGGACGACGCGGTCCCACCGCGGGGTGCGACGCCCCTCGGGCGCCGGCCGGTCGGCGGTGTCCGAGGGGCTCACCGTCATCCGCCGATGACGACCTGGTCGAACCGGACGATCGACGAGCCGCCGAGCAGCTGGGTGATCGTCTGCTTCTCGTCGCGGACGAAGTTCTGCTCGAGCAGGACCCGCTCCTTGAACCACCCGGTGAGGCGGCCCTCGACGATCTTCTCGAGGGCGGCCTCGGGCTTGCCCTCGGCGCGGGTGATGTCGGTGAGCGCGGAGCGCTCGGCCTCGACCTCGTCGCTCGGGACGTCGTCGCGGGTGAGGTACGACGGCTTGGTGAAGGCGATGTGCACGGCGACGTCGTGGGCCAGCTCCTGGCCGCCACCGTCGAGCTCGACGAGGACGGCGTTGACGCCGCGGCCGTCCTGGACGTGCAGGTAGGAGTCCACGGCGTGGCCCTCGGGCACGTCCCAGCGGACGACCTTGCCGACCTCGATGTTCTCCTTCTTCGTGATCTTGAGCTGATCGACCTCGTCGGCCAGCTCCGACACCGCGCCCTCGCCGCGGGCCACGACGGCCTCGGCCAGGCGGGTCGTCAGCGACACGAAGTCCTCGGCCTTGGCGGAGAAGTCGGTCTCGCTCTTCAGCTCGACCAGAGCGACGGCGTCGCCCTCGCGGGCGACGGCGACCGCGCCCTGCTCGTTCTCGCGGTCGGTGCGGGTGGCGGCCTTGGCGAGGCCCTTCTCACGCAGCCACTTGGCCGCGGCGTCGAAGTCGCCGTCGTTCTCGGTGAGCGCCTTCTTGGCGTCCATCATCCCGGCGCCGGTCGCCTGGCGGAGCGACTGGACGTCCTTGGCGGTGAAGCTCGACATGCGGGTCACGACTCCTGGGTGGTCTCGGCCGCGTCGGCGGCGGGGGCCTCGGTCTGGGTCTCGGCAGCGGGCTCGGCGGCCTCGGGCTGGGCCTCGGCGGTGACGCTCTTCGCCGCGGCGATGCGCGCCTCGCGCTCGGCCGCGGCGAGGGCCGCCTGGCGGCGGGCCTCCGCCTGCTGGGCGGCGATCTCGTCCTCCTCGCGCAGGCTGCGCTGGGGACCGGCGTCGGCGCCGGCGGTGCGGGAGCGGATGAAGCGGCCCTCGTCGACGGCGTCGGAGATCACGCGGCACATGAGGTCGCCGGAGCGGATCGCGTCGTCGTTGCCGGGGATGACGTACTGGATGATGTCGGGGTCGCAGTTCGTGTCGACCACGGCGATGATCGGGATGCCGAGCTTGTTGGCCTCGGTCACCGCGATGTGCTCCTTCTTCGTGTCGAGCACGAAGACGGCGTCGGGCAGCTTCTCCATGTTGCGGATGCCGCCGAGGTTGCGCTCGAGCTTCTCGAGCTCGCGGGAGATGAGGAGGGCTTCCTTCTTCGGCATCGCCTCGAACTCACCGGAGTCCCGCATGCGCTGGTACTCCTTCATCTTGGCGACGCGCTTGGCCATCGTCTCGAAGTTGGTGAGCATGCCGCCGAGCCACCGCTCGTTGATGTAGGGCATGCCGCACTTCTCGGCGTAGGACTGCACCGGCCCCTGGGCCTGCTTCTTCGTGCCGACGAAGAGCACGGTGCCGCCGTCGGCGACGAGGTCGCGGACGAAGGTGTAGGCCGTCTCGATCCGACCGAGCGTCTGCTGCAGGTCGATGATGTAGATGCCGTTGCGCTCACCGAAGATGAAGCGCTTCATCTTCGGGTTCCAGCGCCGGGTCTGGTGGCCGAAGTGGACCCCGGCCTCGAGCAGCTGCTTCATGGTGACGACGGCAGCCATCACGTCTCCTTCCATCGGTTCGACGTCGCCGCACCAGCGCCCGTGGGGCGACCGTGGTCGGTGCGGCTGAGTGGTGTGTTCCGGCGCGGCGGCAGATGCCGTCGCGCGACCCGGGACCGGGCCGACGGAGGAGTGTAGCGGTGCCGCGCCACCCCCACGTCAGCGGCTCACCACCCCCCGTCGAGGACGAGATCGCCGGCGAGGTCGCCCAGGGGCTCCGGCACGACCGACATCTGGGTCAGTCCGGCGACCAGGTCGGAGATCATCAGCGTGAGGGTCGTCGTGACCTCGGTGACGAAGGTGTCGGTGACGAAGTCGCCGAACGACTCGCACGTCGGCGACATCCCGGCGCGAGCCAGCGCGATCTCCCGCGCCGTGCTGGCGTGGCCCGGCAGCTGCTCGTGCGCCGTCAGGCCGTCGATCGGCAGGGTCACGTGGGTCGCCCCCGGTGCTCGCGTCCGCGCCGCGAGCACGACCGGGTCGCCCCGAGCGGCCAGCGCCAGGTAGGTCGGACCGTCCGGTGGGCCGTCGGCGAGCGCGTCGAGCACGACGTCGGAGTCCCGGGCCAGGTCGGCGACGTTGGTCGAGGTGTCGGGGTCGAGCGGGCGCCCCGACATGCGCTCGGCCACCTGGAGGAGCAGCGCCCCCTCCCCCGTCTCGGACGCCGCGACCGCCATCGCCGCGAGGTCCGAGCCGTGGTGCGGCGTGCCCATCGTGGCGACCAGGCCGAGCGAGGCGATCACGTCCGTGCCCCCCGGGCGACCTGCGAGCTCCTGCAGCGCGAGGTGGGCGACCACGCCGCCCTGGGAGTGGGCGAAGAGGTCGATCTCGACCCCCGGGGCCGAGGCCTCGAGCTCCTCGAGGAGGTCGGCGAGCAGCTCGGCGCGCCGCCGGAGGTCGGTGGTCGAGGCGTCGGTGCCGTACTCGGTGACCGGGACGGCGCGCAGGTCCTCGGCCACCGGGGCGGCGCTCGCCCCGAACGCGTCCGGGGTGCGGCCGCCCTCGTAGCTGAAGCCGAGCACGTCCTCGGGGGCGTAGCCGAGCCGGTCGACCGGAACGTCGCCGATCCGGGCCGAGGAGGAGGTCGAGCTGAGCCCGCCCACGAGCAACGCGACGCGACGCCCGGTGGGCGGGGGTGGCTCGACGTCCCCCGGTGTGCAGTCGGTGCGGTGGACGACCCACGCGATCGTCCGTTCGCCGATGCGCAGCAGCGTGCCGACCGGTCCGGTCTCGTCGAGGATGCGCAGGAGCGGCGGGACCCGACCCTGGAGGACGGGGAGGGCGAGCTCGAACACCAGCACGGCCATGAGCGGGCTCCCGAGCGCCGCCACGGCGAACGGCGCCAGCTCCCAGGCCAGGCGGAGCAGGTCGGGGGCGACCTCCCGCAGCGCCCCGGCCACGTCGCTCGCGGCACCCCAGATCGCGCCGCCGATGTCGCCGAGCCCCCACCCTCCCCCCTCGGCGAAGGTCAGCGCGGCCAGGGCCATGACCTCCCGTGCCGCCTGCTCCCACAGCTGGCTCCCGAACGGGTTCTCGGGGACCAGCTGCACGCTCGTCACCTCGACGCCGAACAGGAGCGCCGGATCGACGTACCGGCCGCTCTCCCGGACGCTGACGTGCAGCGGACCGCCGGTGGTGCCGACGACCTCGCCCCGCTCGACGACGTCGCCGCGACGCACCTGCACGTCGGCGAGGAAGGAGTAGCTCGTCAACCGGCCGTCCGGGTGGCCGACGGTGACGTGGCGCGCCCCGGCCACCTCGCCGGCGAAGGTGACGACACCCGGCGCCGCAGCGCCGACGTCGACACCGGCCGGTGTGTCGTACTCCAGGCCCCGGTTGCCCGGCCCGTAGGGCGACGCCGGCTCCCGGAAGGGGTCGAGGACCGGCGCGTCGACCGGGTGGACGTAGCCGACGGGTCCGTCGGTGTCGGCCCCCGCGGGGAGCACGGGGAGCGCGACGGCGACGAGCGCCAGGACGACGACGAGGACGAAGGGGCGGTCGACGGCGCGACGCATGGCACCACTCCCGGAGTCAGGGGCTCTCGAGGGGGAAGGTGCGGGGCGTCAGGCGCCCGATGTGTCGGCCGGCGAGCCGGCCAGAGGTCAGGCCAGCTCGCGCTGGGCCGCGGAGATGCGCGACCGCAGCTGGAGCACCGCCTTGGTGTGGATCTGGCAGATCCGGCTCTCGGTGACCGAGAGGACCTGGCCGATCTCCGCGAGGGTCAGGCCCTCGTAGTAGTAGAGCGTGAGGACGATCTTCTCCCGCTCGGGCATGCGGTTGATCGCGTCGGCGAGGAGGTGGCGCATCTCCTCGACCTCGTAGACGTCGACCGGACCGGCCCCCTGGTCGGCGATCGTGTCGCCGAGCGTGAAGGTCTCACGTTCGCCTGCGGCACCGAGCGAGAGGGTCTCGTCCAGGGCCGCGAGCCCCACGAAGGAGATCTGCCCGAGGGTGATCTGGAGCTGCTCCTCGGTGAGGTCGAGCTCGGCCGACAGCTCGGCGTCGGTCGGTGTGCGGTGCAGGACCGACTCGAGCTTCGTGTAGGCGTTCTCCACGGCGCGCGCCTTGGCCCGCACCGAGCGCGGCACCCAGTCGATCGAGCGGAGCTCGTCGAGGATGGCGCCCTTGATGCGGGAGATCGCGTACGTCTCGAACTTGAAGCCCCGCTCGGGCTCGAACTTCTCGATGGCGTCGATCAGCCCGAACACCCCGTAGCTCACCAGGTCGCTCTGCTCGACGTTCTGCGGGAGGCCGACGGCCATGCGACCGGCGACGAACTTCACCAGCGGTGAGTAGTGCAGGATCAGGCGGTCGCGTGCGGTGCGGTCCAACGACGTCTTGAAGTCGGCCCACAGCTGATCGATGTCGACGTCCGAGGTGTCCACCATGGCCCCTAAGCCCGAGGGTGCGTCGCCCCGTGCACCTGCTGGAGGCGCTCGGTGCTCACGTGCGTGTAGATCTGTGTGGTTCCCACGTCGGCATGTCCGAGCAACTCTTGAACGGACCGCAGGTCGGCACCCCCGTCGAGCAGGTGCGTGGCGAAGGTGTGGCGCAGCGCGTGGGGGTGCGTGGGTGCCGCCGCACGGCGGTCGAGCAGGCGCCGGACGTCGCGCGGGGTGAGCGGGTTGCCCCGCCGGTTGAGGAACACCTCGTCGGTGGCCGTGCCCCCGGGGGTCCGCAGGTGCTCCCGCCCGTCGGTGGTCCAGGCCCGGACGGCGTCGACCGTCGGAGGGCTGAGCGGGAGGCGGCGCTGCTTGGCGCCCTTGCCCCACACCCGCACCTGTCGCGCCGGCAGGTCGAGGTCGTCGAGCCGCAGGCCGCAGAGCTCGGCGACCCGCAGGCCCGAGCCGTAGAGGAGCTCGACGACGGCGTCGTCGCGCCGGCGGAGGGCCGCCGGCACCGGACCCTGGTCGCTCGACGGCGGCGACGGATCGAGGAGCGCGACGAGCTCGTCGTCGCGCAGCACCCGGGGCAGGCGTCCCGTGCCGCTCGGCGCCGACAGGCCGACCGCGGGGTCGGTGGTCACCAGGCCCCGGCGACGGGCCCAGTCGAAGTACCGACGCAGCGACGACGCCTTGCGGGCGATGGTGCGTCGGGCGTAGCGACGGGTGGAGAGGTGCGCGAGGTACCGGCGCAGGAGGCGACGCGAGACGCCGTCGGGGGCGTCGATCGAGGACCGGCCGGCCCACTCGGTGAACGCCGTGAGGTCGGCGAGGTAGGCCCGGCGCGTCGCCTCGGCGACGCCGGTGAGGCTGCGTTCGAACTCGTCGAGCGACCAGGGCACCCGCCCACCGTAGCCCTGGGCCCTCCTCGTGCCTCCTGGGTGCGTCTCGTCCGGTATGCGTCACGAGACCTCCTCCACCGCGCTGCCGTGGCGGACGACGCGGCCCGCGAGCTCGAGGCGGGCGAGGCGCAGCGAGAGCTCTCCCAGGTCGATGCCGGCCCGCACGGCGAGTCGGTCGAGCGGCACCGGCTCGCCGCCGAGGTGGGCCAGGAGGTCGGCATCGCCGGGCTCGAGGACGGCCGCCACCGGCGGCGATGCTCGGCGAGGGCCTGGGTCCGTCGCCGACCGCGGTGCCGGGCGGGACGGCGGATCGGCCACCACCGGCACGTCGAGCGGGAGGCGGTCGCAGGAGGACAGGTCGAGGGCGGTGAGGACGTCGGCGGCGGAGAGCGCGGGCGTGGCCCCCTCGACCAGCAACCGGTTGGTGCCCTGGCAGGACCCGACGCGGACCGATCCGGGCACGGCCATCACCGCGACGTCACGGCGCTGCGCCTCTTCGACCGTGTGCAGCGCACCGCCGCGCTCGTGGGACTCCACCACGACGAGGACGTCGCTGAGGGCGGCGATCAGCCGGTTGCGGGCCGGGAACCGCCAGCGGGTCGGCGCCCCACCGAGCGGCACCTCGCCGAGCAGCAGGCCGCGCTCCCCCACCTCACGCCACAGGTCGGCGTGGCGACGGGGGTAGACGACGTCGAGGCCGGTGCCCACCACGCCGACCACGGGTCCCCCCGGCCGGCCGTCGTCGCCGCTGCCGGCGTGGAGCGCCCCGCGGTGGGCGGCGCCGTCGATCCCGAGCGCCAGCCCGGAGACGACCCGCACGCCCGCCCGAGCCAGGTCCCGGCCGAGCTCGGTCGCGGTCTGGCGACCGCCGGCGGTCGCGCGGCGGGTGCCGACGATACCGACACGGGGCCCGTCGAGGGCCCGGAGGTCGCCCCGAGCGAAGAGGACCACGGGCGGTTCGAGGTCGTCGGCGAGGGCTGGAGGGAACCGGTCACCGCCGTGGACCAGGATCTCGACGCCCGCCTCTCGGTGGGTGCGCGCGACCTCCTCGGAGTCGACGCCCCGGGCCGCGGCGGCCCAGCGGCGCGCCAGCTCGCCGGCGTCGTTCCCCATCGCCTCGGCGACGTGGGGGTGCGACCGGGCTTCGCCGGCCGCGACCCGTGCCCAGCCCTCGGTGAACCCCCAGGCGTCGACCACCGCCCGGAGCCGACGTGGCCCCATCAGCGGGAGCGACGCGAGTGCCGCCGCGGCGCCCTGGACCGTCGCGTCACGCTCCACGAGGCACCTCCGCCGGCACCTCGTAGGGCGCCCTGACCGCGCGCAGCTCCAGGGCGGTCGCGACGTGCTCCACCTCGATCGGCCCGGGGTGGCCACGGACGTCGGCGATGGTGCGGGCCACCCGCCGCACCCGGTGCAGCCCCCGACCGGTGAGGCGCCCGGCGCGCAGCGACCGCTCGAGCAGCGTCGCGGCGGCGGTCGTGAGCGGCGCCAGCTCGTCGAGGCGCGCGCCCGGGATGTCGGCGTTGCAGCGCACGCCGCGCTCGACGGCCAGGGCCCTCGCCGCCGCCACACGTGGCGCGACGGCCGCGGTCGACTCGCCCGCGTCGCCGCCCATCAGCTCGTCGATGGCCGGCGGTGCGACCTCGATCCGCAGGTCGAAGCGGTCGAGGATGGGTCCGGACACCCGGCGGTGGTAGCGGAGGCGCGCGGCGTCGCTGCACGCGCAGTCGCCGGGCACGCTGCCGAGGCCGCAGGGGCAGGGGTTCATCGCGGCGACGAGGAGGACCCGCGCCGGGAAGGTGACGGTGCCCGCAGCCCGGCTGACGCGGATGACGCCCTCCTCGAGCGGCTGTCGCAGCGAGTCGAGCACCACGGACTGGAACTCCCCCAGCTCGTCGAGGAACAGCACGCCGTGGTGGGCGAGGGAGATCTCGCCCGGACGCATCTGGGCGGACCCGCCGCCGGTGAGGGCGACCGGCGAGGCGCCGTGGTGGGGTGCCCGGAACGGTGGGCGTTCGACGAGACCGTCGGGCAGCGCGACCCCGGCGGCGGAGTGGATGGTGGTGGCCTCCAGCGACGCGTCGCGGTCGAGTGCGGGGAGCAGTCCCGGGAGCCGGCGGGCGAGCATCGTCTTGCCCGCCCCCGGCGGGCCGGTCATCAGCAGGTGGTGTCCCCCGGCGGCGGACAGCTCCACCGCCAGGCGGGCGAAGGGCTGACCCCTCACGTCCGCGAGGTCGGGTTCGGTGGCGGTGTCGGCGGGTGGCCGCGCCGGGGGCGGGTCGGGCCACGGCGCGTCGCCGCGCAGCGCGTCGACGAGCTCGGCGAGGCACGACACCGGGCGGACGTCGTGGCGGCCGATGAGCCCCGCCTCGTGGCTGGACGCCCGCGGCACGACGGCGACAGGCCCGTCGAGCGCCGCCACGAGCGGCACCGTGCCCACCACCGGGCGGACGGTGCCGTCGAGCCCGAGCTCGCCGAGGAAGGCCACGCCCTCGACGCGCCCGGCGGGCAGCTGCTCCTCGGCCACGAGCACCGCCACCGCGATCGCGAGGTCGAGCTGGGAGCCCGCCTTGCGCAACCCGGAGGGGGCGAGGTTGACCGTGACCCGGCGGGTGGGCCACGGGAAGCCGCTGGAGATGACCGCGGCGCGGACCCGGTCGCGGGCCTCGCGGCACGATGCGTCGGGCAGCCCGACGATGGTGAAGCTCGGCAGCCCGTTCGAGACGTGGACCTCGACCCGGACGGGGCGGCCACGCACGCCGAGCAGCGTGGCCGATGGGACGGTGGCGGTCACCGGACCCTCCTGGACGCGTGGGCGTTGGAGGGGGAAGTGCCCGCACCCTACACCGCGTGCAGGATGCAGCGAAAGGGGCTGTTACAGCACCTCGCGCACGTAGCGGGCGACAGCCTCGATCTCGTCGGGGTCGAGCGACTGGGAGAACGACGGCATGGCGCCGCGCCCCTCGGCGATGACGTCGATCATCGTGTCGATCTCCGGGTGCAGCTCCTCGGCGCGGCCGTCGGAGAGCTTCACGCCGGACCCGCCGCCGCCGTCGGCGCCGTGGCAGCGTGCGCAGCTGTCGGCCCAGACCTCACGCCCCTGCTCGAGCGCGGCGTCGGCGCCGGCCGGGACCTCCGGCGGGTCGTCCTGCGCGCAGGCGCCGACGAGCAGCGGCAGCACGACGAAGGGGACGCCGACGAGCCAGCGGGAGCGGAGGTGCCGGAGACGCATGGCAGGCAACATACTGGCCGCATGGGCATGAACCCGTTCCGGCCGCGCCGGGGCTCGCGCACCGCCGACATCGCCTTCGTGGTGGCCGGCCTCGTCGTCAGCGCGCTGCTGGTGGCGTGGGCCTTCCTCGGGTGATCGACCCGAGCGCCGGGCGTCCCGGCGACGAGGACGGCGTCGAGGTGCGACGCATCCAGCCGTACCAGGCGACCAAGACCTACCTGTGCCCGGGGTGCAACCAGGACATCCCGCGCGGCACCGGTCACGTCGTCGCCGTCCCGCAGGAGGCGCCCGACCTCCGCCGGCACTGGCACCACGGGTGCTGGGCGCACCGCCACCGCCGTCGACCCGGCCGCTGAACCCGGCCGCCCCGGCGGCGGACCCACCCCTACACTCCCCGGCGATGGAGATCGTCCTCGTCCGCCACGCCGAGCCCGAGTGGGCGAAGGACGGCCTGGCCATCGACAACCCACCCCTCACCGACCGGGGCCGGGAGCAGGCCCGCCGGCTCGCCGACCGGCTGTCCCACGAGGCCTTCGACCAGGTGTTCGTGTCGCCGATGGTGCGGGCCCAGCAGACCGCCGAACCCATCCTCGAGGTGCTCGGCGTCGACGCGCCCACCGAGCCGTGGCTCGAGGAGCTGCGCATGCCGGACTGGACGGGCACGCCGTCGGCCGAGGTCGACGAGCTCTTCCGGCAGGCGCCCTACCGCCCGATCGAGGAGCACTGGGCCGGCATAACCGGGGGCGAGAGCTTCAAGGACTTCCACGTGCGGGTCACCGAGGGCGTCGAGGCGACGCTCGCGCCGCTGGGGGTGACGCCGTACCGGGACGAGGGTCCGCTGTGGGAGATCGACGACGAGAGCCGCAGGGCGCTGTTCGTCGCCCACGCCGGCACCAACGCCACGATCATCGGCCACCTCCTCGGCATCGACCCGGTGCCGTGGGAGTGGGAGCGGTTCGTGATGTTCCACGCCTCGTTCTCGGTGCTGCGGCCCCACCCCATCGGGGGCGGGTGGACGTTCAGCCTCTTCCGCCTGGGCGACACCGAGCACCTGCCCGACGGCATGCGCACCCGCTGAGGACGCTCAGAACGCGGCTTCGATGACCTCGAGCCGCCCGGCGAGCACCGCGGCCACGTCGAAGCGGACCTCGGCCGGACGCCACGTCGAGGCGTGGAGCCAGCGCGCCGCGAGACGGCGCAGGCGCAGCTGCTTGGCCGGGGTGACCGCTTCCGCCGGCACGCCGTAGGCGTCGGATCGCCGCGTCTTGACCTCGCAGAACACGGCGGTGCGGCCGTGCCGGAGGACGAGGTCGATCTCGCCGTCGCGGCAGCGCCAGTTGCGATCGAGGACCTCGTAGCCGTGCTCGGCGTACCACGCCGCGGCGCGGGCCTCGCCGTGGGCGCCGAGCGCCTGGCGGCCGCGGGTCATCGGAGCGGAGGGGGCGGGAGTCGGGTCGTCATGCGACGACCGTACGGAGGAGCTGTGACACTCCCCCGGCGCGTGGCTCAGGCCTCGCGCTTCTCCTTGATCTTCGCGGCCTTCCCGACGCGGTCGCGCAGGTAGTAGAGCTTGGCCCGGCGCACGTCGCCACGGGTGTGGACCTCGATCTTGGCGATGATCGGCGAGTGGACGGGGAAGGTCCGCTCGACGCCCACGCCGAAGCTCACCTTGCGCACGGTGAAGGTCTCCTGCAGGCCACCGCCCTGGCGGCGGATGACCGCCCCCTGGAAGACCTGGATGCGCTCGCGGTTGCCCTCGACGACGCGCACGTGGACCTTCAGCGTGTCGCCCGGAGCGAAGTCGGGGATGTCGTCGCGAAGGCTGCTCTGGTCGACGAGATCGGTGGGTTGCATGGCAAGCGCTCCTGCGCGGTCAGGCGGTGGGGAGCGGCACCTGGCGGCTCCACCCTGTGTACGGCGGACTCTGAAGGATAGAGGATCGCCGGCAGGACGCCAAAGCCGCCGGTCAGACGCCGGACGCCGACGGCCCCAGGCCGTGCTCGTCGAGCAGTGCCTGCTCCTCGTCGGTGAGCCCTCCACGGGCCGCGATCAGGTCGGGGCGCAGCCGCAGCGTCCGGTCGAGGGACCGGGCCCGCCGCCAGCGGGCGACCCGGCCGTGGTCGCCCGAGCGCAGCACCTCGGGAACGGCCCAGCCCCGGAACTCGGCGGGGCGCGTGTACTGCGGGTACTCGAGGAGCCCGTCGGAGAACGACTCCTCGGTGCCCGACGTGGCGTTGCCCATCACGCCGGGGACGAGGCGACCGACCGCCTCGAGGATCACGAGCGCGGCGACCTCCCCGCCTGCGAGCACGTAGTCGCCGATCGAGACCTCCTCGTCGACGAGGTGCTCGCGGATGCGCTGGTCGACGTCCTCGTAGCGACCGCACAGCACGGAGAAGCCCTCGCCCCCGGCGAGGTCACGCGCCATCGCCTGGTCGAACCGCCGTCCGCCGGGGCCCATGAGGAGCAGCGGTCGCGGCGGGTCGACGGCCTCGACCGCAGCGAAGACCGGCTCGGGCATCAGGACCATGCCCGCGCCACCGCCGAACGGGGCGTCGTCGACGGTGCGGTGCGCGTCGGTGGCCTGGCTGCGCAGGTCGTGGACCCGCACGTCGAGCAGACCCCGCTCCTGCGCCCGCCCGAGGAGGCTGGCCCCGGCGAACCCCTCGACCATCGGCGGGAAGATCGTGAACACGTCGATCCGCACGGCACGCTCCTCAGCCGAGGTCGAACAGGCCCTCGGGCGGGTCGATCGTGACCCGCCCGGGCGAGCGTCCGGTGACGAACACGAGCGGCACGAGGGCGCCGGTGTCGAGCACCAGCAGGTCGCTCGCGGGGTTCGACTGCACCGACTCGACGACGCCACGCTCGGTGCCGTCCGCCTCGACCACCGTGGAGCCGATGAGCTGGTGGACCCAGAGGACGTCGGGATCGTCGATCGGATCGGCGAGGAGGGTGCGGCCCCTCAGCGCGTCGGCGGCGTCGCGGCCCTCGACCCCCTCGAACTGGACGATCCACCCGTTCTGGTGCGGGCGCGACGACGCGACGACCATGGGGTGGTCGTCGCGGTCGTGCAGGACGGCGCCGGCGGCGACGCGCTCGGGGCGGTCGGTCGTCAGCACGACGATGACCTCGCCGCGCAGGCCGTGGGCCTTGGTGATGCGCCCGACCTCGAGCCGGTCGGTCATCGGGGCGTCGTCAGTCGACGAACTCGACGTCGACGTCGACGCCGTCACGCACGGCGGCGGCACGCACGACGGTGCGGATGGCGTTGGCGACGCGGCCGCGACGGCCGATCACCCGGCCCATGTCGCCGTCGGCGACGTGCACGTTGAGCTGCAGGCGGGACCGGGAGTCGTCGGCCTCGACCCGGACGCCGTCGGGGTCGTCCACCACGTTGCGGACGAGGTACTCGAGCACGGCGGTCGCGGTGGGCGCGTCCTGGCTCGACTCCTCGACGGGGATGATCTCGCCGCCCTCGTCAGCGGGCTGATCGAGGTCGGTCACGACTCGGCGCCGCTCTCGGCGGTCGGGGCGTCGGCGGCGGGCGCCGGCTCCTGGCCGGTGGTGTACCAGTCCCAGGCGCCGGAGGTCTTCAGGAGCTTCTGCACCGTCTCGGTCGGCTGGGCACCGTTGCGGAGCCACTTCACGGCCTTCTCGTTGTCGATCTTGATGACCGACGGGTCACGGCGGGGCTCGTAGGTGCCGACGATCTCGATGAAGCGCCCGTCGCGGGGCGAGCGGGCATCGGCGGCGACGACGCGGTAGGTCGGCTGCTTCTTCTTGCCCATCCGCATCAGGCGGAGCTTGACGGCCACGTTGTTCTTCCTTCGTCGTGTGCTGCGAGGGGTGTCGCGAGGTGGTCTCGCCCCGCGGGGCTGCGAGGGCGACTGGACAGTCTTGACCGGTGAGGCCGGTCAGTTCAACTTCGGGCCCCGCCCCGGGAGCTGGAGCTCCTGGAGCTGCTGGATGCCGAGCGGGTCGTCAGGATCGAAGCGGGGCTTGGCGGCGCCCTTCGGGGTGACCCGTCCGCCCGAGCGCCCCTTGCCCTTCTTCCCCTTCTTGCCCTTCTTCCGCCCGGGCACCATGCCGCCGCCGCCCATGCGCTTCATGAGCGACTGCACCTCCTTGAACTGCTTGAGGAGCTGGGCGACCTGGTTCGGGCTGGTGCCGGAGCCGTTGGCGATGCGGGTGCGCCGGGACCCGTCGACGATGTCGGGGTCGGTGCGCTCGGCGATCGTCATCGAGCGGATGATCGCCTCGACCCGGGCGATCTCGCGGTCGTCGATCTCGGCGTCGCGGACCTCCTTCGGGACCCCGGGCAGCATGCCCATGAGCCCCTGGAGGGGGCCCATCTTCTTCAGCTGCTGCATCTGCTCGAGGAAGTCGTCGAGGGTGAACTGCCCCTCGAGCAGGCGGGCGGCGGCGGCCTCGGCCTCGTCCTTCTCGAAGGCCTCCTCGGCCTTCTCGATGAGGGTGAGCACGTCGCCCATTCCGAGGATGCGACCGGCGAGGCGGTCGGGGTGGAACTGGTCGAAGTCGGCGATCTTCTCGCCGGTGGAGGCGAAGGCGATGGGGCGGCCGACGACCTCCTTGACCGACAGGGCGGCGCCGCCCCGGGCGTCGCCGTCGAGCTTGGTGAGGATGACGCCGTCGAGCGCGAGGGTCTCGTGGAAGGCCTGGGCGACGCTGACCGCGTCCTGGCCGGTCATGGCGTCGATGACGAGGAACGTGTAGTGCGGGTCGACGGCGCCGGAGATCTGGCGGACCTGCTCCATCATCTCGGCGTCGATGGCGAGGCGACCGGCGGTGTCGACGATGACCACGTCACGGCCGAGGCGACGGGCCTCGGCGAGGCCGCCCTCGGCGACCGCGACCGGATCGGTCGGCTCGGACCACACCGGCACGTCGATCTGGGAGCCGAGGGTGCGGAGCTGCTCGACGGCGGCGGGACGCTGGAGGTCGGCACCGACGAGCAGCGGGTTGCGTCCCTGCTGCTTGAACCAGCGAGCGAGCTTGGCGGTGGTGGTCGTCTTGCCGGCGCCCTGGAGACCGGCCATGAGGACCACGGTGGGCGGCTTCGACGCGAAGGTGACCTTCATCGTCTCGCCGCCGAGGGTCTCGATGAGCTCCTCGTGGACGATCTTGATGACCTGCTGGGCGGGGCTGAGCGAGCGGCTCAGCTCCTCGCCGACGCAGCGCTCGCGGATGCGGCCGACGAGGCCGCGGGCCACCGCGATGTTGACGTCGGCCTCGAGGAGGGCCACCCGGATCTCGCGGAGGACCTCGTCGACCTCGGCGTCGCCGAGGCGGCCCCGGCCCTTGAGCCGCTTGAAGATGCCGTCGAAACGGTCGGAGAGTGCGTCGAACATGCGGTGGACGATGCTACCCGACGACCGGGGGCATCAGACCGTGGCGCCCTGCGGGTCGGCGCCGACGACGAGGCGGTCGACCACCGACACCACGCCCTCGGTGGTGGCGGCCGCGGCGAGCAGCTCGGTGCGCGTCGTCTCGTCGGGGACGCCCCCCGAGAGGGTGACGACGCCGCCGGCGACCGCGACCTGCGGCTGCGGGAGGTGCGACGTGGCCGGGCCGCCCTCCAGGGCGGCGCGCACGCGCCCGGCCAGGGCAGCGTCGTCGACGGGTGCACGACGGCCGCGGACGGCGTCGAGCGCCACGCCGGTCGCGTACCGCCCCGTCGGGGTGGACAGGAACCACCCGAGCCCGACGCCGACCGCGAAGCTGATGAGGCTGCTGCGCACCGCGAGCCGGGTCGTGCGTGCCGCGGTGACCACCGAGAAGCGCAGCAGGCGGGCCGACAGGCGGGTGGGGATGGCCACGACCAGGGCGACGAGGCGGAACGGCAGGGCGATGAGCGTGCGGATCACGGTGTCTCCCGGTGGGCGGCAGGCGTCGACGCGGAGGCGAACAGCGCCTCGACGAACTCGTCGGGATCGAACTCCACGAGGTCCGCGGCGGTCTCCCCCAGCCCGACAAGCTTGACAGGGATGCCGAGCTCGGTCTGGATCGCCACGACGATGCCGCCCTTCGCCGACCCGTCGAGCTTGGTCAGCACCACGCCGGTGACGTCTGCGGCCTCCGCGAACTGCCGGGCCTGGGTGAGGCCGTTCTGGCCCGTGGTGGCGTCGATGACGAGGAGCACCTCGGCCACCTGACCGGGCTCGCGGTCGGAGACCCGTCGGACCTTGGCCAGCTCCTCCATCAGGTTGACCTTGGTGTGGAGCCGCCCGGCGGTGTCGGCGAGGACGAGCTCGTGGCCCCGGGAGGCCGCGCGCTGGACCCCGTCGAAGATCACCGAGCTCGGGTCGCTGCCCTCGGCCCCGCGCACGAAGTCCGCACCCGCACGCTCGGCCCACATCTCGAGCTGCTCGGCGGCGGCGGCCCGGAAGGTGTCGCCGGCCGCGAGCAGGACCTGGCGCCCCTCGGCCCGCTCGCGTGCGGCGACCTTGCCGATCGTGGTCGTCTTGCCGACGCCGTTGACCCCGACGAAGAGCCACACGCAGGTGCGCCCGTCGGACACATCGCGGCGCAGGGTGCGGTCGCCGCCGCCGATGCGGTCCTTCAGCTCGGCCTTCAGGACCTCGACGAGGGCCTCCGGGTCCGTGATGCCCTCGTCCTTCACCCGTGCGCGGACGTGGTCGAGGATCTCCATCGTCGGACCGACGCCGACGTCGGCGAGCAGCAGTGCCTCCTCGAGCTCGTCCCAGGTCTCGGCGTCGATGCCCGAGCGGCCGAGCACCGAGCCGACGTAGCCGGCGAGCGTGGCCCGAGCCTTGCCGAGCCGGTCCCGCAGGCGGGGCGGGGCCGCGGGGGCCTCGACCGCAGGAGGGGCCTCCTCGACCGGAGGGACCTCGGCCGGCGGGACCTCGACGGCCGGCCCCTCCTCGGGTGGCGCCTCGGGGGGCCGCTCGAGGGTGGTCGTGCCGGCCCGCTGCTCGGGCGGCGGCTCGAGCTCGGGCCCGCGCGAGCGGCGGGTGGTGGCGACGTAGCCGACGACGACGCCGGCGACGACGAGCAGTCCGACGAGGAGGAAGAGGATCTCAGGCATGACCCCGGCACTCTACCGAGGCACCCCGCCGCCGCCCGCGGCCGGGACGGTCAGTCGGTGGCGCTGGTGAGCGTGACGTCGAGCTCCAGGCGGTCGCCGTCGCGGAGGACCTCGACGGTGACGGTGGTGCCCGGCGGGCGGGCCAGGATCTCGGCCCGCAGGTTCTGGGTGCCGGAGATCGACTCGCCCTCGATGGCGGTGATCAGGTCGCCGACCTCGAGGCCCGAGGACTCGGCGGGCGAGCCGGGCATGATCTCGCCGATCAGGGCGCCGGGCTCGCCGGCGGTCGGGTCGCTGACCGTGACGCCGAGGAGGCCGGCCTGGATGTCCTCGCCGGCGATGAGCTGCTCGGCGACGCGGACGGCCAGGTCGATCGGGATGGCGAAGCCGACGCCCTCGTTGCCTCCGCCGGAGGTGCGGATGGCGTCGTTGATGCCGATGATCCGCCCGAACCGGTCGGCGAGCGCGCCGCCCGAGTTGCCCGGGTTGATCGACGCATCGGTCTGGATCATGCCGACGATCGACGTGCCCTCGGTCTGCACCGGCCGGTCGAGGGCCGACACCACGCCGGACGTGATCGTCTGGTCGAGGCCGAAGGGGCTGCCGACGGCCACCGCCAGCTGGCCCACCTGGATGTCGGCGTCGACGCCGAGCGTGGCGGGCACCAGGTCGTCACGGGGCTCGATCGACACCACGCCGACGTCGGTCGGGGCATTGGTGCCGACGACCTCGGCGGGCACGAGCGTGCCGTCGGCGAGGCGCACCCGCAGCTGGTTGGCACCCTGGAGCACGTGGGCCGCGGTGAGGATGTGGCCCTCGTCGTCGAAGATCACGCCGGACCCGAGGCCGGTGTCGGTCTCGATCTGCACGACGGACGGCGCGACGGCCTCCGCGACGGCGGCGACCGGCTCCTCGGCGTCGGGACCCACCAGCGGATCGGCCGGCACCGAGACCGGCGAGGTGTCACCGCCGGCGTCGACGGAGGTCATCTCGCCGTCGGAGGCCTCGTCGTCGGTGGCGACGGCCCAACCGGCCAGAGCGCCGCCGGAGAAGAGCGCCAAGGCGGCGAGGATCGCGAACGGCAGCACCCAGCGCGGCGCTCGCACCACCTCGGCGGCCGGCGCCGCCGGAGGGGGCGGGGCCGACGCGGCGGCCGTCGGCTCCGGTGCGGGAGGGGCCGGCGGGGTGGCCCAGTACGGCGTGTGCTGGGCGAACACCGACGGCGCGCCGCGGCCGGTGCCCTGGTCGGGCGGCGGGGCGGCGAGCGGCGGGGTGGGCCGGGGGGCGGTCGACTCGGCGCTCCCCCAGGCGGTCTCGTCCACGATCGTCGGCTCGGCCACCGGGTGGTCGGTGCGCTCCGCGACGGTGGGGTCGTCGTGTCGTTCGTCGTTCACGGCGTCCTCCTTCATGTCGGGCACGGTACCGGTGCCCGTGCGAGGCCCCGATGGGCTCGCGGTGAGGATTCAGTGAGAGCTCGACACCTTCTCCGAGACCACCCGCGAGGAGCCGCCCGGCTGCATGGTGACGCCGTAGAGGCAGTCGGCAGCCTCCATCGTGCGCTTCTGGTGGCTGACGATGAGCAGCTGGGCCTCCTCCCTGAACTCGTGGATCAGGTCGAGGAAGCGGTGCAGGTTGACGTCGTCGAGCGCGGCCTCGACCTCGTCCATCACGTAGAAGGGGCTCGGGCGGCTGCGGAAGACGGCGAAGAGGTAGGCCAGCGCGGTGAGGGAGCGCTCGCCGCCGGACAGCAGCGACAGCTTCCGCACGTTCTTGCCCGACGGGCGTGCCTCGACCTCGATGCCGGTGGTCAGCATGTCGTCGGGATCGGTGAGCCGGAGCCGACCACGGCCACCGGGGAAGAGGGTCTCGAACAGCCGGGCGAAGTTCTCGCTCACGTCGGCGAACGCCGCCGCGAACACCTCGACGATCTCGCCGTCGATGGCCCGGATGATCTTGGCCAGGTCCCGGCGGGTGGACTTCACGTCGTCGAGCTGCGCCTGGAGGAACGTGTGGCGCTCCTGCAGCGCCTCGAACTCCTCGAGCGCGAGCGGGTTGATCGGCCCCATGAGGCGCAGCTCACGTTCGAGCTCGCGCACCCGGGCCGCCGGGGTCGCGCCCTCGGGCAGGTCGGGCATCTCCGCCGCGATGGCGGTGTCGGGGTCGACGTCGAGGTCCCGCCGCAGCGCCTCGACGGCGGTCTCGATGCGGACCCTCGTCTCGGCATCGCCGAGCTCGATGCGGGCCAGCCGCTCCCGGACCTCGCCGAGCGCCCGCTCGACCTCGGACCGCTCCTTGCGGAGCGCGTCGAGGGCCGCGGCCTCGGCCCGCGCCGTCTCGGACTGGGCGCGCCGACGCTCGTGGAGGTCCGCGAGGCGCTCCTCGATGACGGCGAGGTGCTCGGACACGACGCCCGCGAGCCGGTGCGTGGCCCGGGCCCGGCGCTCGACCTCGACTCGCCGCTCGTTGGCCTGCTGGCGCTCCTCGGCGTGGCGCTCGAGGCGCTGATCGATCTCGGCGCGCCGCTGGGTGAGGACGGTGCGGCGCTGGTCGACGCCCGCGGCGCGCACCTCGAGCTCGCGGCGTCGCGACGTGAGCGTCGCGGTGCGCTGCTCGAGGCGGGTGCGGGCGGCGGCGAGCGCCTTGCCCTGCTCGATCCGCTCCGCCTCCTCGTCCTCGAGCATGGGCAGCGTCGCCTCGAGCTCGCGTCGGCGGGCCCGGTCGCGTTCGAGGCGGGCCAGCTGCTCGTCGCGGCGGCTGCGCAGCTCCTCGCCCTGGGTCGTGGCGTCGCGCCGCTCGGTCTCGACCCGCTGCAGCGCGTCGCCCGCGGCCGAGAGCAGGCCGTCGTTGGCGTCGAGCTCCTTGGCGATGGCGTCCTGCTCGGCGCGAGCGGTCGCCAGGTCGGCCTCCGCCGCGGCCAGAGCGCCCGCCGCTGCCTCGGCCAGCTCCGACGCGGCGGCGACGCGCTCGTTCGCCTCCTCGAGCGCCGCGCCGGTGGCGCCGGTGCCGGCGACCCCGATGCGCCATCCGCTCGCCCCGAAGCGCGAGCCGTCGCGGGTGACGACGACGGCACCGGGGTGGCCGAGCGCGGCGTCGACAGCAGCGGACCAGCCACCGTCGACCGCGACCGCGGCGCCGATCAGCTGGTCGAGGAGCGCCTCCACGTCGCGGTTCGCCGACCGGACGTGACGCCGGACGGGCTCGCCGATCGGCGGCGCCGCCGGCGCGGCGGCGTGGCGGGCGCCGAGGGCCAGGACGGCGCCCTGGGTGTCGCCGGAGACCAGCGCGTCGAGGGCCCGCCGACCGGCGTCGACGCCGTCCACCACCACGGCGGTGATCGCGTCACCGGCAGCGGCTTCGAAGGCCGCCTCCCAGCCCGCGTCGACCTCCACCACGTCGAGCAGGGTGCCGACGACGCCGTCGACGCCCGAGAGCCGTTCGGCGCCGGCGCGGGCCCGGGCGGCGTCGAGGGCCATCCCGAGCGCCTCGGCCCTCGCCTGCCAGCGGGACCGGTCGCCTTCGGCGGCGGAGAGCGCGTCGCGGGCCGACTCCACCGCTCCTTCTGCGATCGCCCGTCGCCGCTCGGCCCCGTCCAGGCGCCCGACGAGCGGCTCCTCGGCGGCCTCGGCCGCAGCCAGCTCGCCCCGGAGGCGCTCGGCCTCGGCCTCGAGGCGCGCCGCCGCCGCGTCGAGCCCGGCCAGGCGCTCGTCGACCCGGGCCAGCTCGGTCTCGCCCCGCTCGAGCGATGACACGAGGGCGCCCAGCTCGCCCCGCACCTCGGCGGCCCGACCGCTCGGGGGCGCCACGCCCTCGCCCCAGTCGGCGTCGAAGCGGGCGCGGTCGGCGTCGAGCGCCTCTTCGTCCTCGGCGAGCGACGCCATGAGGGGCGCCAGGGCCTCGGCGTCCTGCCCCACCGACGCCAGCTCCTCGTCGAGGCGCGCCGACTCGGCTTCGAGGTTGGCGACGATCGCCTGGTCGACCTGGGACGAGCGTTCGCGCTCGATGCCCCGGGCCCGCTCCGCGAGCACGGCGGCGAGGCCGCGGGCCCGCTCTCGCAGCGACTCGAACGCCACGAGGTCGTCGCCGAGGTCGTCGCCGCCCACGGCGGTGAGGCGGGACTCGGCGGCCATCACCTCGGTGTCGAGCTGCGCCAGCCGGTCGCGGTGGTCCCGCTCGGCCCGGCTCAGCTCCTCCTTCGAGCGGGCGTCGGCGTCGAGCTTGGCGCGGAGGGTCGCCAGCTCCCGGCCGGCGAGGAAGATCCGCAGGGCGGACAGCTCGGCCACGACGTCGCCGTGGCGGCGAGCGGCGTCGGCCTGGCGCTCGAGCGGGCGGAGCTGGCGCCGCACCTCCCGGAGCAGGTCCTGGATGCGCAGGAGGTTGCCCTCGGTGGCGGAGAGCCGGCGCTCGGCCTTCTCCTTGCGCCGTCGGTACTTCAGGACGCCGGCGGCCTCCTCGATGATGAAGCGCCGCTCCTCGGCCCGGGCGTTCAGCACCGCGTCGATCTGGCCCTGCGAGACGATGACGTGCTGCTGGCGGCCCACGCCGCTGTCGGAGAGCAGGTCCTGGATGTCGAGCAGCCGGCAGGGCACGCCGTTGATCGCGTACTCGCTCTCCCCCGTGCGGAAGAGGATCCGGGTGATCGTGACCTCGGTGAAGTCGATCGGCAGCAGCCCCGCCGAGTTGTCGATCGTGAGCGACACCTCGGCGCGGCCGAGCGCGGAGCGCTTCGTGGTGCCGGCGAAGATGACGTCGTCCATCTTCTGGGAGCGGACCGCGCTCGGCGCCTGCGCGCCGAGCACCCACGCGATGGCGTCGACGACGTTGGACTTGCCGCTGCCGTTCGGTCCGACGACGACGGTGATCCCCGGCTCGAGGTCGAGGTTGGTCGTGTCCGCGAAGGACTTGAAGCCCTTCAGCGTGAGTGTCTTCAGGAACACGAGCGCTCCGGGCCGGGGTCGGACGACATCGGGTCGAGGCTACTCCTCGACCCGGGGGCGACCCGCGGCATCCGACGGCCGCGCCACGGCGGTGTCAGACCTGGCACTGCTCGCACATGTAGGTGACGGTCGACCCCGAGCGCACCTTGACCACGGGCACGCGGCAGCGGCGGCACGCCTCCTTCTCGAGGGCGAAGACCTTGAGGTGGTCGGTGTACTCACCGGGCTTGCCGTAGAGGTCGACGAACTCGTCACCGTCGAGCGACGTGCCGCGGTACTTGATCGCGTCGTGGAGGGTCTCGACGACCGAGCGGTAGAGACGCCGGATCTCCTGGGTGGTCAGCGACCCGGCGATGCGGTCGGGCCGCAGACCGGCGGCGAAGAGGATCTCGTCGGCGTACAGGTCGCCGAGCCCCGCGATCACGGTCTGGTCGGTGAGGAACGCCTTCAGCTTCGACTTGCGGCCTCGGAGCATCTCGGCGAAGAGGGTCCACGACACGGGCGTCTCGACCGGGTCGAGGCCGAGGGTGGTGAGCTCGGGGAACTGCGCGTCGAGGTCGTCGGCCGACACGACCGACACGGTGGCGGTGCCGGACGTGTCGTTGATCCGCACCTGCCCGCCCTGGGTGAAGGCCAGGGTGATCAGCGTCTCCTTGCCGACCGGGTCCTTCGGGACCGCCTTCACGATCCACCCGCCGGTGCCGAGCTGGACCACGGCGACGTCACCGGTGTCGAGTTGGAGGAGCAGCGCCAGGCCTCGCCGGGTGACCGACGTGATCTTCGCCCCCTCCAGCTTGCCGGCCAGGTGCTTCTTGTTCGGGTGGTGCGGCAGCGCCGACATCGGCGCGGCGACGTCGGCGGTCTTCACCTTCTTCCCACCCGCCTCCTTGTCGAGGGCGCGGCGGATGGTCTCGACCTCCGGCAGCTCACGCATCGGTGCTCCCAACCCCTTCGGTGTCGTCGTGTGTGGTGCTCGGGTCCGGCACGTCCGCCTCCCCCGCCATGGCGGCGATCGCCGCGGCTGCGGCCGCCTGCTCCGCCTGCTTCTTCGATCGTCCCTCGCCCGTGCCCCGGGGCGCACCGCCGACGTGGACGGTGGCGTGGAAGTGCTTGGCGTGGTCGGGACCGGTGCTGTCGACCCGGTACTGCGGCACGTCGCTGCCGAAGCGTCGCGCCGCGAGCTCCTGCAGGTGCGTCTTGTGGTCGCGGTGGGGCGACCCGATCTCGAGCACCGCCAGGCGGGGCTCCATCAGGCCGAGCACCAGGGCGCGAGCGGCTGCCCACCCGCCGTCGAGGTAGACGGCGCCGATCACCGCCTCCATGGCGTCGGAGAGGATCGAGCCCTTGTCCCGGCCGCCCGCCGACCGCTCGCCCTTGCCGAGGCGGAGGTGGGCGCCGAGGTCGAGCTCGGCTGCGACCTCTGCGAGGGTGACCGCGCTGACGACCGCCGCCCGCATCGGGGCGAGCGTGCCCTCGGACCGCTCCGGGTGCGCCGTGTAGAGGTGCTCGGTGACGACCATGCCGAGGACGGCGTCGCCGAGGAACTCCAACCGCTCGTTGGACTCGGTGCCCGGGTTCTCCGCGCAGAAGGAACGATGGGTGAGGGCGAGCTCGAGCAGCTCGACGCGCTCGAACCGGTGGCCGAGTCGGGTCGTGAGCAGGTCGAGGTCGGACGTCGCGATCAGTGTCCTAGCCCACCCGGCCGTGGATGTAGTCCACGGCGTCCCGCACGGTCTTCAGGTCCTCGAGGTCCTCGTCGTCGATCCGGAACCCGACGGTGCGCTCCCCCAGCTCCTCCTCGAGGGCCTCGACGAGCTCGATGAGCGCCAGCGAGTCGGCCTCGAGGTCGTCGGCGAAGGACTGCCCCTCGCTGATCGAGGACGGCTCGATCTCGAGGATGTCGGCGAGCCGGTCGCGGATGAGCTCGAAGATCTCGTCACGGCCGATCGGGCCGTGTTCGACGTGGGTCTCGGCGGGCACTCGGGCGCTCCTCGAGGGTCGGGGGGTCTGAACGCGTCGGGATGCTAGCCGACGCGCGCTTGTGAAGTCGTGAACCGTCAGGCGGGGGTGACGGCGGCCCGGAGGTGCCCGACGAGGTCGCCCTCGACCATCTCGGCCGCGGTGCGGACGGCGTTCTGCATCGCCACCGCCGTCGACGATCCGTGGCTGATCATGCAGACGCCGTCGACGCCGAGGAGCATCGCCCCACCGGTGTTCTCGGGGTCGAGCTGGGCGTAGAGCGGCGCGAGCGCCGGCACGAGCACCTCGGCCGCGGCACGGGCCTCGTCGGAGCTGTCGAACACGCCGAGCAGCGCGCCGACCAGCGAGCGCATGCCGCCCTCGAGCGCCTTGAGCGCCACGTTGCCGGTGAAGCCGTCGGTGACGGCGACGTCGGCGGCGGACGCCATGAGGTCACGGCCCTCGATGTTGCCGATGAACTCGGCGCCCGCGGCGTCCCAGTCGAGGCCGGCGAGCAGCTTGTGGGTGGCCTTGACGAGGTCGTTGCCCTTGGTGGGCTCCTCCCCGATCGACAGGAGGCCGACGCGGGGACGCTCGACGCCGTAGCGCTCGCGGGAGTACACCGCGCCCATCTGGGCGAACTGGACGAGCCACTCGGGCTGGCACTCGGCGTTGGCCCCGGCGTCGAGCAGGACGCAGGGCCGCCCGACCGGATCGGGGATGGGGGTGGCGATCGCCGGGCGGGCGACGCCCTTGATGCGACCCATGCGGAGCAGGGCACTCGCCATGGTGGCGCCGGTGTTGCCGGCGCTGATCATGGCGCTGGCCCGCCCGTCGCGCACCGCCTCGGCGGCGCGCACGAGCGAGGAGTCCTTCATCCGACGCACGGAGCCGCCGGGGTCGGCGTCCATGGCGATCACCTCGGAGGCCGGGATGACCTCCAGGGGGCCGGGCTCGATCTCCTCGGGACGGCCGACGAGGACGACGGGGATGCCGTCGTCGGTGTGGGCACGGATGGCGCCGGCGACGATCTCACCAGGGGCGAGGTCGCCGCCCATGGCGTCGACCGCGATGGGCAGCACCGGGCGTCAGTCGACGTCGATGGCCTGGCGGCCGTTGTACCAACCGCAGTTGCCGCACACGACGTGGGGCAGCTTGGCGGCACCGCACCGCGGGCAGACGCTGCGCGCCGGCGTGCCGAGCTTCCAGGCCGAGGCCCGGCGGCTGCGGCTCTTCGCCTTGGAGGTCTTCTTCTTGGGGACGGCCATCGCAGTGCATCCTCGCGAGAGGTGGGAGCCGTGGCTCCCGGCGGACGTTCGGGTGCGCGGGGAACCCCGGGCACGGAGGGTCGAGGATAGCGGCCCGTCGGCCGTTCAGTCGAAGCGGAGCTCGTCGAGCGCGGCCCAGCGGGGGTCGCGGGGGGCCTCGCCGCCTTCCTCCCCCGTGCCGTCACCGTCGCCCTCCACCGTGACCGGGGCGTCGTCGGGGTCCGGCCCCTGGCAGTCGGGCCCGCAGAGAGGCGCGAGCGGCAGTGCGAGCAGGACGGCGTCGGCGACGACCTCGGCCAGGTCGATCTCCTCGCCCTCGAGCGGCCACACGTCGTCGACCTCCGAGGGGTCGATGCGGCGGGAGAAGACCTCGTCGAGGTCGATCTGCAGCGTGCCCTCCACCGGCTCGAGGCAGCGGCGGCACTCGCCGCGCCACGGTGCGCCGACCGTGCCCGAGGCGGTGATCGTGCCCGGGTCGGCGGTCGAGGCGACGACGACGTCGACGTCGATGTCCGCTCCCTCCGGGACGGACGAGCCGGCGACCACGAACCCCGGCGACGGGATCGACCGCCGCACCTCCCGCTGGCTCCCGGGCCGCCGCAGCAGCTCGGTGACGCTGACGAGGAGCGGCGGGCGGGTCACGACCGGTCCTGGTCGAAGAACCCCGGACCTTCCGACTCGATGCCGTCCGCACCCTCGGCGTCGGGGTCGGGCTGGTCGCCGGTGAGCCCCGGGCCGGCGAGGCGGGCGGACCCCTGCAGCTTGGAGCGACCCTCGGCGACGGTGCGGGCAGTGCGCTCGAGGACGATCTCGAAGCTGGCGAGCCGCTGGTCGCAGAAGTCCTCGACCTCGTGGCGCATCGCACGGGCGTCGGCCTCGGCCTTCTCGACGATCTGGCGGGCGCGCGCCTCGGCGGCCTTCACGACCTCGGTGCGCTGCACCATCGCCCCGGCCCGGGCCCGGGCCTGCTCGAGGATCTCGTCGCCCTCCCGGCGCACCGACTCGAGGAACTCGTCGCGCTCCTTCAGCAGCCAGCGGGCGGCCCGCAGCTCGTCGGGCAGCCGCTCGATGCCCTCGTTGAGCAGCTCGAGGACCTCGTCCTTGTTGACCATGACCGAGGTCGAGAGCGGCATCGGCCGGGCCTGGCCGATGACGTCGGCGACCCGGCGGAGCAGCTGCTCGGCCTGGGGCGTGGGGTGCTCCGACGAGCGGCGCGGCGCCTCGGGCGGCAGGTCGGCCATCAGTCCCTCGCCTGGCCGTACTTGCGGTCGAGGCGTGCGGCGACCGCGGGCGGCACCATCGGGGTGACGTCGCCGCCGAAGCGGGCGACCTCGCGGATGAGGCGCGACGCGAGGAACGAGTGCTCCGACGCCGAGGGGATGAACAGCGTGTCGACGCCGGAGATGGCGTGGTTCATCTGCGCCATCTGCAGCTCGCTCTCGAAGTCGGAGACCGCGCGCAGGCCCTTGACGATGAAGTCGGCGCCGACGTCGCGCGCGAGATCGACGACGAGGCTCGAGAACATCGTGACCTTCACGTTGTCGAGGTGCGCGAACACCTCGGTGATCATCTGCTCGCGCTCCTCGAGGGTGAAGAGGGGCTCCCCCTTCTGCGGGTTGCGCATCGCGGCGACGATGACCTGGTCGAACAGCCGCGCCGCCGTTTCGACGATCTCCAGGTGCCCGTTGTGGACGGGGTCGAAGGAGCCGGGGTAGAGGACGACGGCCACGTGGGGTTCACTCCGGGGGGTCGTGTGACGTTGCGGTCAGGATCGTGACAAACGTACCCCCGTACCGCTTGCTGCGAGCCAACTCCCAGCCGACGGGCGGCTCGACCGGACGGTCCGACTCGGCGACGACGACCTCGGCGCGGAGGCTCCCGAGCAGCTCGTCCCACCCGTCGAACGCGTACGGAGGATCGCAGAGGACCAGGTCGATGTGCCCCGCCGTCGGGGCGTGGTCGAGGGCGTCGGCGACCACCACGCGGGCGCGTTCCGCGAAGCCGAGGTGCTCGACGTTGCGGCGCACGACGTCGGCCGTCCGCCGGTCCCGCTCGACGAACGTGGCGCGCGCCGCGCCCCTCGACAGCGCCTCCAGGCCGTTGGCGCCGCTGCCCGCGAAGAGGTCGAGCACCTCGGCGCCGTCCAGGACGCCCATCGACCACAGCGCGTTGAAGGTCGCCTCGCGCACCCGGTCGGTGGTCGGGCGCACGGCGTCGCCCGGGGGCGCCTCGATGCGCCGGCCACGGGCGGTGCCCGCCACGATCCTCAACGTCGGGCCCTCACGAACGGGAACGGTAGCGTCGGCCCGGTGAGGCCCCCTGCGACCATCGACTGCATCGACTGCGGCGGTCGCTGCCACCTGATCACACCGCCCGACGACACCGGTCGGTTCTTCGCCGGTGACCTCGTCGTCTACCGGTGCGAGGACTGCCTCGACCGGTGGGACCTGATCGTGTCCGACGAGGACGATGCTCAGGGGGACGGCTGGGAGCCTCCCGGGTTCTGACTCGCGGACCCGGTACCGTCCGGGCCCGTGGACGAGGTGGAGGGCGATCCCCTTGCCGTCAGCGACCAGGCCGGGACCATCGTCCGCGTCGACGCCGGTCGCACCGGCCTGGTGTGGGCCGTCGACGCCTCCGGTCGGCTCCGCCAGGTCACCTTGGGCCCCGGGGGCACCGGTCGGTCGCCCGACGTCCCCGTCCACCTCTACCCGCTGGCCTACCCGACCTTCGGCGAGGAACCGCTCCGGGAGCCCGCGTTGCGGGTCACCCATGCCGACGGGGTGACGTCGACGCGCCTGCGGGTCACCTCGGTCACGAGCGCACCGGTCGACGGCCACGCGCGCTGCGGGGACCTCGTCCATCGCGTCGCCCTCGTCGACCGGGCGGCGCCGCTGGGGGTCGACCTCGTCGTCCGGACCTGGCCGTGCCACGACCTCCTCGAGCAGTGGGTGGAGGTGCGCAACGCCGGTGACGGGGCGGTGCAGTTGCACGCGGCTGCGGCGTTCGCACCGACCTTCGCCGGGTCGGACCCGCACCTCACCCACTGGGGCGGCGGATGGGCGGCGGAGTGGACCGAGACCACCGAGCGGCTGAGCCCGGGGACCAAGGTCGTCGCCTCCGCCGGCGGTGTCCGTCCGTCGCTCCACCGGGCGCCGGTCGTCCACCTCGCGCCCGACGGCCGAGCGAGCGAGACGGAGGGTTCGGTGGCGGCCGTCGCCGTGGCGTGGGGAGGTGACGTCCGGTTCGATGCCGAGGTCGCGCTCCACGGCCAGCAGCGGCTCGTCGTCGGCCACCAGCACGTCGGCGCCGAGCGGCGGCTGGACCCCGGGGGATCCTTCGAGTCGCCACACGTGCTGTGGACCTGGTCCGACGCCGGGACCGGCCCGGCCAGCCGCAGCCTCCAGCGGTTCGTTCGAGAGGAGGTCGTACGGGACGGCGCACGACCGAGGGCGGTGGTCGCCAACACGTGGGAGGCGGTCGGCTTCGCCCTCCACCCGGACCGCCTGGCCACCCAGATCGACCGGGCGGCAGAGATCGGCGCCGAGCTGTTCCTCCTCGACGACGGCTGGTTCGGCGTCGACCACCCGCGCGACGACGACACGACCGGCCTCGGCGACTGGGAGGTCGACCGCCGCAAGCTGCCGGACGGCTTGGGGCCGCTCGTCGACCGCACCCTCGCGGCGGGGATGCGGTTCGGGCTCTGGGTCGAACCGGAGATGGTCAACCCCGCGTCACGCCTCTACGCAGAGCACCCGGACTGGGTGATCGGCGAACCGGGACGGGACCGGCGGACCGAGCGCTCCCAGCTCGTCCTCGACCTGTGCCGCCCCGAGGTGCGGCGGTTCGTGGTCGACACCGTCGGCCGGATCCTCACCGAGCACCCGGGGATCAGCTACCTCAAGTGGGACGCCAACCGGGACCTGACCGAGCCGGGATCGAGCGCCGTCCCCGCCGACCGCCAGAGCCACCTCGCCGTCGACCGCGTGCGGGCGACCTGGGCGGTGATGGCCGAGATCGCCGAGCGGCACCCCGACGTCGAGCTGATGCTGTGCGCGTCGGGGGGCGGCCGCAGCGACCCGGGCACCCTCCGGTGGTTCCACGAGCTGTGGACCTCCGACGACACCGACCCGGTGGACCGGGTCCGCATCCAGTGGGGGGCGTCGCACCTGTTGCCGGCGAACGTGCTCGGCGCCCACGTCACGCGGTGGGGCCAGCGGCCGCTGGCGTTCGCGTGCGCCGTCGCCATGAGCGGCCGCTTCGGGTTCGACCTCGACCTCGACGCGCTCTCGCCCGACGACCTCGCGCTCTGCCGACGGGCCACCGACGACTACAGCGCCATCCGCGACCTCGTGCAGCAGGGCGACCACCACCGGCTGGTGTCACCCGTGGGATCGGACCGATGCGCCGTCGGCTACACCGACCCGCGCACCGGCGACGGCGTCGTGTTCCTCTTCCGCCTCGCCGAGGGCGCCGACGGCGACGAGCCCGAACCCCCTCCCGTGCGCGTCCCCTGGCTCGATCCCCACGGCGACCGCGCCGCGATCGACCGCACCCCCGGTGGCGACCACGCCGCTCTCACCGTCACCGGCGGTCGGGTCGCGTGGCCGACCGGCCCCGCCCCCTGCGCGACGGTCCTCCACATCCCGGCCGTCGCCCCGGACCGCTGACGCAGGTCAGGTGTCGAGGCCGGCGCGCCGGCGGAGCCACCGCCACTGGAGGAAGCGTCGACCGACCGCGACCACGTAGGTGAGCCCGAGCGCGGCGACGAACGCGCCGACGTACACGTTCCACCACACCATCGACGCCACGCCGACGAGGGCGACGAGCACACCGAGCGAGGCGTCGACGAGGAGGATCTGGCGCCAGTTGCGCGCGTAGATCGCCGGGCTCGCCCACTTGCCCGTGGGCTCGAACGGGTCGTCGCCGTCGGGGAAGCCGGGAGGCGTGCTCATGACTTGAGGAGGAACTCCGAGGACTCGTCGTCGCCGAGGAACAGGGGCAGCTCGTCGGCGAGGCCCTGGTGGTGCTCGAGGGTGGGGTCGGCGGAGATCACGTCGATGGCGACCTCGCGCGCCTTCACCACCCAGTCTCGGTCGCGGCGCAGCGACGCCAGCTTGAGGTCGTTGCGGCCCTTCTGCCGCTCCCCCATCAGGGTGCCCTCGCCGCGGAGGTCGAGGTCGATCTCGGCCAGCTCGAAGCCGTCGGTGCTGCGCACGAGCGCCTCGAGCCGCGCGCGGCCATCCGGGGTGGCGCCGCTGCCGACCAGGTAGCAGTGCGACCGCGCCGCCCCGCGGCCGACCCGCCCCCGCAGCTGGTGGAGCTGGGCGATCCCGAAGCGGTCGGCGTCGAGCACGACCATCACCGTCGCGTTGGGGACGTCGACGCCGACCTCGATCACCGTCGTGGCGACGAGCACGTCGAGCTCGCCCCGGCGGAACGCCTCCATCGTCTGCTCCTTGTCGGCGGGCGGGACGCGCCCGTGGAGCAGCCCGAGGCGCAGACCGTGGAGCTCCCCGCCCTGGAGCCGCTCGTAGGTGGCCTCCGCCGACGCGACCTCGACCTTCTCGGAGTCCTCGACGAGGGGGCACACGACGTAGGCCTGGCGGCCGTCGGCGACCTCGTCGCGCACGTGCTGCCACATCGCCAGCTCGGCGGCCGTCTCCTGGCCCTCGACCTCGCCCTCGGCGCCGACCTCGACCCATTCGGTGCGTATCGGCGTGCGGCCGGGTGGCATCTCGTCGAGGACGGACACGTCGAGATCGCCGTAGACCGTCATCGCCGCGGTCCGCGGGATCGGGGTGGCCGTCATCACGAGGACGTCGGGGACGGTGCCGTCGGCGTTGGCCGCCCGCAGGGCGGCGCGCTGCTCCACGCCGAACCGGTGCTGCTCGTCGATGACCACCGCACCGAGGGACCGGAACTCGACGCCCTCCTGGATCAGCGCGTGGGTACCGATGAGCACGTCCACCTCACCGGCCTCGAGCCGGGCGAGCATCTTGCGGCGCTCGGCCGCCGTGGTGCGGTTGGTCAGCAGCTCGACGGCCAGCGGGCGTCGTGCGAGCAGCGTGCCCGGGTCGTCGACCTCGACGCCGTCGAGCAGCGCCCGGACGCCAGCGGCGTGCTGCTCGGCGAGCACCGCCGTGGGCGCCATGAGCGCGCCCTGGTGCCCGCCCTCGACGGCGACGAGGAGCATCGCCACCGCGACGAGCGTCTTGCCCGCGCCGACGTCGCCCTGCAGCAACCGGTGCATGGGGCGCGGGCGACCCATGTCGGCGCGGATCTCCTCGATCACCCGCTGCTGGGCACCGGTGAGCGGGAACGGGAGGTCGACCACGAACCGGTCGAGCATCGGGAGGGCGTCGACGGCGTGGGCGATCCCGGGCGACTCCGACTCGAGGCGCTGCTTGCGCTCGACCAGCGACAGCTGGACCCGCAGCAGCTCGTCGAACACGAGCCGCCGCCGCGCCGACTCGACCTCGGCCATCGACTCGGGCGCGTGGATCTGCCGGAACGCCGCCGTGCGGCCGATGAGACCGAACCGGTCGAGCGCCGCCGGCGGCACCGGATCGGCGAACTCGCCGGCCCGCTCGAGGACCTCGTCCATCCAGCGTGCGAGGTCCCACGACATCAGCCCCGCCTTCTCCGACTGCGGGTACACGGGGATGATCCGGCCGGTGCGGTCGCCGATGAGGTCGACGACGGGGTTCGTCATCTGAGGTCGCCCGCCGTAGCGCTCGAACCTGCCGAAGAGGATCGCCTGCGTGCCCGGGGAGAGCTGGCGCTCCCGCCAGGGCTGGTTGAAGAAGGTGGCGCGCAGCGTGCGCTCGCCGTCGGTGACGTCCGCGGTGACCATGACCTTGCGGTTGCGGGTCCGCCGTGACGACGAGCGGGTGACGCGCACGACGACCATCGCCTCGTCCCCCTCGACGAGGTCGGCGATCCGCGCCTCGCGCGTGCGATCGACGTAGCGGCGCGGGTAGGTGGTGAGCAGGTCGAGCACCGTGTGGATGCCGACCTGCTCGAGGGACGACGCCTTCGCCGTGCCGACGCCCTTCAGCTCGGTGACGGGAATGGCCGCCAGTCGTCCGAGGCTGCGGGCCACGTCACTCCACGCCGAACTGGTACGGGTACAGAGGTTGGCCCCCGTTGTGGATCTCGACCTCGATCTCGGGGCGGTGCTCCCGCAGCCACTCGGTGATGCGTCGGGTCACCGCCGCCGTCGCACCCTCGCCCTCGAGGATGCCGACGATCTCGTGCTCGTCGTGCACGATGCGCTCGAGGAGTCCGATGGCGGCGGAGGCCAGCTCGGTCGAGACGGCGAGGATGCCGTCGGCCGCGATGCCGATGAAGTCGCCGGCGGTGATGGGGCCGGCGTCGCAGGTCGAGTCGCGCACCGCCGTGGTGACCTCCCCGATCGTCACGCCCGACGCCACCTCGGCCATCGACGACGCGTTGGCCGCCGCCGTCGAGTGCGGGTCGTAGGCCAGCAGCGTGGCGAGGCCCTGGGCGACGCTGTGGGTGGGCACGACGGTGACCGTCTTCGTTGTCTGGGCGTCGACCTGGTTGGCGACGGCGACGATGTTCTTGTTGTTGGGGAGGATGACGACCTCGCCGGCGGGGGCGGCCTCGACGGCCTCGAGGAGCTGGGCGGTCGAGGGGTTCATCGACTGCCCGCCTGCGACGACGTGGTGGACGCCGAGCGAGCCGAGCAGGCGGCGCACCCCGCCGCCGGTGGCCACCGCGACGACCGCGCAGGGCACCTCGGGCGCGGCGGCAGGCTCGCCGGGCACGGCCGCGGCGTCGCGCACCCACCGCTCCTCCTCGACCTGCTCCAAGAGGTCGGTGACCCGGATGTTGCGGGGCTTCCCGCAGTCGATGGCGGCTTCGATCGCGGCACCGATGTCGTCGGTGTGGATGTGGCAGTTCCAGATGCCGTCGCCACCGACGACGACGATCGAGTCGCCGATGCCGGCCCACACGTCCTTGAACGCGGGGATGGACTCGTCGGGGGCCTCGAGGAAGTACATGACCTCGTAGCGCAGGTCGCCGACGTCGTCGTGGTCGTGGTGGCCGTGCTCGGTGACGAGGTGCGGGTGGTCGGACACGATGCCCTCGTCCTCGGTCGGCTCGGGCACGGGACGACCGTCGACGACGTGGAGCATGGCGTCGAGGAGCAGCAGGAACCCCGACCCGCCGGCGTCGACGACGCCGGCCTCGGCCAGCACGGGGAGCAGCTGCGGGGTGCGCGACAGCGACTCGCCGCCCTCCTGCCGCGCCGCGTCGAGCACCTCGACGAGCGAGGCGCCGCGGCCGGCGGCGGCCGCGGCCGCTTCGGAGGCCTCGCGCACGACGGTGAGGATCGTGCCCTCGACCGGGCGCATGACCGCGCCGTAGGCGGACTCGGCGGCGGCGACGAGCGCCTGGGCGACGACCTGGCCGTCGACGGTGCCGGCGTCGCGGACGACACCGGTGAAGCCCCGCATGACCTGGGAGAGGATCACGCCGGAGTTGCCGCGGGCACCCATGAGCGACCCGTGGCTGATCGCCTGGCAGACCGCGGCGAGGTCGTCGCCCGCCCCGTCCATCTCGGCGACGACCGACTCGAGCGTGAGCGCCATGTTCGTGCCGGTGTCGCCGTCCGGGACCGGGTAGACGTTCAGCCGGTTGATGGCCGCCTGGTGGGCGCGCAGCGCGTCGCGGAAGCGGGCCATCACGTCGCCGAGCGCGGCGGCATCCAGGCTCTCGAGCACGGTCATGAGGTGCGACACTAGTGAAGAGGCGTTCCCATCCGACACCGACGTGGCCCCCGACGTGGTGCAGCCGACGGCCCGGCTGGTAGCATCGCCCCTCGTCCCTGTTCGCCCTCATCCTCCCTTGAGGTGTCCCCATGGCCTCCGTCTGCTCGGTGTGCGGCAAGAAGCCGTCGTTCGGCATGCAGCTCAGCCACTCGCACCGTCGCACCAAGCGTCGGTGGAACCCGAACATCCAGCGCGTCCGCGCCGTGGTCGGCTCGACCACCAAGCGCGTCGACGTCTGCACCGGCTGCCTGAAGTCCGGCAAGATCCAGAAGGCGGTCCGCTAGCCGGACCGGCCGACAGCACAGCACGATCCACCGCCCGCCCCGCACCGATCCGTCGGCTCGAGGGGCGGGCGTGGCGCGTCCGGAGGCCGTTTGGGTCCCTCGTGCACCGTGGGGGTAGCCTCGACGGACCACGTTGGACGGCCTCCAGGAGCGATGACGGTGCAAGGTGTGATCAAGTCCTACGACCCGGTGTCGAGGGACGGAGTGGTGATCCGCGACACCGACCTCGACGAGTTCGACCTCGCTCCGGGAGCCCTCGACGGGTCGATCCTGCGCATGCTGCGCCAGGGTCAGCGCGTGAACTTCGACCTCGACGCCGACGGCCGGGCCACCCGGCTGGGCCTGGGGTCGGAGGTCGACATGGGGACTCCCGAGCTCCCCGACGGCGAGGCCTGACCTCACCGCCACCCCACCCCCACAAGAGAACGTCGGAGAGGTACACAGAGCCGTGAGCACACCGACCACCAACGCCAAGCTCGTCGCATGGGTCGACGAGTGGACCGAGATCCTCCAGCCCGACCGGGTCGAGTGGTGCGACGGATCCGCCGACGAGTACCAGCGCCTCTGCCAGCTCCTCGTGGAGTCCGGCACGTTCCGGACGCTCGACGAGGCCAAGCGCCCGAACAGCTACCTCGCCCTCTCCGACCCCGGCGACGTCGCCCGGGTCGAAGACCGCACCTTCATCTGCTCCGAGGAGGAGATCGACGCCGGGCCCACCAACAACTGGCGACCTCCGGCGGAGATGAAGGAGGAGCTGCTCGGCCTCTACCGCGGCGCCATGAAGGGCCGCACGATGTACGTCATCCCGTTCTCGATGGGCCCCCTCGGCTCGCCCATCGCCCACATCGGCGTGCAGCTCTCCGACTCGGCCTACGTCGCCACCAACATGCGGATCATGACCCGCATGGGCCAGAAGGTGCTCGACGTCCTCGGCGACGGCGACTTCGTCCCGTGCGTGCACTCGGTCGGCGCTCCCCTCGAGCCCGGCGAGTCCGACGTGCCGTGGCCCTGCGACGCCGACAACAAGTACATCACCCACTTCCCCGAGACCCGCGAGATCTGGTCGTACGGCTCGGGCTACGGCGGCAACGCGCTGCTCGGCAAGAAGTGCTTCGCCCTGCGCATCGCGTCGACCATGGCCCGCGACGAGGGCTGGATGGCCGAGCACATGCTCATCGTCGGTGTCACCCCGCCGAACGGCGAGACGAAGTACGTCGCCGCCGCGTTCCCGTCGGCCTGCGGCAAGACCAACATGGCGATGCTCATCCCCACGCTGCCCGGCTGGACGGTCGAGACGGTCGGTGACGACATCGCCTGGATGAAGTTCGACGACGAGGGGCGCCTGCGGGCGATCAACCCCGAGGCCGGGTTCTTCGGCGTCGCTCCGGGCACCGGCGAGGACACCAACGCCAACGCCCTGCGCACCCTCGACGCCAACTGCATCTTCACCAACGTGGCGCTCACCGACGACGGCGATGTCTGGTGGGAGGGCCTCTCGGAGCCGCCGGCGCACCTGACCGACTGGCGGGGCAACGACTGGACGCCCGCCTCCGACACCCCGGCCGCCCACCCGAACGCCCGCTTCACCGCACCGGCGTCGCAGTGCCCCTCGATCTCGCCGACGTGGGAGGACCCGGCCGGCGTCCCGATCTCGGCGATCCTCTTCGGCGGCCGCCGCGCCACGAACGTCCCGCTCGTCACCCAGGCACGGGATTGGGAGCACGGCGTGTTCCTCGGCTCGATCATGTCGTCGGAGAAGACGGCGGCCGCCGCCGGCACCATCGGCGAGGTGCGCTTCGACCCCTTCGCGATGCTCCCCTTCATGGGCTACAACGCCGGCGACTACGCCCGGCACTGGCTCGAGATCGGTGAGGCCACCGAGGCCGACAAGCTGCCGCAGCTCTTCTGGGTCAACTGGTTCCGCAAGGACCAGGACGGCAAGTTCCTCTGGCCCGGGTTCGGCGACAACATCCGGGTCCTCAAGTGGGTCCTCGAGCGGGTCGCCGGCGAGGCCGACGCCACCGAGACCCCGATCGGGTTCGTGCCGACGGTCGACGCCCTCGACCTCGACGGGCTCGACGTCGACCGCAACACCATGGAGCAGCTGCTCGAGGTCGACAAGGACTCGTGGAAGGGCGAGATCCCGCTGATCCACGACCACTTCGAGTTCATCGGCGAGCGTCTCCCGCAGGAGCTGCGGAGCCAGCTCGACGACCTCGAGGACCGCCTCGCCCGAGGCTGACGCACCGGCTCTCCAGCCTCCCACCTGCACGCCGATCGACGGGGCCCTCCGGGGCCCCGTCGTCGCGTACCGGCCTCCGTGACGGATGCGACGAAGTTGAGCGTTGCGTTGTGAGGTTTCCTGCGTATGATGACAGTGTCCGACAGGTGACTGCACAGAGGAGGCGAACCATGCTCCTTCGTTGGGATCCGTTCCGCGACATCGATCGCACGTTCGACGAGATCGTCGGGCGCACCACCGCCCCGCCGGCGCTGGCGTTCGACGCCGTCCGCCGCGGCGACACCGTCGTCGTGTCGGTCGACCTCCCGGGCGTGTCGGCCGACGCCATCGACCTCACGGTCGAGCGCAACGTCCTCACCGTGAAGGCCGAGCGGCGCCCCGAGCAGCACGACGGCGACGAGGTGCTGGCGTCCGAGCGGCGCTTCGGCACCTTCACCCGTCAGCTGTTCCTCGGCGACAACCTCGACACCTCGACGATCTCCGCCGACCACCGCGACGGCGTGCTCACCATCACCATCCCGGTCGCCGAGACGGCCAAGCCGCGGAAGGTCGAGGTGGCGGGCGCCACGCCCGAGGCCCACGCCATTGAGGCCACCACCGCCTGAGGCCATGGGGCGGGTCCTCCGTCCGGCCGGCCCGCCCCACCCCCTCCCCCGCCGCTCCACTCGCCCCACGCGGCGATCGCGGGCCCGTTCTGGGTACGGATCGCCACCTTGGCTGTCGCGATCCGTACCGGGATCGCCCAGGCGGCTGCCGCCCGGCGTGGGCGACCGATCTGGGTACATCTCGCGACCCTGGCTGTCGCGATCCGTACCCAGATCGGACGGCGAGGCGCTGGACGTGGCCTCGGCGTGGCGCGGTCTCGTCACGCCGGCCGGGCGATCGCGGCGGCACGCGCGGCCGCGACCGTCCCGACCACCTCGTCGGGCGAGCGGACGTCGTGGTCGGATGTGCACACCAGGACCCGGCGACCCGCGCGACGCGGCAGGAGTCAGGCGGGGAGCGTCATGGCGCGGATGGCCAGGCCCATGAGGAACAGGCCGCCGAACCCGTAGAGCACGTAGCGCCAGGGGTCGATCTGCGCCTTGTAGCTGTAGACGAGGCCGACGGTGACGAGCGCGACGAAGCCGTAGAAGGCGTGGAACTGCTCGACCTCGTAGCCCTGCGCCGCGACGAGGGCGACGCCGAGCGCCACCTGCACGGCGATCGTCACCTCGGCCGCGATCGTGAACCACCACATCGCCGGGTGGCGCAGCGGTGCCCAGCGGTGGGCGCCGAGCGCCCACACGCCGGCGACGGCGTTGGTGACCACGACGACCCACGACCAGTCGACGTGGAGGTCGCGCAGGGTCACGACCGGCGGGCCGTGGCGGTCAGCGCGACGGGTTCGAGCCGCCGGCGATCACGTAGGACCACAGCTCGCTCGAGATCCCGACCGGCCGCTGCGCGCCCTCGCCGCCGCCGTGGCCGTGGTCCCCGCCGTGGGGGTGGTCGCCGCCGTGGGGGTGGCCGCCGCCCTCGTCGCCCGAGCCGGCCTCGCTGCGGTGGCCGGCACCGAACGCCGGCGAGCTCACCCAGGCCTGGAAGGACTCCTCGTCCCGCCACCGGGTGACGACGAGCCACGTCGTGCGGTCGTCGGTGGGCTTCAGCAGCTCGAAGCCCTCGAAGCCGTCCTGGTCGTCGACGGCCCCGGCCCGGGCGGCGAAGCGCTCGGCGAGCTCGTCGCCGCTGTCGGCGGGGACGGTGATGGCGTTGATCTTGATGACGGTCACGTGACCGATGCTAGGTCCCGTGCCGACCGGTGCGAACCTCTCGCGATCGGGGCTGCGGAGGCCGACGAGCTACCGGTCCTCCTCGGCCCACTTGCCGAGGAGCGCAGCCACCTTGTCGACGACCTCGGGCTGCTCGGTCTCGATCGCGACCTTCTCGGTGACCGGCGCTCGGCGGGCCAGCTTCGGCGGGTTCGGTGCGTCCTCGGGTCGTTCGGCCATGTCGCCACGCTAGACGAGACGCTGGTCACACCGCACCAGGCCGAACGGCCCGAATCGCGACCGAGCACCCCGTCGCGGCGGGCAGACTCGCCCGATGATCCGACTCCTCGGGCTCGACGGCGACGACACCCTCTGGCACAGCGAATCGCACTTCGCCGTGACCGAAGAGTCCCTCGCCGAGCTGCTGTCCCCGTACGCCGACCCGGACGACCTGCGGCGACGCATGCTCGAGACCGAGCGCCGCAACCTCGCCCTGTTCGGCTACGGCGTGAAGGGCTTCACGCTGTCGATGATCGAGACCGCGATCGAGGTGTCCGGTGGGCGCGTCTCGGTCGCCGAGATCCAACGGATCATCGACCACGGCAAGGGGCTGTTGACCCACCCGGTCGAGCTCCTCGAGGGCGTGTCCGAGGTGGTCGACGCGCTCGACGGGCGGGTGCGGCTGGTCATCGTGACGAAGGGCGACCTGTTCCACCAGGAGAGCAAGGTCGCGGCATCGGGGCTCGCCGAGCGGGTCGAGGGGATCGAGATCGTCGCCGAGAAGGACGAGGCGACGTACCAGCGCGTGCTCGGTCGCTACGGCGTCGATGCCGAGGAGTTCCTCATGGTCGGCAACTCGGTGCGCAGCGACGTCGCGCCGGTCCTCGCGATCGGCGGGTGGGCGGCACACGTGCCGTACCACGTCACCTGGGAGCTCGAGGTGGCCGAGCCGGACGTCGACCACGACCGCTTCACCGCGCTCGACTCGCTCCGTGACGTGCCCGCGCTGCTCGACCGCCTGGCCGCTCACTGATCCTGATCGCCGCCTCGCCGAGCGCCCCTTCCGGCTCGTGCGCAGACCATGGGGAGTCGGGACGCGTCACGGGGTGGTGCAGCTCCCCATGGGGGCGTACGGTCCGCGGCGTGAGCGACGAGATCGAGCAGCGGGTCCGGGAGATCTGCCTCGCGTTCCCCGAGGTCACCGAGAAGCTGAGCCACGGTGCGCCGTCGTTCTTCGTGCGCAAGCAGTTCGTCATGCTGTGGCCCGACGGCCACCACGACGACGAGCTCCCCCACCTCTGGTGCGCGGCGCCGCCCGGGGCGCAGGAGGAGCTGACGACGACGGAGGCCGAGCGGTTCTTCCGGCCGCCCTACGTCGGCCACCGCGGCTGGCTCGGCGTGCGCCTCGACGGCGACGTCGACTGGGACGAGATCGCCGCGGTGTGCGAGGAGGCCTACCGGACGGTCGCACCCAAGAAGCTCGTCGCCCAGCTCGACGGCTGAGCCAGCACCCCGCACGCTCCCCCGAGCACGGCGTTCACGATCGCGCGAGAGTGTGACCACTGCCACAGGGCAGCTCACACGAGGGGGCGCCATGCAGGTCGAGATGACCGTCAACGGCGAACGGGTGCGGGGTGACGTGGAGCCACGCACGCTGCTCGTCCACCACCTCCGCGAGGGCCTCGGGCTCACGGGCACGAACGTCGGGTGCGACACGTCCTCCTGCGGGGCGTGCACCGTGCACCTCGACGGGCGGTCCGTGAAGTCCTGCACGGTGCTCGCGGTGCAGGCCGAGGGGGCGGAGATCACCACCATCGAGGGGTTGGCGTCGAACGGCTCCCTCCACCCGATGCAGGAGGCGTTCCGGCAGAACCACGGGCTGCAGTGCGGGTTCTGCACCCCCGGCATGGTGATGGCGGCGGTGTCCCTGCTCGAGGAGCATCCCTCCCCCACCGAGGACGAGGTGCGCCACGGGTTGGAGGGCAACCTGTGCCGCTGCACCGGCTACCACAACATCGTGCGGTCGGTGCTGGCCGCCGCCGAGACGGGAGGTGCGTCGTGACGATCTCGGAGGACCGCATCGACCTGCCGGCGAGCGCCACCTCGGCCGGTTCGATCCTCGGGGTGCGCCGGCTGCGCAAGGAGGACCCGGAGCTGCTCACCGGCGAGGCGCGCTTCGTCGACGACCTCGTCGTGCCCGGGGCGCTCTGGATGTGCGCCGTGCGCAGCCCCCACGCCCGCGCCCGCATCGTCTCGGTCGACGTCGCCGGCGCGCTCGACGTCGACGGCGTGCGCCACGCGTTCTCCGGCGCCGACCTGGCCGACGACTGGGCGGCGCCGATGCCCTGCGCCTGGCCGGTCACCGACGACATGCGCAACCCGACGCACCACCCGGTGGCCGCGGGCGAGGCCAAGTACGTGGGCGACATCGTCGCCGTCGTGCTCGCCGACAGCCGGTCCGCGGCGATCGACGGCGCCGAGCAGGTCGTCGTGGACTACGAGCCGCTCGACGCGGTGGTCGACCTCGAGGACGCGGCCACCGACCGGGTGCTGGTGCACGAGGACCTCGGCACGAACGTCTCCTACGTGTGGGAGCTGAAGCCGGACGAGGCCGCCGTCGACGCCGCATTCGCTGCGGCGGCCCACACCGTCTCGGAGCGCTACGTCCAGCAGCGGCTCATCCCCGGGGCGATGGAGCCTCGCGGCGTCGTGGCGGTGCCGTCGCCCCACGGCGGGGAGATGACCGTCTACAGCGCCACGCAGATCCCGCACATCTTGAAGGTGATGCTCGCGATCACGTGCGGGCTCCCCGAGCACAAGGTGCGCGTCATCGCCCCGTCGGTCGGCGGCGGCTTCGGCTCGAAGCTGAACGTCTACGCCGAGGAGGTGCTGTGCACTGCGCTCGCCCACCGGCTCGGCGTGCCCGTGCGCTGGACGGAGACCCGCTCGGAGGCCGCCCAGGCCACGATCCACGGGCGCGGCCAGGTGCAGCGCATCGAGCTCGCCGCCGACGAGCGCGGGTCCATCACCGCCGTGCGGGTCGACCTGCTCGCCGACATGGGCGCCTACCTCCAGCTGGTCACGCCGGGCATCCCGCTGCTCGGTGCGTTCCTGTACCACGGGGTCTACGACATCCCCGCCTACTCGTTCCGGTGCACGGGGCTCTTCACCGACAAGGTGCCGACCGACGCGTACCGCGGCGCGGGCCGCCCGGAGGCGTCCTACGCGATCGAGCGGGCGATCGACGCGCTCGCGCGCGAGCTCGACATCACGCCCGAGGAGATCCGGCGCCGCAACTACATCCCGAACGAGAAGTTCCCCTACGCGTCAGCGGCGGGCCTCGAGTTCGACAGCGGCGACTACGACACCAACCTGACCGCGGCGCTCGAGCTCGCCGACATCGAGGCCCTGCGGGCCGAGCAGGAGGAGCGCCGGGACCGGGGTGACACCGTCGAGCTCGGCATCGGCCTCTGCACCTACGTCGAGATGTGCGGGCTGGCGCCGAGCCGGGTGCTCGCCTCGCTCAACTACTCGGCGGGCGGCTGGGAGTCGGCCACGGTGCGGATCCTCCCCACCGGCGTCGTGCAGGTGATCACCGGCACCGCACCGCACGGCCAGGGCCACGAGACGAGCTGGTCGATGCTCGTCGCCGACCGCCTGGGGATCGACCCCGACCAGGTCGAGGTGCTCCACTCGGACACCGCGGTGTCGCCCCTCGGGCTCGACACCTACGGCTCGCGCTCGCTGGCCGTCGGCGGCACCGCGATCTGGCACGCGACCGAGCGGGTGGTCGACAAGGCCCGACGGATCGCCGCCCACCAGATGGAGGCCGACGAGCACGACCTCGAGCTGGTCGACGGGACGTTCCGCGTGAAGGGCACACCGAGCCGGGAGATGGCGCTCGCCGCGGTGGCCTTCGAGGCCTTCACCGCCCACGACCTGCCCGACGGGATGGAGCCGAACCTCGAGGCCCAGGTCACCTGGGATCCACCGAACTTCACGTTCCCGTTCGGCACGCACGTGGCCGTCGTCGAGGTCGACACCGAGACGGGCTCGGTCCACCTGCGCGACTACATCGCGGTGGACGACTGCGGCAACCAGGTCAACCCGTTGATCGTCGAGGGCCAGGTCCACGGCGGCATCCTCCAGGGGGTCGCCCAGGCCCTGTGGGAGGAGGCGGTCTACGACGACGACGGCCAGCTGCGGACGGTCAACTTCGGCGACTACATGATCCCCACGCCGGCCGAGGCGCCGAGCTTCACGCTCGGGGCGACGATCACCCCGAGCCCGGTCAACCCGATGGGCGTGAAGGGCATCGGCGAGGCGGGCACGATCGGGTCGGCCGCCGCGGTGATGAACGCGGTCATCGATGCGCTCGCACCCCACGGCATCACCGACATGGACATGCCGGCCTCGCCCCGGCGGGTCTGGGGCGCGCTGCAGGACGCGGCGAGCCCACGGGAGGAGGAGGCATGATCCCTGCGACGTTCGACTACGTGCGTGCGGAGTCGGTCGACCACGCGCTCGCGCTCCTCGGAGAGCACGGTGACGAGGCCAAGCTCCTCGCCGGTGGCCACTCGCTCCTGCCCATGATGAAGCTGCGCCTCGCGGTCCCGAGCGTCCTCGTCGATGTCGGCCGCCTCGACGACCTGTCCTACATCCGCCACGAGGGCGACGTCGTGCGGATCGGGGCCCTCACCTGCCACCACGACCTCGAGACGAGCGACGTCCTCGCGGCCCAGTGCCCGCTCGTCGCCGGGGTCGCCGCGGTCGTCGGGGACCCCCAGGTGCGCCACCGCGGCACCCTCGGGGGCACCCTGGCCCACGCCGATCCGGCCTCGGACCTGCCCGCAGCGGTGCTCGCCCTCGGTGGCACGCTCGTGGCGCGCGGCCCCTCGGGCGAGCGCCGGATCCCGGCGGCCGACTTCTTCTCCGGCTACTTCGAGTCCGCCCTCGCACCCGACGAGATGCTGGTCGAGGTCGAGCTGCCGGCGACGCCAGGGGCCCGGTGGAACTACCAGAAGTTCAACCGCCGGGCCCAGGACTGGGCGATCGTCGGCGCGGTCGCGGTGCAGAACGGCCACACCGGCGTCGCGCTGGTGAACATGGGCTCCACCCCGCTGCGGGCGACGGCGGTGGAGTCGGCGCTGGCATCCGGCGCGTCCCACGCCGAGGCCGCCGCGGTGGCCGACGAGGGGGCCGACCCCGTCGACGACCTCAACGCCGACGTCGCCTACCGGCGCCACCTGGCCCGGGTCCTCACCAGGCGAGCGCTCGACGCGCTCACCTGAGGGTCAGGGGGCGGCCACCGCCTGGGCGAGGGGCACCGACGACGACCCGCTCCCGACGCGCACCTCGGCGACGTCGGACGGCGCACCCGCGGCCACGAGCGCGAGCGTCGCCGACGTGCCCGGTTCGACCGTCGAGCGGGAGCGGATGTCGGCGCCGAGGGCCTCCGCACCCGCGACGTCGACCCCGGAGGAGGCGGCGATCCACTCGCCGAGCACGATCCAGCTCTCGCGGTACGCCGAGGGCACGCCGTCGCTGCTGCGGACCGACATCAGCGGGGGCACGACCGGTGCGGTGCCGGACGAGTTGTCGATGCGGACGAGGACGTAGGAGGACACCGGGCCGCCGAGCGCGGCGCGCGCGGCCTCGATCGGAGCCACCTCGGGATCCCCCGCGGGCGCCGGGACCTCGACGTGGACGACGGCCTGCTCCGGGGTGACCCACACGTAGGTGCCGGGGCCGGCGACCGCCGGCGCGTCGTCGGCCGGCTCCGGCGTCTGCTCCTCCGGTCGGTCGGCGGGCGCCACCGGAGGGAGCTCCGCCGTGGCCCCGCTCGGCACGGCGACCGGGGCGGCCGGCTCGACGAGCGGGTCCGCGAGGTTCAGCCGGGCGGCGTCGTCGGGGGTGAAGCCGGGGAGGATCGCCGCGAGGTCGGTCACCCCGAGTCGGTGCTCGAGGACGTCCGCGAGGACGAGGCGGTAGTCGGCGGTGACGCGCAGCCCGTTGCGGTCGATGTCCTCCGGTGCCAGGCCGGGCCAGTCGCCGTAGAGACCGCCGCGGATCCCGCCACCGAGGACCATCATCGTCGAGGCCCGCCCGTGGTCCAGGCCGGCGTTGCCGTTCTCCCGGAAGGTCCGTCCGAACTCGGTCATGAGCACGACGGTCACCTTGTCCATCAGGGGCCCGAGGTCCGTCGCGAACGCGGCGAGCACCTGCGCGAGCGCCTCCACCGATCCCTGCATCGCCCCGTCGGTGTAGGGGCCGAAGCCCGAGTGGTAGTCCCACCCGAGCGACGACTCGGTGGCCGCGGCCTCGAGCCCCACGTCGGCGCGGATCAGCTGAGCGATCTGGCGCATCGACTCGCCGAAGCGCCGCCCACGCCCGGTGGTCGGGTACGCCGCGCCGTTTGCCGGCGGCTCGATCGGGGCCGCCGCCACGAGGTCGAGGGCGTCGATCGCCTGGCGGGCGCGCTGGTCGACGAGCGAGCTTCCGCCCTCGTGGAGGGCGCGCAGGGCGGCCTGGGCCATGCCGCCGGGACCGGCGAACCCGTTGATCCGGAAGCGGTCGATGCTGCCCATGGTCACCGACACCGTCGAGCCGTGCATGCTGCGCTGCCCGTAGGGCAGGTTGGCCGCCCGCACGCCGATCGGGTCGGTGCCGGGGGTGGTGTTCAGGTACCGGGCGAGCCAGCCGTCGGCGGCCGTGCGCTCGGCCATGCCGTGGTCCATCTGGCGCTGCACGGTGAAGTGCGAGCGGTCGTTCAGCGGGAAGCCGGCGGTGGGCACGAGCGCGAGGCGCCCGGCCGCCCACAGCGGCATCAGGGACGACATCGCCGGGTGGAGCCCGAAGTCGGCCGTCAGCGGCAGGACGGCCGCGGGGTCGACGGCGATGGTCGGGCGTGCCGCGACGTAGTGCCCTGCGCCCGCACCCTCGTGGCGGGGCACGACGACCGACAGCCCGTCCATGCCGCCGCGCAGGAACACGTTGACGACGACGTCGCCGCGACGGGTCGCGTTCGTCGACGCGAACGCCGCGGAGGCGCCGAGGGCCGGCACGGCGACGGCGACGGTCGTCGCCGCGCCCGCGCCCTTGAGAAGTGCCCGCCGGGAGATGCGGCAGGGCTCGCAGTCGTGGCTCATGCGTGGGCTCCTCAGCGGTACTGGTAGGCGGGGACCGAGAGCAGGAGCGCGATGAGGTCGCCGGCCACCCGGTCGACGCGGATCGCGCTGGTCGGCGCGTCGTGGGGCGCACCGAGGTAGGTGGAGATCGCCGAGATCGCGGCGTCGTCGACGCCGGTCCCGAGCCGCTCGGCGAGGGCTCGCACGAGGGCACCGACGGTGTCGGGCACCGGGGACGGGACGAGCGACAGCGGATCGAAGCCGATGCCGTCCAGCCGGCCGTTCGCCAGCCGTCCGGCCAGCTCCCAGCGTCGCAGGACGGTGCTCGTGGTGATCCAGTGGTTCGGGTCGTCGGGGATGCCGTCGGGCGTGGGCCAGCTCCACTTGTCGTGGCCGAGGTCGGTGAGGAGCGTCCCGATCGTCGTCGTCGCCGCGCCGCCGGCCTCCCGGTCGACGGTCGCGCCGGTCGCACGGATCATGCCCACGAGCAGCTCGAAGGGGGTCTTGACCTTCGTGCGCCGCGACGACTCGAACTCCCGGCTGGTGAGCATGTGGCGCAGGACCGGGACGATGCGGGTGTCGTTGGCGAGGTAGACGTCGGCCATCGACGCGACCAGCTGCTCGGAGACGTCGTCGCCGACGAAGCGGCGGGCCAGCTTGCGGCAGACGAACCGAGCCGTGTTGGGCAGGTGGGTCAACCAGTCGATGAAGTCGATGCCGTCCTGCTCCGCCTCGGGCCCGGAGCGCCCGGGGGTCGACCACACCTGCGGCCGCCCGTCCGGGCCGGTGATCGACACGCTCAGCGGCGACGGGTCGTGCCGGCGGGGGTCGAACGCGAAGCGGGTCTCCTCGAAGCGCCCGATGTTGCCCTGGAGGCCCCACCCGCTGAGGATGCGCGACACCTGGTCGACGTCGCCCTCGTCGTAGCCGCCGCCGGCGCCGACGGTGTGGAGCTCGAGGAGCTCGCGCGCGTAGTTCTGGTTCGGGCTGGTCGCGTTCGACCGGAAGTTGTCGAGGTACAGCTGCATCGACACGCTGCGCGCGCTCGCGAGGACGAGCTCGGCGACACGGCCCATCGCGTGGCGGCGGATCACGTCGCGGTCGTCGAGCGGCGCCGCGTACTTCACGTTCTTGTCGTCGGTGCCCGAGTAGGTGCTCAGGTGGTTCGACCAGAAGTCGACCATCAGCTCGGCGAGCTGGCCCGGATGGGTGGCGGCGCGGACCACGGCGGCGTGGCGGAGCTCGTGGGGGATGCGGCGGTCCCGGTTGACGCCGTCGAGCAGCACCTCGAGCTCCGGTGGGGTGGCGTCGAGGATCGTCGGCCCGGTGAGGACGCCGCTCGTGCCGGCCGGCGCGAGCGAGAGCTGCTGCTCGAGGAACCCGCGCGCCCCGAGTCGCACGACGTCGTCGACGAGCGCCGGCGTGGCGCCGAAGGTGACGCGTTCGAGGAGCCGGGCCTGGCGCATCGCCTCGGTGATCGGGTCCGGCGCCGGGGCGGGAGGCGCCGGCGTCGGGCTCGGGGCGGGCGGCCGGGGGCCGGGCGCCGGGCCGTCCGACGGCGGCCGTGGTGCCTCGGGAGCCGGGGCGGTCGGCGGCGGCGGCGGTCGGGCGCAGGCCGGTGCGGTCGAGGCGTGCGGCCGGTGGGGCTCCCGCCTGCCGCACCGGTCGTCGCCCCGTCGACGAGCGGCGCCGTCGAGCCCGCCGGGGTCGACGGCGCGACCGGCGGGGTGTGCCGCGGCGCGCGCGGCGGGCGTGCCGGCGGGCGCTGCCCGGGCTCGCCGATCAGGCCCGAACCCGCGGTGCTCGACGAGCCACCCGAGCCGCAGGCGGAGATGATCGACCCGGCGACCCCGGCGACGCCCACGCCGGCGAGCAGCGCGAGGAGCCGGCGACGACCGGCGCCGTCGTCGACCGGGGCGCTGTGGTCGTCGGTGTCGAGCGGTCCACCGCCCCCGATGAGGGACGACGCCGACCCGAACGGCGGCGACGGTGGCGACGGCAGCGACCGACGTGGTGCGCCGTCGCCGGGCTCGCCGGTGGGGATGCGGCGCGCCGGGGCGCGCGTGACCTCGATCTCGGTGGCCGCGGCGAGCCAGGCCGCCGTCTCCTCCGCCTCGACGTCGGGGCCGTCCGAGGGCGGCGGACCATCGCCCCGACGCCCTCGTCGCGGTCGCTCGTCGCGCCGGGCCGTCCGTGCGGTCGGCTCGGCGGGCGCCGACGCCTCGGCGGCGGGCCCGGCGGCTGCCGGGGACGGGGGGGCCGACGGGCGCGGCGCGGGTGCGTGCGGCGCCGGTTCGGGGACGCGGGTCGGTGCGGCCCGGCGGACGGTGGCCGGCTCGACCCGTGCGGGCGCCGCCGGTGCCGGCGGTGCGACCGGGTCGCGCAGGTCGATCTCCGACGGGGTCACGACGACATCCGCGTAGATGCTGTTCAGCCGTCGCCGGTACTGGACCGCCGAGCGACCCGAGCGGCCCGACGTGCGGACCCCGGCCGCCGCCAGGGCGCAGTCGAGGCAGAACACCCGACGCCGAGCCTCGACGCGGCAGTCCCGACAGACCGTGTCATCGCACCGGGAGCAGGTGCCCACCGCATGCTCGAACGGATGCCGCGCGCACGACGACATGGCCACCCCTCCACCTGCTCAGGCCCCCGCCAGGGGCAACGACGTTGCACCTTCATCGGCACGTCACTCTCCGCGGTTGAGCGAAAAGTGGGCCGAACGACCCGGGCCGCCGGACCTACGCGCCGCCGGGGTGTCTAGCAGGCGTCCTCGAGCAGCGCGCGGACATCGGACTCGCCCACCGGCCGCAACGCCGTCTGCACGCCACGGTGCGACCCCGACTGGCGCGCGACGGCCTCGAGGTCGTCGTCGTGGACCCCGAGATCGCCCAGCGTCGTGTGCGCACCGATCCGGACGAGCAGCTCCTGCACCGCACCGGCGGGGTCGTCGCCTCCGAGCGACCGGCTCAGCGCCTCGTGGTCTGCGGTGTCCACGACGTCGGCGAGGAAGCGGGTCGTGTGGGGCAGCAGCGCGGCGTGGGCCTCGGCGTGGCCGACCTGGGCCCGGGCGCCGACGAGCTGGGCGAGGGCCTGTTGGAGGCCGTCGGCGCTGTTCTGCCGCGCCCGTCCGCACAGGACCGCGCCGACGAGGACGTCGCCACGCCGATCGAGGTCGTCGACGTCGTCGATCGCTCCCGGCGCCGCCGCGGCCAGCCGAGCGACGCCGGCGAGGGCGAGCGCCCGAGCCTCGGGCGACGACGCCGACGACCACGCCACCTCGATGCCGTGGGCGAGGGCGACGGCGACGCTCCGTGCGAACAGCTCGCTCGGCAGCTCGGCGAGGGCGTCGAGGTCGAGCAGCACCGATGACGGGACGAGCGTCGGCCCGGCGCCCGTGGTCGAGCGGCGCGACGCGGGATCGACCATCGAGAACGAGGCGGTGTACGGCGCTCCGACGAGGGTGATGGGCACCGCGAGGTGCGGCAGTCCCGGCCGGTCGGTGACGCCGACGCCCGGCATCCCCGAGTGCCGCTCGAGCAGGAAGGCCGCGGCCTTGGCGGTGTCGATCGACGAGCCGCCGCCGACGCTGATGAGCCCATCGGCACCGAGGCCGTGGACCTCCCGCACCACTGCCTCGACGGCGTGCGCCGGCACGTGCGGCTCGACCGATGCCACCGTGCCCGTGATCACCCGCCCGGCGCGTCGCACGAGTCGTTCGACGACGTCGGCCTCGGCCACCGTGGGCGAGGTGACGACGAGTGCACGTCGGACCCCGAGGGCGCGCAGGTGCTCGGCGACGGCGTCGACGGCTCGCGGACCGGCGACGACCTGCTGCGCCGGGGAGGTGTGGCTCCAGGGCTCGAGCATCAGAGGACCTCGGTGTCCGCGATCGGCCCGGCGGAGACCACCTCGAAGCCGTCGGGGCCGGCGTCGACGGTGGTGATCGAGCCGTTGTCGAGCCGGGCCACGAGCACGCGGTCGTCGGCGCTGGCGGCGCCGAGGACGGCGTTGATCGCGATGAAGTGGGTGACGACGACCGTGTCGGTGCCGACCGCCGCCAACGTGTCGAGCAGTCGCGTGCGCCACGCCCGCGGTGCGTCCTCGAGCTCGTCCCACGTGCCGGCCATGGCCCGCCGGAGCCACGCGCCGCGCTCGGCCAGGTCGTCGGTCGGGGCGGCCACCTCGGCGACGCCGGCCTCGACGGTGGCCGTGGCACCCCACAGCGCCTCGAGCGGTGCCGCGGTCTCCCGGCAGCGACGCAGTGGGCTGACGAGGATCGGCAGCGGCCCCTTGGTGGCGAGCGCCGCCGCGACCTGCACCGCCTGGACGCGGCCCATGTCGTCCAGGCCCGGGTCCGGGTCCTCGCTGTAGCCGGCGGCGGCGGCGCCGTGGCGGACGAGGTGCAACCGGGGCATCAGGCGAGCCCCGGGAGCAGGCGCACCTGCTCGGGGCCGTCGCGGTGCTCGCTGCCGTGGCGGATGAACCACTCGGTGCCGAACGCCCGGACGAACGCCTCGTCGGGCATGGCGAGGAAGAAGGAGTCGTCGGCGATCTGCGAGGCGTGGGCCCGCATGGCCCGGCGCTTGAGGTCGGCGAGGTCGGCGACGTCGACGGCGTGGGTGATGACCGCCGCAGGGCTGCCGAAGTCGGGATCGGCGGTGGGGTCCGCCTCGTCACCGCCCGGCACCTCGGCGTCCTCGGGCGCCGGCATCTCCGCCATCAGCGCGGCGATCGCGTCGCGGTTCATCGTGCTCTCGTAGACGTGGGGTGTGCCGGCGAGCTCGCCGGCCCTGACGCCCACCCGGTGGACCTGGATGTGGTCGGGGTGGCCGTAGCCGCCGTGGTCGTCGTAGACGGTGAGGACCTCGGCCTGCTCCTCGTCGAGGATCGCGGCGAGCCGCCGGGCGGCGGCGTCCACGTCGGCCTGCCAGAAGGAGTAGGGCGCCAGGTTCTCGGGCTCGCCCATCATCCCGGAATCGACGTAGCCGAGCAGCTCGACGCGGTGGACGCCGAGGACCTCGGCCGCGGCGAACGTCTCGGAGATGCGGCGGACGCCGAGTTGCTCGCCGTCGCCGAGGAACCCCGGCGCGACCTCCCCGTGCTCCCCTCGCGTGGCGACGACGAGCACGACGCGGTGACCGTCAGCCGCCGCACGAGCCATGAGCCCGCCGGTGGCGATCGACTCGTCGTCGGGGTGGGCGTGGAAGCACACGAGCGTCGCCATCGACGCGCACCCTACGCGAGCGGATCAGGCGATGGCGCCGGCTTCTCGCAGCGCCGCGATGCGATCGGCGTCGAGGCCGAGCTCGCCGAGCACCTCGTCGGTGTGCTGGCCGGCGTGCGACGGCGGGCGCTGGATCTCGGCCTCGGTGCGGCTGAACCGTGGCGCGGGAGCGGGCTGGGTGATGCCGGCGACCTCGACGAAGGTGCCGCGCTCGACGTTGTGGGGGTGCTGGGGCGCCTCGGCGATCGAGAGCACCGGGGCGAAGCAGACGTCGGTCCCCTCCATGATCTCGCACCACTCGTCGCGGGTCTTGGTGCGGAACACCTCGGTGAGGCGCTCCTTCAGCTGGGGCCAGCGGGAGCGGTCCTGCTGGGCGGCGAAGTCGGCCTCGTCGGTGAGGCCGGTGAGGCGCAGCAGCTCGGCGTAGAACTGCGGTTCGATCGAGCCGATCGACACGTACTTGCCGTCGGCGGTCTCGTAGACGTCGTAGAAGTGCGCCCCGGAGTCGAGCATGTTCGTGCCCCGCTCCGGGTTCCAGATGCCCATGGCGGTGAAGGCGTGGAACATCGTCATGAGGACGGCGGCGCCGTCGACCATGGCGGCGTCGACGACCTGGCCCTCGCCCGTGCGCTGGGCCTCGAGGAGGGCGCAGACGACGCCGAAGGCGAGCATCAGGCCGCCGCCGCCGAAGTCGCCGACGAGGTTCAGGGGCGGTACGGGTGCGCCGCCGGCCCGGCCGATCGGCTCGAGGGCGCCGGCGAGGGCGATGTAGTTGATGTCGTGCCCCGCGGTGTGGGCGTAGGGCCCGGACTGCCCCCAACCGGTCATCCGCCCGTAGACGAGCTTGGGGTTGCGGGCCCGGCACTCATCGGGACCGATGCCGAGCCTCTCGGCGACGCCGGGCCGGAAGCCCTCGATGAGCGCGTCGGCCTGCTCGACGAGCGCGAGCACGGTCTCGACGCCCTCGGGGTTCTTGAGGTCGACGCCGATCGAGCGTCGCCCCCGGTTGAGGACGTCCGCCGGAGGCGCATCGGGGTCCCCGCCGCGCACGGCACCGGCGCGGTCGACGCGGATCACGTCGGCCCCCATGTCCGCCAGCATCATGGCGCAGAAGGGCCCCGGCCCGATCCCTGCGACCTCGACGACCTTCAGCCCCGACAGCGGCCCCATTCGGTATCCCCTTTCCTCGGTGGCGGCCATCCTCACCCGCGGCGATCGGACCGTCAAACGCCCGACCTACGCTGCGACGGTGACCCGACCCCTCGTCCGCCAGGCCGCCCCGGGCGAGCTGCCCGCACCCGTGCTGTACGAGCTGCTGCGCCTCCGCAGCGAGGTGTTCGTCGTCGAGCAGCGCTGCGCGTACCAGGACCTCGACGGGCGCGACCTCGAGGACGGCGCCCGGCACTGGTGGGTCGAGGACGACGGAGGCGACGTCGTCGCCACGGTGCGCACGCTGCGCGAGCCCGACGGCTCGACGCGCCTCGGTCGGGTCGTCACGCGGGCCGACGCACGCGGGTCGGGGCTCGCCGCCGACCTGATCCGCGCCGCCCTGGCCGAGGTCGGCCGACCGGTCGTCATCTCCGCCCAGGCCCACCTGGCCCGCTGGTACCGCACGCTCGGCTTCGAGATCGACGGCGAGCTGTTCGTCGAGGACGGGATCGACCACCTGCCGATGCGGCTGCGCTGACGGGCGGCCGGCGCACCAGTACCCTCGCCCACGATGCGCTGCGGAGCCACGACCGACATGCCATCGGTGCGTCGATCGATCGTCGCGGTGGTGCTCGCCCTCACGCTCGTCGTCGCGGGGTGCAGCGACGACGGCGGCGGTGACGACGTCGGCGGGTCCGGCGACGCGGCACCCGAGACGACGACCTCGACGGCGGCCGAGACGACGACCACGACCGTCGACGAGCGGCCCTGGCCGACGGACGAGTGGCCGACCACCACCCCGGCCGACGCCGGCCTCGAACAGGCCGACCTCGACCGGCTCGCCGCCCAGGCGGAGGCCGGCAGCTCCCACTGCCTCGCCGTCACCCGGGACGGCGAGCTCGTCGCCGAGTGGTACTGGGCCGGCACGGACGAGACGACCGAGCGCGAGTCGTGGTCGGTGACCAAGTCCGTCACCGCCACCCTCGTCGGGATCGCCCAGGACGACGGCGCGCTCGACATCGACCAGCCGGCGTCGGACTTCATCACCGAGTGGCAGGGCACGCCGAGCGAGGACGTCACGATCCGCCAGCTGCTCGCCAACGACTCGGGCCGCTACTACGACGCGGCGACCGACTACGGCGCGATGGCCGTCCAGGCCGAGGACAAGACGGCGTTCTCGATCGCCCTCGAGCAGCAGCACGACCCGGGCACGCACTGGGACTACAACAACTCGGCCATCCAGACCCTCGAGGCGGTGCTCGAGCGCGCCACCGGCGAGGACGTCGTCGAGTTCGCCGACGAGCGGCTGTTCGCCCCGCTCGGCATGGAGTCGGAGCTCACCACGGACGCCGCGGGCAACGCGCTCGTGTTCATGGGCATGCAGACGACCTGCCGCGACCTGGCCCGGTTCGGTCTCCTCTACCTGCGCGGCGGCGAGTGGCAGGGCGAGCAGATCCTCAGCGAGGCGTTCGTCTCCGAGGCCGTGCAGCCCTCCCAGTCGCTCAACCCGACCTACGGCTTCCTGTGGTGGCTGCTCGGCGACGTGGACGCATCCACCGCACCCGGCCAGGGCGACGTCTCGGGCGGCGGTGCCGAGGGCTACGCGGCGCTGGGCCTCGGCAACCAGGTCCTGGCGGTGTTCCCGGACACGGGTCTCGTCGTCACCCGCCTCGGCCCGCAGGGCGGGGACTTCGGCGCGGCCCAGATCGGCGACTGGGCCGCGACCGTCGACTGATCCGGCCCCGGACGCGCATCGGCCACCGGCGGGGGGAGCCGGTGGCCGATCCGAGCTGAGTGGGGTGCCACCGCCGGTGCGACTCGCGCGGTGGACTCAGCCGGGCGTGGAGGCGGCGGTCAGCCCGCGGCCTCGCGGTCCTGGGAGACGGCGTCGAGCATCTCGTACTCCTCGCCGGTGTCGACCCAGTCCTCGAACTGCGTCACGCCGAGGGTGTCGAAGCGCGAGCGCAGCCAGCCGTCGTTGGCGTCGAGCAGGCCGAGCTTCTTGCAGTTCGGGACGATCTTCGAGAAGAGGAGCTGCTGGAACGGGTCCTTGTTCTTCTCCTCGTCGGGCTTGTTGAAGATGGCGATGGCCTCACGGACGTCGACGCCCATCTCGTCCCACACCTCCTGCTGGAGGAAGCGGTTGCGCATGCGGATCGCCGCCTCGTAGGCGAACTCCTGGCGGTCCATCATCTCGGCGTCGCTGAGGCCCTCGTAGAACTCCTTCAGGGACAGCACGCCGAAGGCCACGTGGCGGGCCTCGTCGCTCATGACGTAGCGCAGCAGCTGCTTGAGCAACGGGTCGGCGGTGGTCTGCTGCGCGACGCCGAACGCCGCCAGGGCGAGGCCCTCGACCATGATCTGCATGCCGAGGTAGGTCATGTCCCAGCGGCTGTCGTTGATGATGTCGTCGAGCAGCGCGCGCAGGTGGGAGTTGATCGGGAAGTGCCCCGAGAGCTTGTCGTCGAGGTACTTGGCGAACACCTCCACGTGGCGGGCCTCGTCCATCACCTGGGTGGCCGCGTAGTACTTGGCATCGATCCAGGGGACGGTCTCGACGATCTTCGCCGTGCAGATCAGCGCGCCCTGCTCACCGTGCATGAACTGGGAGAGGCTCCAGTTCTGGTTGTAGACGGCCCACTGCATCCACTCCTTCTCGCCCCACTTGGCGAGCGAGGTGCGGGAGACGTCCACGCCGAGCTGGGCCAGGCCCTCGGCGCTCGGCGGGCCGCCGGCGGCGCGGATGAGCTCCTCCTGGTCGACCTCGATCGACCAGTCGAGGTCGGTCTCGCCGTTCCACTGCGAGTGCTTGGCCTTCTCGTAGAGCTTGTTGAGGGCCGGGCGGGCGCCCTTCTCGTAGTCCCAGGTGAAGATGGCGTCGGCGTTGTCCTTCACCGTGTGGATCGCCTCGTCGCGATCGGTGTTCGTGACGGCGAGGATGGCGTCGAGGTCGTTGGCGTCGGTCATGGCTCCTGTGTCCCCCTGGGGCTCGGGCGGCGCGACCGCGACGTGACGGTCGTCTCTCCAGCAGGGGGCACCGTACACCGTACAAACGTCCCCGTACAACGTATGGTCGGCGGTGCAGGGCCGAAGTTGAGCCCATCGTCACAGCTAGTGTCGGGGCAGCGACCAAGGGGGAACCACGTTGCGCCCGATCTTCGGCGTCCACACCGGCCTGCAGAACACGACCGTCGACGAGCTGCGGGGGCTGTGGCGCCGCATCGAGGAGCTCCCGTTCGACTGGATCTCCATCTGGGACCACTTCTACGCCGCCGACTTCTCGGGGTCGCACTGCCACGAGGCCGTCTCGATGCACGCCGCGCTGGCCTGCGAGACGCGCCGGGTCCGCGTCGGGTCGCTCGTCTACTGCGCGGGGTACCGCCACCCCGCCGTGCTCGCCAACGCGATCAGCACGATCGACCACCTGTCGGGCGGGCGGGCCGACATCGGGATCGGCGCCGGCTGGGCCAGCTACGAGTACGAGGCCTACGGGATCCCGTTCCCCGGGGCCGGCGAGCGACTCGACATCCTCGAGGAGTCGGTGCAGTGCGTCCGCGGGCTGCTGCGCGACGAGGTGACCACCTTCGCCGGTCGGCACTTCCAGCTCACCGACGCCCGTTGCGACCCGAAGCCGGTGCAGCCCGAGCTGCCGATCTGGGTCGGCGGCGGCGGCGAGAAGCGGACGTTGAAGATCGTCGGGCGCTACGCCGACGGCTGGAACATCCCCTTCCCCTCGCCCGAGGCGTTCGCACGCAAGCGCGAGGTGCTGGCCGGCCACGCCGCCGACGCCGGACGCTCGATCGACGACATCCGCTGCGCGGTCAACGTCGGGCTCTGCCCCACCGAGGAGGACCTCCAGGAGCAGTTCGGCGGGCTCGCGCCGGGCGTGCGCCCGGGCGTCCTCATGGGCTCGGAGCAGCAGATGGTCGAGCACCTGCACCGCTACGTGGAGGCCGGTGCCCAGCAGATCAACCTCGCGATGCGCGCCCCCTGGCAGCTCGGCCACCTGGAGCTCATGGCCCAGGCGATCGAGTCGATGGACTGAGCGGTCAGGCCGAGACGCCGGCGCCCTGCAGCTGGTGGTCGACGGCGTCGATGAACGCCGGGAGATCATCGGGGTTGCGGGACGTGACGAGTCGTCCGTCGACGACGACCTCCTGGTCGACCCAGGCCGCGCCGGCGTTGACGAGATCGGTGCGGATCGACGGCCACGAGGTCATCGTCCGGCCGGACACCAGCCCGGCCTCGATGAGCAGGCTCCCGGCGTGGCAGATCGCGGCGATCGGTCGCTCCAGGTCGCCGAAGGCCTTGACGAACCGGACGACGTCCTCGTCGGTCCGCAGGTGGTCCGGGGAGTAGCCCCCCGGCACCACGAGGGCGTCGAAGTCCCTGGCCGAGACGTCGCCGACCGCGACGTCGGGCGTGAAGGTGACCTCGCCCTTCTTGCCCGTGAGCTCCTCGTCGGTCGACGTGCCGACGACCACGACCTCGTGCCCCCGCTCGGCGAGCTGCGTCCTCGGCTGCTCGAACTCGACGTCCTCGAAGTCCGGTCCGAGGACGATCGCGACCTTTGCCATCTGGGTACCTCCTGTGAGCCGCGCCCGCGGCGATTACCCGTCGCTCGGCGCGGGAAACGCCGTGTAGACGCGACGCACCAGCTCCTCGATCGCCGGCTCCTCGATCGACAGGTCCTGGATGCTCGTCCGGGCGACGATCGCCGCCACCACCTGCGCGGCGGTCACCTCGCGGCGATCGAACGAGAGCCACTGACGGGGCCCGTCGACGCGGGTGACGCGGGCGCCGGCCACCTCGAGCGCCGGTCCCGGCTCGACGAGGTCGACGACGACCGTGCGCTCGGTGCCGTAGGTGGCCTTGAACGCGTCGACGGCGCCGTCGTGGATGACCCGCCCGTGGTCGATGATCATCATCCGGCCGCACAGCCGCTCGACGTCGTCGAGGTCGTGGGTGGTGAGCAGGACCGTCGTGCCACGCTCGCGGTTGAGGGCGAGCAGGAAGTCGCGCACGGCCTGCTTGCTGACGACGTCGAGCCCGATGGTCGGTTCGTCGAGCACGACGAGCGCGGGGTCGTGGAGCAGCGCGGCCGTCAGCTCGCCCCGCATGCGCTGCCCGAGCGAGAGCTGGCGGACGGGCGTGGCGAGGAACGGCCCCATGTCGAGGACGTCGACGAACGTCGCCAGGTTGGCCTCGTGGCGGGCGCGCTCGGTCCGGTAGACGTGGTGCAGCAGCTCGAAGCTGTCGGCGAGCGGGAGGTCCCACCAGAGCTGGGTCCGCTGCCCGAAGACGACGCCGATCCGGCGGGCGAGCTCGGTGCGCCGCTCGATCGGGGTCAGACCGAGCGTGGCGACGCGGCCCCCGCTCGGCGTGAGGATGCCGGTGAGCATCTTGATCGTCGTCGACTTCCCCGCGCCGTTCGGGCCGAGGTAGCCGACCATCTCCCCCGCCCGCACGGTGAACGACACGTCGTCGACGGCCGCCACCTCCACCCTCCGCCGGCGCAACCGCCCGGCGCGGTGGCGCACCACGAAGCGCTTCGACAGCCCCTCGCACTCGATGGCGAGGTCGGACACTGGTGCAGACACGTTCAGCTCCCGGTGCTCTGGTAGGCGCGGATGCCCGCAGACCACACGGCGCGGGCCACGAGGACGGCGGCGACGGCGACGAGCGGCGGTGTGGCGGCGAGCCAGCGCGGCAGGTCGAGGGGGTTGTGGGCGTCGAGCAGGTGCACGGCCGGCACGTAGGCGATGAACGCCATCGGCAGGACCCAACCGAGGAGCGTCCGGACCCAGCGGGCGAAGATGTGGAGCGGGTACTGGTGGGCGAACGATCCGCCGTAGGTGAAGGTGTTCGCCACCTCTCGGGCGCCGACGGCCCAGAAGGAGATCGACGCCGTCACCACCCAGACCGCACCGAAGATCGCGGTGCCCGAGGCGATCGTCACGGGCACGAGCAGCACCCGGTCGAGCGTCCAGTCGATGTCGGCGGCGGCGAGGGCGACGACGAGGGTGGTGGCGGCGGGGATCGAGCGTCCGACCCGTCGGAGGGCGAACTCCCGGGCGGAGATCTGGAGGAGGGTCGGCAGGGGCCGCAGGAGGAACTGGTCGAAGGTCCCGGCGCGGATGTGGTCGGCGGAGGTCTCGACCTGGCTGACGAACAGGTCGCCGAGTCCGAACGCCAGCGTGGTCAACCCGTAGAGCACCGCCACCTGCGCGAGGTCCCACCCGCCGAGGGACGGCACCACGTCGAACAGCACGAGGATCACCACCAGGTCGAGCGCCGTGACGACCGTCTGGGAGAGGAGGAAGAACGCGAAGGAGAGGCGGTACTGCCAGTCCGAGCGGATCTTGGCCCCGACGAGCCGCCGGTAGGTGCGGGCGAGGACGCGCAGCTCACCCACCCTGGATCACGACCTTGCGCGTCGCCGCCGAGAGCAGCATCCGGCCGACGAGCCCGAGGGCCAGGAACCACCCGAGCTGGGACCCGAGCGCCGCCGCCAGCTCGGATGCGCCCTCGTGGCGCCCCATGAACACCTCGGCCGGGATCTGCACCATCGCCGCGAAGGGCAGAGCGCGCGCCACCGACTCCAGCCAGCTGGGGAAGAGCACGACGGGGAGGAGCAGCCCGCCGAAGAACGTCAGCACCAGCGTCACCAGCTGGTCGAGCCCCCGGTTGTCGAGCAGCCAGAAGGCCGTGAGGTTCACGCCGAAGCGGAGGGCGAAGCCGACCAGCGAGGCGAGGAGGACCGAGACGAGGAACGCCAGCCACCCGACCACCGTCGTCGGGACGACGAGGTCGAAGACGACGGCACCGAGCAGCACCGGCGGGATGCCGCGCGCGAGGAACGTGAAGGACGAGCGGCCGAGCCAGGAGGCGAGCCACCACGCCTGGAGGTCCACCGGCCGGTACATGTCGACGACCACGTCGCCGGTGCGCACCCGCTCGGCCAGCTCCGACTCACCGAACGCCCCCGTACCTGCGAGCAGCGCCTGGGTGATGAAGGCGAAGGTGACGAGCGTGGCCTCGTCCCAGCCGGTGGCCGCCGCCCCGCCCGCGGCGGCGACGGCGATGAGGATGTAGGCGCGCAGGTACCCGAAGGCGGTGTTGGTGAACACGCCCGCGGCCGTCGCCACCCGGTAGGTCGACCACCTCCGGAAGCTGCGCCGCGCCACCTCGAACCACAGTCGCACTCCGACGCCCCCTCCCCCGCGGTCGGCGCGGGGGTCGGTGACGCTAGCTCACATGCGGTCGAGCAGCTCCGACTTCTTGCGGGTGAACTCCTCCTCGGAGATCAGCCCCCGCTGGCGGAGCGAGTCGAGCTGCTCGATCTGCTCGGCGATCGACGGGGCCGCCGCGGGCGCCGGCGCACCGCCCCGACCGATGCGGTCGAACTTGCGGTTCTCGTTCTCCTCCATGGCGACGTAGATCTCGTTCTGGATCGAGCCCGGCTTGCGCATGTCGTTGAACTCCTGGCGCCCCTCGGTCGATGCCGACTCGATGACGAGGTCGCCGGCGCCGATCATGCGCTCGAAGACGGATTGCGAGGAGAAGACCGTGTTGATCCGCTCGAGCGGGATCTCGATGCCCTCGCGGCTGATGATCCCCGACCGGTGGATGACGCGGTCGGAGGTGAGCACGAAGTGGGTGCTGACCCACCGGGCGTACTCGACGCCGAACCACGCCACGGCGGCGATGAGGAGGACCCCCACCGCGAGGTTGACGACGGCGTGGACCTCGTTGAGCACGACGACGAGGCCGACCAGGAGCGCCACGACGAGAGCCCCGGCGGGCAGCACGAGGCGGAACCAGTGCGGCTTGAGGTCGAGGATGAGCTCCTCGTTCGGATGGAGGTAGTCCTCGGGGAACGCCACCGGCGAAGTGTACGTCTAGCGGTAGACGCGCCGGGGGAACACGCGGTCCGCCGCGACCACGCGGTCGAGGAAGAGGTGCCCGTCCAGGTGGTCGATCTCGTGCTGGACCGCGCGCGCCTCGAAGGCGTTGCACTCGAGCACCCGCTCCACGCCATCCGGGTCGAGGCCGCGCACGACGACGTGGGTGCGGCGGGCGACGTCGCCGGTGAGGTCGGGGACGCTCATGCACCCCTCCCGTCCCACGTCGCGCCCGGTGGCGAGCACCACCTCGGGGTTGAACAGCACCACCTCGCCGTGGCAGCTGTCGGCCTTCTTGTGCCCGGTGACGTCGAGCGCGAAGGCGCGCAGGCCGACACCGATCTGCGGCGCGGCGATGCCGACCGAGTGCGCGCTCGCCCGCATGGTGTCGAGCAGGTCGTCCGCCAGAGCCCGCGACTCGGCACCGAACGCGGTGACCTCCTCGGCCCGCGTCGAGAGGACGGGCGCGGGCAGCATGACGACGGGCCGGATCACGCGTCGGACCTCAGAGGATGTCGGCGTCGGCCGGGTGGATCGAGAGCTCGACGCCGAGCGCGGCCGCGACGTGCCGCAGCTCGGCCTCGACCGCCTCGACGTCGGTACCGGCGGGGACGGTGACGTCGAGGAGCATGGCGTAGACCGGGTGCTCGGACCCGCCGACGACCCGGGTCGCGAGATCGGTGATGTTGACGTCCGCGTCCGCCAGCGCCCGGGCGACCGCGTGGACGATGCCCGGCCGATCGGCGCCGTAGACCGCGACGCTGTGCCGGGCGCCGTCGGTCGGCGTGGACGACGGGTCGCTGGCGTGGACGCTGACGTCGAGGTGGAGGTCCGCGGCGGGCCGGGCGAGCGCGGCCTCGACCTCGGCGGGGCCGACGTCGTCGGGCACGTCGACGATGAGCACCATCGCGAAGCGACCGCCGAGGATCGTCATCGACGTGTCCTCGAGGTTGGCGTCGAGGTCGGCCAGGGCACCGGTGATCGCCGCGACGACGCCGGGTCGGTCCTCCCCGATCGCGGTCACCGACAGCTCGTGCGTCATGGTTCGATCCTCCTGGACGTGGTGCTCATCCCCACCCCAGCTCGTGGAGCCGCTCGTCCTCGATGCCGAAGTGGTGGGCGACCTCGTGGACGACGGTGACGAGGACCTCCTCGACGACGTCGTCCTCGTCGTGGGCGATGGCGCAGATGGGGTTGCGGTAGATCGTGATGCGATCCGGCAGCTCGAAGCCGCCGTAGGCCTCGCGGGAGGTGAGCGGCGTGCCGTCGTAGAGCCCGAGGAGGCCTGGCTCGTCGGGTTCGTCCTCGACGACGACCACGACGTTGTCCATCAGCGCGACGAGCTCCTCGGGGATCTCGTCGAGCGCGTCGGCGACGAGCTCCTCGAACCGCGTCGCGCTCACCCGGATCACGACGTCACCCTACCGAAGGCGTCACAGGCCCTCGGTAGGGTGAGCCGCAGTGGACCCGGACCGCCTCCTCGCCGACCTCAACGACGCGCAGCGGGCTGCGGTCACCAGCACCGCAGCCCCTCTCTGCATCCTGGCCGGCGCCGGGTCGGGCAAGACGCGCGTGCTCACCCGCCGCATCGGCCACCGGGTCGCCACCGACGACGCCGACCCGCGCCACGTGCTGGCGCTCACCTTCACCCGCAAGGCGGCGGGCGAGCTCGGCACGCGGCTGCGCCAGCTGGGCATGCGCGACACCGTGGCCGCCGGCACGTTCCACTCGATCGCCTTCGCGCAGCTGCGCGCCCGCTGGGAGGAGCGCGGCATCCGCCCGCCCGACCTGCTCGATCGCAAGGTCCGCTTCGTCGCCGACCTCCTCCCCCGCGACGTGAAGGCCATCGACGTCGTCGGCGAGATCGAGTGGGCCAAGGCCCGACGCGTCGGTCCCGACTCCTACGTCGACGCCGCCCACCGGGCCGCCCGCACGCCGCCGATGGCCCCGCACGTCGTGGCCGAGGCGTTCGCGAGGTACGAGGCCACCAAGCGCCAGCGTCGCATGGTCGACTTCGACGACCTGCTCGCGCTCTGCATCAGGGACATGGGCGACCCGGAGGTCGCCGCCGCCCAGCGGTGGCGCTTCCGCCACCTCTTCGTCGACGAGTTCCAGGACGTCAACCCGCTGCAGTTCGACCTCCTGCGCGCCTGGCTCGGCGACCGCACCGACCTGTGCGTGGTGGGCGATCCGAACCAGGCGATCTACGCGTGGAACGGCGCCGACGCCGGCTACCTCGTCGACTTCGACCGCTGGTTCCCGGGAGCCGAGAGCGTGGCGCTCGTCGAGAACTACCGGTCCACGCCGCAGATCCTCGCGGCGGCCAACGCCGTCCTGGCCCGCAGCCGCCACGGCGCGTCGCTGCGCGCCAACCGTCCCGACGGTCCGGCGCCGCTCATCCGCTCATTCCCCTCCGACGCCGCCGAGGCACGGGGCATCGCCCGGGCGGTCCGGGACGCCCGGGCCCCGAACGCACGCTGGAGCACGCAGGCCGTCCTGGTCCGCACCAACGCGCAGACCGCGCTGCTCAGCGAGGCCCTGCAGGCCGCCGGCATCCCCCATCGGGTCCGGGGCGGCACCGGGCTCCTCGAGCAGGCGGAGGTCCGCACCGCGCTCGCCGGCCTCCGACGGCACCACGGAGCCTTCGACGTCGCGATCGCCGACCTCGAGGCCACGATCGAGCCCGAGCCCACGGCGGACCCCGACGACGAAGCGGCCGCGGCGCCCACCGACACGTCCGACGCGGTGGCCGAGCGGCGCGCCAACCTCGAGATGCTCGTCCGGCTCGCACGCGACTACCAGCGGATCGACCTGGCGCCGACCTCGGACGGCTTCCTCGCCTGGTTGCGGGCCACCGTCGGGTCCGACGCCCCCGACCGCGACGCCGTCGACGTCACGACGTTCCACGCCGCGAAGGGACTGGAGTGGCCGGTCGTGCACCTGGCCGGCCTCGAGCAGGGCTACGTGCCGATCGGCCACGCCACCACGCCCGCGGCCCTCGCCGAGGAGCGGCGCCTCTTCTATGTCGCGGTCACCCGGGCCGAGGAGCGGCTCCTCTGCAGCTGGGCCGAGACCCGCACCTTCGGGCAGCGCACCGCCCAGCGCGAGCCCTCGCCCTACCTCGTGCAGGTGGAGGCGGCGCTCGACGATGCCGGGGGCGACGTCTCGGCCCGCCGAGCCACGTTGCGCGCCCAACGGGAGGCGCTGCGCAGCGGCCCGCGCGACCGGGGCCGACGACGCAGCGGCGGCGCACCGACCGAGCTCGATCCGGCCGACCAGCCGCTCTTCGAGGCGCTCCGCCAGTGGCGCGCCACCCGCGCCCGAGCCGCGGGGGTCCCGGCCTACGTCGTCTTCAACGACGCCACGCTCGTCGCGGTCGCCAGCCGGCGGCCGGCCAGCCGGGCCGAGCTGCTCGGGCTCCCCGGCATCGGACCGGTGAAGGCGGAGCGCCATGGCGACGACCTGCTGTCGGTCGTCGCGGAGCACGGCCGCACGCCCGGTTAGCCCGGTGCGGCGGACGTCGCCGCGCCGCGACGTGCCGCGACGACAGCCTCCCGCCCGGCGAGGACGACGAAGAACGTGGACACCGACGTGAACGCCACCGTGGCCTCGGCCGCCGTGCCGTGGTGGTAGCTGACGACGAGCCCCACGTAGACCGACGCCACGCCGACGAGGACGCCGACGAGCATCATCGCGGGGACCCGGCGGACGAGGAGGGACGCGGTGGCCGGCGGCGCGACGAGCAGGCCGAACACGAGGAGCGTGCCGACGGCCTGGAACGAGGCGACGACCGCCACTGCGACCAGGCCGAGCATCGCCAGGTGGCTGGCCCGGGGGTGGAGGCCGAGGACGGCGGCGGTGTCGGCGTTGAACGACAGCGCGAGGAAGGCGCGGAACCCGCCGACGACCGCCGCGAGCACCCCGAGCGCCACCAGCCCCTGCACGACGAGGTCACCACGGGTGACCCCCAGGATGTCGCCGAAGAGGAAGGAGCTGAGCTCCCCGGAGTAGGACCGCTGCCGGGAGACGATGATCACGCCGAGGGCGAGCATCCCGACGAAGAGCAACCCGATGCCGGCGTCCTCCGGCAGCCGTGCCCGTCGGTTCACGAGCCCGACGCCGCCGACCATGGCGAGGGCGCTGACCATCGCCCCGAGTCGCAGGTCGAGTCCCCAGACGAACGCCAGGGCGATGCCGGGAAGGACGCCGTGGGCCAGCGCGTCGCCGATGAAGGTCATGCCGCGGATCACGACCCAGGTGCCGACGAGCGATGTCGTCACCACGGCGAGCACCCCGGCGAGCAGGGCGCGCTGCATGAACTCCGGCTCGAAGGGGGCGATCAACCAGTCCACGGCGGGAGCCTACGCAGGCACGCTCACCCGAGGGCCGAGGCGATGAGCTCCGCGTTGGTGCGCAGCATGCCCAGGTAGGTGTCGGCCCCGCTGCCCGGTTCGCCGAGCGCGTCGGTGTGCAGGGCGACGACCTCGACCTCCCGGCCTGCCTCCTCGGCGATCGTGCGGATGAGCTGATCGCCCGACACGTTCTCGGCGAAGATGGCCGGCAGGTCGTGGGCCTCGATCTCCTCGACGAGCGTCGCGATCTCCTGCGCGCTCGGGCGCGACAGGGTGTCGCCACCGGGCAGGGCCGCACCGATGACCTCGAAGTCGTAGCGCTCGGCGAGGTAGCCGAACGTCTCGTGGTTGGTCAGCAGGTAGCGCCGCTCAGCGGGGACGGCGGCGAGGATCTCGCGGATCTCCGCATCGAGCGCCTCCAGCTCGGCGACCAGGTCGTCGGACCGGGCCCGGATCGCGTCGGCGTCCATGTCGGGCAGGGCGTCGACGAGGGCGTCGGTGAGGCCGGGGACGGCCTGCGCCATGCGGACGGGGTCGTGCCACAGGTGGGGATCCTCGTCGCCGTGCGCGTGGTCCTGGCCCTCGTCGTGGTCGCCCTCGTCATCGTCGTGCTCGCCCTCGTCGTGCTCGCCCTCGTCGTCGTGCTCGTGGGCATCACCGAAGGGGAGCGGCTCGACGAGCTCGCCGATCTCGATGACGCGCACGCCGTCGTCCGCCGCAGCGTCGAGCGCGTCGGCGAGGCCGGCCTCGAGCCCCAACCCGTTGGCGACGACCAGCGACGCCGAGCGCAGGTCGGCGGCCTGGCGGGCCGAGGGTGCGGCATCGTGGGGATCGGTGCCCGGCGGGATCAGCACCTCGACCTCGACGTCGTCCCCGACGATCGAGCGGACGACGTCGCCGAGGATCGACGTCGTCGCGACGACCCTCGCGCCGTCACCTCCCGCATCGTCGTCGCCACACGCAGCGACGCCGGCGACGAGGAGCACGGCGGCCAGGACGGTCCGGAGCAGACGCATGGCCAGAACGATATTGAGGACGGTTCTCACTTGCAACCGTGGTTGGCGCTTCCGTCGCCCCCCGTTCAGGCGTCGCCGGTGGTGCCCTCCACCTCGTCGCCACGAGCGCGACGCATCTCGGCGAAGCGGGAGAAGTCGATGGAGATGAAGAGCGCCTCGGCCTCGGCGGTGACGAGATCGCCGTGGCGGACCCGTCCCGTCGTGAAGATCTTGCGGCCCTCGCGGCGAGCGAGCTCCCCCTCGAACACGAGCTCCTCGTGCAGCGGCGTCGGGGCGCGGTAGTCGACCTTCAGGTAGGCGGTCATCCCGCCGGCACCGCTGATCGACTGCGCCGCCCCGAGCACCTCGTCGAACGCCGCAGCGATCCAACCGCCGTGCACGCAGGACGGCGGACCCTCGTAGGCGGCCCCGAAGACCACCCGACCGACGATGCGGTCGGGGGAGAACTCGAGCCGGATGGGCGGGGCGAGCGCGTTGGCCTCCCCGAGCACGGGGCTGCGATCGAAGAACCCGTCGGCCCACGGGGAGGTGGCTGCCTCGGCGAAGCCCTCGTACGCCGCGGCGGGCCGATCGCTGAGCTCGGAGGCCATGGCGTCGAGGCGATCGGCGAGCGACGTCACCTCGTCGGCCGAGAGGTCCATCGAGATCGCGGCGTCGACGATGCGCCGCACGGCAGCGGCGAGGCGCCGCTTCTCGAGCCGGTGCGGGGTGAGCTCGACGTCGGCCTCACCGGTGATGAACGGCGCGGCCCAGCCGCTGGCTCCCGGCGGCGCGGTGCGGCCCGGTGGGCGTTCGTCAGGCACCGGTGCCCCGCGGCCCGAAGCCGGCGATCACCGGCGCGTGGTCGGAGGGCTTCGTCCCCTTGCGGGCGTTGCGATCGACGAGGTCGATCGTGCTGCGCGCCGCGAGCGGCTGCGACGCCAGGACGTAGTCGATGCGCATCCCCTGGCGCTTGTGGAAGCGGCCGGCGGTGTAGTCCCAGTAGGAGAAGAGGCCCTCGACGTCCGGGTACCGCCGGCGGAACGTGTCGACGAGACCCCAGTCGACGACCTGCGCCAGCGCGTCCCGCTCGGGCGCCGTGACGTGGGTCGAGCCCTCGAACGCCGCCGGGTCCCAGACGTCGATGTCGGTGGGCGCGATGTTGAAGTCGCCGCACACCACGACGTCCGCGCTCGGGTCACAGGTCTCGTCCAGGTGCGACCGCAGTCGACCGAGCCACGACAGCTTGTAGTCGTAGTGCGGGTCGCCGAGCGCGCGGCCGTTCGGCACGTAGACCGAGTGCACCCGGACGCCCCCGCAGGTGGCGGACACGAGACGGGTGTCGCTGTCGGGCTCCAGGCCTTCGTGGAAGCCGAACAGGGGGTCGTCGAGGCCGACGCGGCTGAGGATCGCCACGCCGTTCCACCGGCCGTCGCCGTGGTGGACCGATTCGTAGCCGAGCGACTCGAACGCCATGGCGGGGAACGCCGAGTCGGCCAGCTTCGTCTCCTGCATGCAGAGCACGTCGGGCTGCACGTCGGCCAGCCACGCCTCGACCCTCGGCATGCGGGCGTTCAGGGAGTTGACGTTCCAGGTCGCGATGCGCACGACGGCGACGATAGCGACCACGGTGCGGCCGGCCCGCCCGAGCCGCGACGAGGGGACCAGGGGTCGGGCAGGGCCCCCGAGGGGCGCCGATATCATCGACCCGTGGCCGATACACAACCCCCATCAGGTTCGACGCTCGGACCGAACGCCTGGCTCGTCGACGAGATGTACGAGCAGTACCTGGACGATCCGAGCTCCGTCTCGGAGAGCTGGCAGGAGTTCTTCACCGACTACCGACGTGAGCCGACCGGCTCCACCGGGGCGACGGCCACCGCCCCTCCCGCACCGGCCCCGAGCCCCGCACCCGCGGCCGCTCCCCCGGCGCCGAGTCCCGCTCCCCCCGCCACCAACGGCGCCGCTGCCACACCCTCCGAGCCTGCGACGGCCCCTGCACCCGCACCCGGCGACCCGATCCGTGGCGCCGGCGCCCGCATCGTCGAGAACATGGAGCGCAGCCTCGAGGTCCCGACGGCCACGAGCTTCCGCGAGGTGCCGGCGAAGCTGCTCGAGGTCAACCGCAAGGTCATCAACGGCTACCTCGGCCGCACGCGCGGCGGGAAGGTCTCGTTCACCCACCTCATCGGCTACGCCGTCGTGCGCGCCATCGCCGACGCCATGCCGGTGATGAAGAGCACGTTCGAGCGGGGCGAGGACGACAAGCCCTACGTCGTGCGCCACGACCACGTCGGCCTCGGCATCGCGGTCGACGTCGAGAAGTCCGACGGCTCCCGCACCCTCCTCGTGCCCTGCATCAGGGACGCCGACACGATGGACTTCGCCGGCTTCCACACGGCCTACGAGGACCTGATCCGCAAGGTCCGCACCAACAAGCTCTCCCCCGACGACTTCTCGGGCACCAACGTCAGCCTCACCAACCCCGGCACGATCGGCACCGTCCAGTCGGTGCCGCGCCTCATGCCGGGCCAGGGCCTCATCGTCGGCGTCGGCTCGATCGACTACCCGACCGCCTACCAGGCCGCCGACCCCCGGACGCTCGCCGACCTCGGCATCTCGAAGGTGATCACGATCACCTCCACCTACGACCACCGGATCATCCAGGGTGCGGAGTCGGGCCTCTTCCTGAAGAAGGTCCACGAGCTCCTGATGGGCGCGGACCACTTCTACGACGACGTGTTCCGCTCGCTCGGCGTCCCCTACGAGGCGGTGCAGTGGCGTCGGGACATCAACCCGATCGACCGCGAGGAGTCCCAGCTCGAGAAGCAGATCGCGGTCAACACGCTCATCAACATGTACCGCGTGCGTGGCCACCTCATCGCCGACCTCGATCCGTTGGCGTCCGAGGAGCCGACGATGCACCCCGAGCTCGATCCGGCCACCTACGGGCTGACGATCTGGGACCTCGACCGCGAGTTCCTCACCGCCAGCGGCGCCGGCATCTACGCACCGGTCGGCGGGCGCTCGAAGATGCCCCTCGGCGACATCCTCGGCGTGCTGCGCGACGCGTACTGCCGCACGATCGGCATCGAGTACATGCACATCCAGGACCCGGCCGAGAAGCGCTGGATCCAGGAGCAGGTCGAGGGCGTGTCGGTCCAGGTCACCACCGAGGAGCAGCGGCACATCCTCGGCCGGCTGAACGCCGCCGAGGCGTTCGAGAAGTTCCTCTCGACCAAGTACGTCGGCCAGAAGCGCTTCGGCATCGAGGGTGCGGAGAGCACCATCCCGCTGCTCGACTCCATCCTCGGCGAGGCCGCCGACTCGGGCATGCAGCGCGCCGTGCTCGGCATGGCCCACCGGGGTCGCCTCAACGTGCTGACGAACATCGTCGGCAAGTCCTACGACCAGATCTTCAAGGAGTTCGAGGGCAACATCGACCCCGAGTCGATCCAGGGCTCGGGCGACGTGAAGTACCACCTCGGCCAGTCGGGCACCTTCGTCAGCCAGTCCGGCCAGGAGATCCCGGTCGAGCTCGCCGCGAACCCGTCGCACCTCGAGGCCGTCGACCCCGTCGTCGTCGGCATGGCCCGCGCCCACATGGACGCCGCCGACTCCGGCGACTACCCGGTCCTGCCGGTGCTGATCCACGGCGACGCGGCCTTCGCCGGCCAGGGCGTCGTCGCCGAGACGCTCAACCTCTCGATGATCAAGGGCTACCGCGTCGGCGGCACGATCCACGTGATCATCAACAACCAGCTGGGCTTCACCACCCCGCCGCACGCCGCCCGCTCGTCGGAGTACCCGACCGACGTGGCCAAGATGGTCCAGGCGCCGATCTTCCACGTGAACGGCGACGACCCCGAGGCGTGCGTCCGCGTGGCCCGCCTGGCGTTCGCCTACCGCCAGCGGTTCAACAAGGACGTCGTCATCGACATGTTCTGCTACCGCCGGCACGGGCACAACGAGGGCGACGACCCCAGCTACACCCAGCCGCAGATGTACAAGAAGATCGACGATCGCCGGTCGGTCCGGAAGCAGTACACCGAGGCGCTCGTGAAGCGTGGGGACATCTCCCTCGAAGAGGCCGAGCAGGCGCTCGACGACTACCAGGCCCGCCTCCAGGCCGCGCTCGACGAGACCCGGTCCACCGCTCCCGAGCCCGGGGCCCACGCGCCACGGCGGCTCGAGACGCACGGCGTGCTCCCGCAGGTGCCCACCGGCGTCGACCGTTCGGTGGTCGACCGCCTCTACAAGGTGCTCTCGACCCTGCCCGAGGGCTTCACGATGCACCCGAAGCTGGCTCGCCAGTTCGAGGCCCGGGACAAGATGTTCGCCGAAGGCGAGGTCGACTGGGCCCTGGCCGAGGCGATGGCCTTCGGGTCGCTCCTCGACGAGGGCATCTCGATCCGCCTGGCCGGCCAGGACTCACGCCGCGGCACGTTCTCGCAGCGACACTCGACCCTGGTCGACTTCGAGAGCGGCGCCGAGTACGTGCCGCTCGAGTCCATGGCCGACGGCGACACGCGCCTGTGGATCTACGACTCGCTGCTGTCGGAGTACGCCGCCCTCGGCTTCGAGTACGGCTACTCCGTCGCCAACAAGGACGCGCTCGTCTGCTGGGAGGCGCAGTTCGGCGACTTCGTCAACGGCGCGCAGATCATCATCGACCAGTTCCTCGTCGCCGCCGAGGACAAGTGGCACCAGACATCCGGGCTCGTGCTGCTCCTGCCCCACGGCTACGAGGGCCAGGGCCCCGAGCACTCGTCGGCCCGCATCGAGCGCTTCCTCATCCTCGCCGCCGAGGACAACATCCAGGTCGCCAACGCCACCACGGCCGGGCAGTACTTCCACCTCCTCCGGCGTCAGATGCACCGCGACGTGCGCAAGCCGCTGGTCATCGCCACGCCCAAGTCGCTGCTGCGGGCCAAGCCGGCGCGCAGCACCATCGACGACCTCACCAGCGGCTCGTTCCGCGAGGTGCTCGACGACCCCCGGGTCGACGATCCCGCAGCGATCCGACGCGTCGTGCTCTGCAGCGGCAAGGTGGGCCACGACGCGCTCGCCCGCCGCGACGAGACCGGCGCGCCCGTCGCCGTCGTGCGCGTCGAGCAGCTCTACCCGTGGCCGTTCGACCAGATCGCCGAGCTCCTCGACCGCTACGGCAACGCCCGCGAGATCGTCTGGCTCCAGGAGGAGCCAGAGAACATGGGCGGTTGGAACTTCGCGAAGGGCCGCCTGTACGAGGCGCACGGCGACACGCACTCGATCCGACGCGTCAGCCGCGCCGAGTCCGGCAGCCCGGCATCCGGCTCCGCGGCGATCCACGCCTACGAGCAGGCCGACATCCTCGATCGAGCGCTCGGCGGCCTGTAGGTCCTCAGCGGAGAGGGAAGCCCACCGCGGCCTCGAGCTCGCGGATCGCGGCGTCGGGGTCGACGACCTTGATCGTCGTCATGCCGAGCGCCCGGGCCGGCTTCAGGTTGATCCCGAGGTCGTCGAGGAACACGGCCTCCGACGGCTCGATGCCGAGCATCTCGCACGCCATCTCGTAGAAGCGCGGGTCCGGCTTGCGGACCCCGACCTTCGACGACTCGACGATCGCGTCGAACATGCCCATGATCTCGGCGATCTGCGCCGTACGTCCGGTGGGATCCTCGGCGGCGTCGCGAGCCGCGCCGCTGACGAAGTTGTTCGTGAGCAACCCGGTGAGCAACCGCTCCTTGCAGCGGCGCAGCGCCTCGACCATCTCCGGTCGGACCGTGCCACCGAGCAGCCCCAGGACCGCGCGCCCGTCGACCTCGTACCCGACGGCGCGAGCCTCCGCCTCGAAGAGCTCGGCGAACTGACCGAGGTCGACTTGGCTGCGCTCCAGCTTCGCCCAGGCGTTGTCGTCAGGGTTGGTCGCGTTCAACGTCCGGATCAACCCCTCGGGGAGCCCGTTCTCCCGCTCGTAGCGGTCGAACGCCTCGAACGGACTGGACAGGATGACGCCACCGAAGTCGAAGAGCGCTGCACGGATCATCGGGCGATCGTAGGCATCGCACGCGGTGGGTCCGCAGCGGTGCCACCGGGAACTGCTTGACTGTCTGCGAGATGAGTGCCCACCACGTCGTCGTCGACGGCTCCAACATCGCGACCGAGGGACGCACCGCGCCGAGCCTCCAGCAGCTCGACGACGCGGTCCGCGCGTTCCTCGCCCAGCACCCCCACGACGTCGTCACCGTGGTCGTCGACGCGACCTTCGGTCACCGCATCGACGCGAGCGAGCGGCAGCGCTACGAGGAGGCCGTGCTCGCGGGCGAGATCGTGTCGCCGCCCGCAGGCGCCATCGGCCGCGGCGACGCCTTCGTGCTGCTCATCGCCGACCGAGCCGACGCCACCGTCCTCTCCAACGACTCCTTCCAGGAGTTCCACGGCCAGTACGGGTGGCTGTTCGACGAGGGCCGGTTGGTGGGCGGCAAGCCGGTCGAGCACGTCGGTTGGGTGTTCCTCCCCCGCACGCCCGTCCGTGGTCCGGCGAGCCGCAAGTCGATCAAGGACGCGAAGCAGGGTGCCGGCACCTCCCCCGCCCCGAGCCGGCGGAGGGCCAAGAAGGCACCTGCGAAGGACGACGCGGACACCAAGGCTCCCGCCAAGCGCAGTCGGGGCTCGCGTGCCGCGGCACCTGCACCGGCGCCAACCGACGACACCTCCTCCGAGCAGAAGTCGACCGCAACCGACTCCGGCCGCCGCCGCAAGCGTGGGGGCAGCACCGAGCCGCTCAACGCTCCGATGGTCTTCATCGAGTTCATCGCCGAGCACCCCCTGGGCTCCGAGGTCGACGGCGTCGTGGACCGGTTCTCGTCGCACGGTGCGTACGTCACGATCGGCGACGCGCAGTGCTACATCCCGCTGAAGGCCATGGACGACCCCGCGCCGCGCCGCGCCCGTGACGTGCTCACCCTTGGCGAGTCGCGAACCTTCGTGGTCCAATCCTTCGACACGCCGCGACGCGGCATCGATCTCGCCCTGCCCGGCTTCGCGACGGCGGAACCCGAGCAGGAGGAGGACGGCGTCGACGACGCCGGTGCAGCACCCAGCCCGGCAGGAGACCAACTCGCGTCGAACGAGCCGGCGACCACCACATCCCGGACAAGGAGAACCACACCCGTGGCAACCAAGAAGACGGCAGCGAAGAAGGCACCGGCCAAGAAGGCCCCCGCGAAGGCTGCGGCGAAGAAGGCACCGGCCAAGAAGGCACCGGCCAAGAAGGCGCCCGCGAAGAAGGCACCGGCCAAGAAGGCACCGGCCAAGAAGGCGCCCGCGAAGAAGGCACCGGCCAAGAAGGCGCCCGCCAAGAAGGCACCGGCCAAGAAGGCACCGGCCAAGAAGGCGCCCGCCAAGAAGGCACCGGCCAAGAAGGCGCCCGCCAAGAAGGCACCGGCCAAGAAGGCGCCCGCGAAGAAGGCACCGGCCAAGAAGGCCCCCGCGAAGAAGGCCCCCGCCAAGAAGGCGCCCGCTCGACGCTGAGCCCACGCTCCTGATGCGCGATGCCCCGGCACCACGCCGGGGCATCGCCGCGTCCGGGCCGGGGTGGGACGCGCGGACCGCCCGGTAGTGTCGAGTCGATGAGCGCCCAATTCATCTACACGATGCACAAGGTCAGCAGGTTCTACCCGCCGGACCGCACGGTGCTCGACAACGTGAGCATCAGCTTCTACCCGGGCGCCAAGATCGGCGTCATCGGGTCCAACGGCGCGGGCAAGTCCTCGCTGTTGCGCATCATGGCCGGACTCGACGACGGCTACACGGGGGAGGCACGCCTCACCCCCGGGTTCACGGTGGGACTGCTCGAGCAGGAGCCGCAGCTCGACCCCGACAAGGACGTCCTCGGCAACGTGATGGACGGCGTCGGTGAGACCGCCACCCTCCTCTCCCGCTACGAAGCCGTCCTCGCCGGCTGGTCCGATCCCGACGCCGACTTCGAGAAGCTCGGCGCCGAGCAGGCCGACCTCGAGGCGAAGATCGAGGCCGCGGGCGCATGGGACCTCCAGCGCACCATCGACATCGCGATGGACGCGCTGCGGCTGCCGCCCGCCGACGCCGATGTGACGAACCTCTCCGGCGGCGAGCGGCGGCGCGTCGCTCTGTGCCGCCTGCTCCTCGCCCGCCCCGACCTCCTGCTCCTCGACGAGCCCACCAACCACCTCGACGCCGAGTCGGTCGCCTGGCTGGAGCGGTTCCTCAAGGACTACTCCGGCACCGTCGTCGCCATCACGCACGACCGCTACTTCCTCGACAACGTGGCGGGCTGGATCCTCGAGCTGGACCGTGGTCGTGGCTACCCGTTCGAGGGGAACTACAGCTCCTGGCTCGAGCAGAAGAAGGCCCGGCTGGCCCAGGAGGAGAAGACGGAGTCGGCGCGCCAGCGGACCCTGGCCCGCGAGCTCGAGTGGGTGCGGATGGCGCCGAAGGCCCGCCAGGCCAAGGGCAAGGCCCGTCTCAGCGCCTACGAGGCGATGCTCGCCGAGGCGCAGTCCTCCCAGGGACGCGACGAGGCGCTGCAGATCTCCATCCCCGCCGGCGACCGGCTCGGCGACGTCGTCATCGAGGCCGAGCACATCTCGAAGGGCTTCGGCGACCGGCTCCTCGTGGAGGACCTGAGCTTCACGCTCCCCCGCGCCGGCATCGTCGGCGTCATCGGTCCCAACGGCGCCGGCAAGACCACTCTGTTCCGGATGATCACCGGCTCCGAGGAGCCCGACGAAGGACAGCTCCGCATCGGTCCCACGGTGCAGCTGGCCTACGTCGACCAGTCCCGCGACGTCCTCGACCCGGAGCGGACGGTCTACGAGGAGATCACCGGCGGGGCCGACACCATCGACGTCGGTGGGCGCGAGATGCACGGCCGGGCCTACGTCGCCGGCTTCAACTTCAAGGGGTCCGACCAGCAGAAGAAGGTCGGCGTCCTCTCCGGTGGCGAGCGCAACCGCGTCCACCTCGCCAAGGTCCTCACCAGCGGCGGCAACGTCCTTCTCCTCGACGAGCCCACCAACGACCTGGACGTCGACACGCTGCGCGCCCTCGAGGACGGGCTCGAGTCCTTCCCGGGTTGCGCGGTGATCATCAGCCACGACCGCTGGTTCCTCGACCGCGTCGCCACCCACGTCCTGGCGTTCGAGGGCGACTCCCAGGTGCGCTGGTTCGAGGGGAACTTCTCCGAGTACGAGGCCTTCCGCCGCAAGGAGCTCGGCGCGGAGGCCGACCAGCCCCACCGGATCAAGTACAAGCCCCTCGTCCGGAGTTGACCGGAACCGTGCCCTCCGACGCGCCGAGCGAGGAGCTCGACGACCACGCCATCGCGGCGCAGGTGGCGACCGCCGCCGGCGAGCTCCTCACCGCGTTGCGCGCCGAGCTGGTGGATGCCGGCGCGCCGCGCTGGGCGATCGAGCAGGAAGGCGACCGCCGCGCCCACGAGCTCATCATGGACGCCCTCACCGAGCTCGCCCCCGGCGACGCCGTGCTGTCGGAGGAAGGGCGCGACCACGCCTCGCGGCTCACCGCCGAGCGCACCTGGATCGTCGATCCGCTCGACGGCACCCGCGAGTACGGCGAGCTCCGCCACGACTTCGCGGTCCACGTCGCCCTCGTCGTCGACCACGCCCCGGTCGCCGGCGCCGTGGCGCTCCCGGCCCTCGCGACGACGTTGTCGACCCACCCTGCGCCGACCCTGCCGCCCGCTCCCGCGCACGGTCCGCGCCTCGTCGTCAGCCGGAGCCGCCCGGCGATGATCTGCCACGTGATCGCCGACGACCTCGGCGGGCAGCTCGTGCCGCTCGGGTCGGCCGGGGCCAAGGCGATGGCCGTCGTCCGGGGCGAGGCCGAGATCTACGCCCACGCCGGCGGCCAGTACGAGTGGGACTCCTGCGCCCCCGTGGCGGTCGCCGCGGCCGCCGGGCTCCACGTCTCGCGCATCGACGGCAGCCCGCTGCGCTACAACCGGCCGGACCCGTGGCTCCCCGACCTCCTCATCTGCCGACCCGAGCACGCCGAGCGCATCATCGAGCTCGTCCGGGCGCGCGTCGGCACCTCGATCGAGGACGACGAAGCCGAGATGTGGGCATAGCGCCGTGCGATCGCCCGCCGACCTCGGGATCGGTTCCTTCTCCGACGACGCGCCGTGGACGGTCGTGCCCGACGACATGCCGTGGCGCCGGGCCGTCCCCACCGCACGTGCCGTCGTCCGCCGCGAGCTCCCCCGGCTGATCAGCCCCCGGCAGGTGCCGCCCCTGCGCCGGCTCGCCGTCGTCGTCCTCCACCTCGGCCGCGCCCTCATCGGCTGGCGGCTCGTCGAGAAGCGCAGCGGCGACCGATCCCGCTCGCGTGCCGGGCTCTCCCGGCGCATGCGCATCGCGATCGAGGAGCTCGGTCCCACCTTCATCAAGCTGGCCCAGATCATCTCCTCGGGTGAGGGCCTGTTCCCGAACGAGCTCGTCGACGAGTTCAAGAAGTGCCGCGACCGGGTCCCACCCGAGCCCTACGACGACGTCCGGCGCGTCGTCGAGGAGGACCTCGGCGCGCCCCTCGACGTCCTGTTCGCCCGCTTCGACCCCGAGCCGCTCGCCGCCGCGTCGATCGCCCAGGTCCACACCGCTCGCCTCCACACGGGCGAGGAGGTCGTCGTCAAGGTGCAGCGACCCACGGTCGCCCACCTCGTGCACCGCGACATCGAGGTGATGGCCTGGCTGGCGCCCTTCCTCGTCGGGCGCATCCCGGTCACCGCCCTCGCCAACCCGCCTGCCCTCGTGGAGGTGTTCGCCGAGACGATCACCGAGGAGCTCGACTTCCGCGTCGAGGCCGAGAACATGCTCGACGTCGCGCGGACCTTCGCGGCGCTCGACCAGCGCGGCTACGTCATCCCCCGCCCGCACCCGACGATGGTCACCCGTCGGGTCCTCGTCATGGAGCGCCTCGAGGGGTTCGCGTTCGACGACGTCGCCGGCATGCACGCCGCCGGGCTCCAGACCGAGGCGATCATCCGCACCGGCATGATCGGCTTCATGGAGGGGGCGATGCTGCACGGCATCTTCCACGGCGACCTCCACGGCGGGAACCTGTTCGTGATGCGCGACGGTCGCACCGCGCTGCTCGACTTCGGCATCACGGGCCGCCTCAGCGAGCCACGCCGGCTGGCGTTCCTGCGGCTGCTCCTCACCGCGAGCGTCAACGACATCAAGGGCCAGCTCGCCGCCCTGCGGGACCTCGGTGCCCTGCCGCCCGACACCGACCTCGACGCCGTCGTCGTCGACCTCGGCCTCGACCGCCCGCCGCTCGACCCGACGGCACTCACCCCCGACGAGCTCATCTCCGAGATCCAGGACGTGGTGAAGGCCCTGCTCGGCTACGGCGCCCGGATGCCGAAGGAGCTCATGCTCTTCGTGAAGAACATGGTCTTCCTCGACGGCGCCATCGCCCGCCTCGCTCCCGACCTCGACCTCTTCGCCGAGATCACCCAGATCGCCATGTACTTCACGACCCGCCACGGCGAGACGATCGCGAAGGACATCGGCGTCGATCCCCGCTCGGTGGAGCTCGACCTCAGCGGGGTCAAGGCCAGCTTCGGCGTCGATCCGTCCGTCGCGGAGAGCCTCACCTACCGCGACCTCCAGGCCCGGCGCGAGCTCATCCGGGAGCGCTTCCGCAAGCGCGGCGCCGACCTGAAGTAGCGGCGCGGGGCGTCGCGGGCCCCCGGCGCCTGGCCGCTACGGTGCTCCGACGATGCGCCTCGTGATCGCCCGCTGCTCCGTCGACTACGCCGGACGCCTCACCGCCCACCTCCCCGAAGCCGTGCGCCTCATCATGGTGAAGGCGGACGGCTGCGTCGCCATCCACGCCGACGGCGGCGCCTACAAGCCGCTCAACTGGATGAACGCCCCGAACCGCCTCGTGGAGGGCGACGGCGAGTGGACGGTCGTCAACCCGAAGGGCGAGCAGCTCACGATCACGCTGCACGAGGTGCTCTCGGACTCGAGCCACGAGATGGGGGTCGACCCGGGGCTCTCGAAGGACGGCGTGGAGGCGCACCTCCAGGAGCTCCTCGCCGCCAACACCGGCACGCTCGCCGAGGGTCTGTCGCTCGTCCGGCGCGAGTACCCCACCGACATCGGGCCGGTCGACCTCATGTGCCGCGACGCCGACGGCCGTCTCGTCGCGATCGAGGTGAAGCGCCGCGGCGAGATCGACGGTGTCGAGCAGCTGACCCGCTACCTGACGCTGCTGCGCAGCGACCCGGCGATGGCCGACGTCCAGGGCATGTTCGTCGCCCAGGTGATCAAGCCCCAGGCGCGCACGCTCGCCGCGACGCGCGGGATCACCTGCGTCGAGGTCGACTACGACGAGCTGCGCGGCATCGAGTCGAACGAGCTGCGCCTCTTCTAGGCCGCCACGCGGTGTTCTCCGGGATCGGGCACCTCCGGTGGATGAGGCAGCGACGGAAGCCGGCGGCGGTTCTCATCCTGCGGAACCGTCACGCGTCGGCTCCCATGCGCTGGAGGTACCAGCGGGTGAAGTGGTCGATGCCCGCCTCGAGCGGATGCAGGACCGGCGTCGTGGCGTAGCGGCTCGCGAGGCCGGCGGCCACACCCCGGTTCGGCACCTCGTCCTGGGCGTTCACGGCACGGGTGGCCTCGAGGTGGCCGGCCACGACCTCCTCGTCGTCGGCGAGCTCGGGGAGCACGAACACCTCGGTGGTGAGTGTGGACCGTGCCGGTCCGTGGGGCTCGATCCGCAGCCAGACCATCGAGTCGGGCCGCACGACGGTCGGCCACAGGAGCGGGAACACGGCCAGCACGAGGATGGGCTCGACCCCCTCGACCGTGGACTCGTGGTCGAGCGCCAGCCACGGCGCGTCGCCCCCGGTCGCGGGCAGGGAGCGCTCCCCGGGGAAGATCGGTTGGAGGGTGTCGGGGTGCACGCCTTGGTGGTGGTAGGACTCGGCGTAGTTCTCGAACGTGGTCTTCCAGTTCCAGGGCTGGTCCCACTCGATGGCGCCGACGCGGACCATCTCGTCGATCCGGAGCCCCGCGAGCCGTTCGTCCAGGCCGACGAGCTGCGGGGCGAGCGGCTCGGCGTCGAGGTCGGTGTTGACGAGAACGAAGCCCTGCCAGGTCTCGACGGCCAGGCGCGGCAGGCAGACCTCCGACCGGTCGAACCCGTCGAGCCCTGCCGTCTGCGGCGCCGCGACGAGGCTGCCGTCCCACGAGTAGGTCCAGAGGTGGTACGGGCACCGGATCGCCGCGGCGTTGCCGGTCCCGCTCAGCAGGACCATGTTGCGGTGGCGACACACGCTGGCGAGCGCGGTGAGCCCACCGTCGCGCGCTGGGCGACGACGACGGGCTCGCCGCCGACCTCACGGGCCACGTAGTCGCCGGGACGAGCGACGTCCTCGGTCCGGCACACCGGGAGCCACGATCCGCCGAAGATCCGCTCGCGCTCGGCGGCGAACACCTCGTCGTCGACGTAGAGCCGCGGCGGAAGACCCCTCGGGAGATCCATCGCCCGGACCGTAGCGGCCCGGCAAGAGACCGGACCCGCTAGATCGCGTCGCCGTCGACCCGCACCTCGGCGCGGTCGGGGTAGAACGACAGGTGGCCGGCGATGTCGGTCGCGCCGTCGATGGGCGTCTCGTAGGCCCAGGCCAGGCCGTCGTGGCGCGTGCCGGCGACCTCGACCGACCAGTAGGACGCCTGGCCCTTGAACGGGCACGTCGTGTGGAACGTCGTGGGCTCGAGCAGGTCCATCCGGACGTCGTCCTTCGGGACGTAGTACCGGGGCGGGAGCCCGGTCTCGTCCAGGCGCAGCGCGCGGCGGCTGTCGGCGAGGACGACATCGCCCAGACGCACCTCCACGTGGGCGTCGGCGGGGGCGATCGTGACGGTGTGACCTGAGCTCATGGTCGCGACAACGCCGCGGACCCGAGGAGGATTCCACCGGCGGGTCGGCCCGGACCGCAGCCCGGGCCGACCCGCCGACGGAGCAGGTCTCAGTCGAAGCGGCAGAGCCCGCCGCTGATGACCGTCTTGTCCCCCACCGAGGTGGTGAACAGGGCCTCGCCGTCACCGGTCCGCCACATGCGGACCGTGAGGTCGTCGCCTGGCAGCACCGGCGAGGCGAAGCGCCCCTCCATGTGCCGGAACCGGGCGGGATCGCCGTCGCAGAGCGAGTGGAGCAGCGCCCGACCCGTGAAGCCGTAGGTGCACAGCCCGTGCAGGATCGGCTTCGGGAACCCGCCGATGTCGGAGAACTGCTTGTCCGAGTGCAGCGGGTTGCGGTCGCCGTTCAGGCGGTACGTGAGCGCCTGGTCGGGCCGGGTCGAGTAGGTGACCTCGTGGTCCGGCGCCCGCTCGGGCGGGACGTTCGTGGGGCCCGACGGGCCCCGATCGCCGCCGAAGCCGCCCTCGCCGCTGATGAACACCGACGAGCGGGTGCTGAACAGCGGCTCGTCGGTGTCGACCAGCTTGGAGTGGGACTCGGTCACGATGACCGCGCCCTTCCCCTTGTCGTAGATGCCGACGATCTCGCTCTCGGCCTCGAGCTCGCCCTCGACGGGGATCTCGCGGTGCAAGGTGATCGCCTGCTCGCCGTGGACGAGCATGGCCGGGTTGAAGGTCCCGACCTTGCCCATGGCGCCGCGACCGGCGCCGAGGACCACGGCCATGGTGGGCAGGACGCGCTGCTGCACGCCCTTGGTGTTCTCGGTCGTGAACTCGAGCTCCTGGGTGACCGGGTCGAGGCTGCCGGCGCCGACGCTCACCGCGTAGAGCAGTGCGTCCTTGCTGTTCCAGCTGCGCCGACCCGGCTCACCCTTGGAGCCGACAGCGTCCGGGTTGATGGGCATGACGTTCCCCCCTGTCGTCGTGCGTGTCGGATGGAGGCTAGATGCCCTTGCCGGGACGGCCGGGGCCCTCGGCGTCCTTGCCGCTCATGTCGGCGTTGAGGCGGGCGTCCTTCATGAGCTGATCGACGACCGCGCCGAGCTGGGCCGGATCGTCGACCGGGTCGGCGGTCGGGCCGCGGTGCCAGCCCTCGGCGATGCCGAGGTAGCGGCCGCTCACGTCGAAGACGCGACCGGTGACGTTCTTCGCCTCGTCGGACGCCAGCCAGGTGACGATCGGCGAGATCCAACGCGGCGACATCTGCTCCTTCGCCTCCTCGGGCAGCTGCCCCATGCCGAGGTTCTCGGTCATGCGGGTGAGCGCCGTGGGGGCGATGGCGTTGACGGTGACGCCGTAGCGGGCGAGCTCCAGGGCGGCGATGACGGTGAAGCTGGCGATGCCGGCCTTCGCCGCGCCGTAGTTGGTCTGGCCGACGTTGCCGTAGATGCCCGACGGGGACGCGGTGTTGATGATGCGGCCCGAGACCTCCTTGCCGGCCTTCGACTGCTCGCGCCAGTAGGCGGCGGCCCAGCGGGCAGGAGCGAAGGTGCCCTTCAGGTGCACCTTGATGACCGCGTCCCACTCCTCCTCGGTCATGTTCGTGAGCATGCGGTCCCGGAGGATGCCGGCGTTGTTCACGACCACGTTGAGGTCGCCGAAGGTCTCGACGGCCTGGTTGACCATGTTCTGGGCGCCTTCCCAGGAGGAGACGTCGTCGCCGTTCACGACGGCCTCGCCGCCCATGCCGCGGATCTCCTCGACGACCTCGCCGGCGGGGCCGGTGCCACCGCCGCTGCCGTCCATCTCCGCGCCGAGGTCGTTCACGACGACCTTCGCACCCTGCTCGGCCATCATCAGCGCGTGCTCGCGACCGATGCCGCGACCGGCGCCGGTGATGATGGCGACTCGACCGTCGAGGATTCCCATCGTGTGACTCTTCTCCTGGATGTAGGGCGACACGTCGGCCGCGTCCGTCCCCCGGACGGGCCCGCCCCGGATCATTGCAGAGGGACACCGGGCACACCCATTCCGTCCGGGACCGCCGACCGCAGCGATGTGGAGCACGCTCGACGGGATGGAATGATGGGGTCCGATGTCGCGCGTGCTCCAGACCATCAGGGGGCGCTGGGCCCTGGTGTGGGGCGCCGGTGCGCTCCTGCTCCTCTACGGCCTGCTGATGGCGGCCTCCTTCCTCGATCCCGGGTTCGCCGGCGAGGACGTCGAGCGCAACGTCACCCTCGCCGGCGAGGACATCTCCGGGCTCGACGCCGAGGACCTCGAACGGGCCGTCGAGCGGATCGCCGCCGAGCGCCAGGACCTGCGCATCGTCCTCGACACCGGGTCCGGCACCGCGACCACCGACGCCCGCTCCCTCGGGCTGAGCGTCGACCACGACGCCACCATCGAGCAGGTCGACGAGGGAGAGGGCCCTCTGCTGACGCGCCCCTTCCGCTGGATCGGGAGCTTCGTCGGCCAGCGCGACGTCCCCCTCCGCCACCAGGTCGACGAGTCCGTCCTGCGCTCCTCGCTCAGCGAGACGGAGCTGCCCGGCGTCACCGAGGCGAGCGAACCGTCGCTCGAGGGCGACGCCAACGGCGTGCGGGCGGTCGCCGGCACGCCCGGTGCCGGTGTCGACGCCGCCGACCTGGCCGACGCCCTGCAGGACGCAGCCGACGCGGCGGACCCCGCGCTCGACACCGTCCGGGTCCGCGCACCGCTCACCGAGATCGCCCCGCTCGTGTCCGACGAGCAGGCCGACGCCGCGGCGCGCGACGCGGAAGCGGCCACCGCCTCCCCGCCCACGGTCGTGGTGGGTGCGGTCGAGCGCCCCCTCGACGTGACCGCCCTCCGGTCGTGGCTGGTGCTCGAGGCCGACGACCCGTCGGAGGTCGACTGGACCCTCGACGAGTCGCTGGCGGCGCCCGCTCTCGCCGAGCTGTACGCCGACGCCGGGACGGCGGGCACCGACGCCAGCTTCACCGTGCAGGACGGCGTGGTGCAGATCGTCGGCGGCGAGAACCCGACGACCTGCTGCGGCGACGGCAGCGTCGAACGCCTCGACGACGCCCTCCACGACCGGGCCGAGACCGTCGACCTCGAGCTCATCCCCGCCGAGAGCGAGCGGGACCGGGAGTGGGCCGAGGGCCTCGGCATCGTCGAGGAGGTGGCGAGCTTCACCACCACCCACACGTGCTGCCAGAACCGGGTGACGAACATCCACCTCATCGCCGACGCCACGCGCGGCGTCGTCATCCCACCGGGCGAGACGTTCTCGCTCAACGAGCACGTCGGCCAGCGCACGGCCGAGAAGGGCTACCTGCCCGCCGGCGGCATCACGAACGGCGTCGTCGTCGACCAGCTCGGCGGCGGCATCTCGCAGTTCACCACGACGCTGTTCAACGCCGCCTTCTTCGCGGGGCTCGACTTCGGCGAGTACCAGGCCCACTCGATCTACTTCTCGCGCTACCCCTACGGGCGCGAGGCCACGTTGTCGTGGCCCCACCCGGACCTCCAGATCCGCAACACCTCCCCCTACGGCGTCCTCATCTGGCCGAGCTACACCGACACCGAGATCACGGTGACCCTCTACTCCACGAAGCACGTCGACGTGGAGCAGACAGGCCAGACCACCGAGCCCCAGGGCGTGTGCACCCGCGTGCGCACCGAGCGCACCCGGCGCTTCCTCGACGGGCGCGTCGAGGTCGACACCGTCGGCGCGCTCTACCGCCGGCGCGAGGGCGAGAACTGCTCGGGCGAGTCGAGCGTGCCGACGACCGAGCCCGCGGCGCCGGCCGCTCCGCCACCCCCTCCCCCGGCTCCCCCGCCGCCCGAGGCCGGCGGATGATCGACGTCGTCGTCGTCGGCGCCGGTCCGGCGGGCACAGCGGCGGCGCTCACGTTGCACCGGGCCGGGCTCGACGTGGTCGTCATCGACAAGGCGAGGTTCCCCCGCGACAAGACCTGCGGCGACGGGCTCACCACGCTCGCCCTGCGCGAGCTGGAGGCGCTCGGACTCCCACCGGCGGACGTGGCGTCGTGGATCGACGTGCCGCGGATGTTCCTCCACTCGCCCGCGCGCCGGATCGTCACCCTCCCGCTGCCCGAGGGTCCGGGCACGTACGCCGCGGTCGCCCGCCGGGCCGACCTCGACGCTGCGCTCGTCGACCTCGCCCGCTCGGAGGGGGTCACGGTCCTCGAGGGAGCGGCCCTCCGCTCGGCGACGCGTGTCGACGACTCGGTGGAGGTGGCCGTCGAGGGCCACGAGCCGGTGCGCGCCCGCTGGGCGATCGGGGCTGACGGCATGTGGTCGCCGCTGCGCAAGGCGCTCGGCGTCCACGATCCCGGCTACCGGGGCGAGTGGCACGCGTTCCGGCAGTACTTCCGCGACACCGGACCCGGCACCCGCGACCTCCACGTCTGGTTCGAGCCCGACCTGCTGCCCGGCTACGCCTGGTCGTTCCCGCTCCCGGACGGCGGGGCCAACGTCGGCTTCGGCGTGCTGCGCGGGCACCACCTCGACGGCGGCGCGCTCGCCCGCCTGTGGCCCGACCTCCTGGAGCGCGCACCGATCCGGCGGGTCCTCGGCCCTCGAGCCGAGCCCGAGGGTCCGCACCGGGCGTGGCCGATCCCCGCGGGGATCGACGCCGCGACGCTCGGGACCGGCCGGGCGCTGTTCGTCGGCGACGCCGCACGCGCCGCCGACGTGATGACCGGCGAGGGGATCGGTCAGGCCCTCCTCACCGGACGCCTGGCCGCGGAAGCCGTCATCGCCGGTGGCCGGGCTCCGGCCGCCGACGTCGTCCGGCGCTACACCGACGAGGTGCGCCGCGAGCTCGCCGCGGACCACCGGATGGCGTCCGCGCTCGGCACGATCCTCGCCCAGCGGTGGGGCGCCGAAGCGGCGATCGCCGTCGTCGGGCTGCACCCCTGGACGCGCCGCAACGTGGGCCGCTGGCTGTTCGAGGACTCCCCCCGTGGCATCGCGCTGACGCCACGCCGCTGGCGCCGGGGCGCGCTCAGCGGCCCGCCCGCGTACGCCGGCGCACCTGCGGTCCCGTCGGACCGGACCTAGCGCCCCGGCCGGCGAGGCCGCCGACGCGACGCGTTCACGGCCACGACACGAGCCCGACACACGACCTCGGTACGTTGCGCCCAACAGGTCGGGCCCCAGGGAACGGTCATCCTCGGTGCGACGGTCCGACCGGTCCGGATCCCCCTCGTGGCTCCCTCCCCCCTGGGGAGCTGCGAGGGGTCCGGCGCGCCCCGGGGCATCCCGCCGTTCTCGGTACCGAACACGACACCCGCGGTCGATCCGCGTACCCGGAAGCGCCCAGGTCCCGCGTGGAGCGCTCCCGGCTCGTTGACACGCCGTTCGATAGTGTGCGCGCATGCTGCGCACCCGCCTGACCGAGGCCCTCCAGATCGACCACCCCGTCATGCTCGCCGGCATGGGCGGCGTGTCGTACCACCAGCTCGTCACCGCGGTGTCCGAGGCCGGCGGCTTCGGCTGCATGGGCGCCTCGACCATGGGGTTCGACGAGATGGTCGGCGAGATCCGCCAGGTGCGCGAGGCCACCGACAAGCCCTTCGGCGTCGACCTCCTCACCGCCTCGCCCGGCGACATGGAGGCCAAGGTCAAGGAGATCATCGACGGCGGCGCCCAGGTGTTCGTCGCCGGGCTCGGCGTGCCCCGCGACGTCGTCGACCTCTGCCACGACAACAACGTCCTCGTGATGAACATGTGCGGGAAGGTGCGCCACGCCATCGCCGCCGTCGAGGCCGGGTGCGACATCGTCGTGGCCCAGGGCACCGAGGCCGGCGGCCACACCGGGCAGGTCGCCACCATGGCCCTCGTCCCCCAGATCGTCGACGCCGTGGGCGAGCGGGTGCCCGTGGTCGCCGCCGGCGGCATCGTCGACGGGCGGGGCCTGGCCGCCGCCCTGGCGCTCGGCGCCGACGGCGTGTGGGTCGGCACCCGCTTCATCGCCACCCCCGAGGCCCGGGCCACGCCGGGCTACAAGGAGCGCCTCATCGCCCTGCAGGACGACGGCACCGTCATCTCCCGGGGCTACACGGGCAAGACGTGCCGCGTCGTGCGGAACAGCTACACCCAGTACTGGGAGGAGCACCCCGAGGAGCTCCAGCCGTTCCCCCAGCAGTTCCTCCGCTCGAGCTCGGACGGGGCCAACCACCTCGGCGCCGACGAGACGGCCGAGGTCGACCCCGACAAGGAGTTCTGGCCCGCCGGCCAGGGCGCCGGCGCCATCGAGGAGCTCGTCCCCGCCGGGGAGCTGGTCGTGCGCTTCGTCGAGGAGGCCGAGGCCACCCTCGCCCGCATCGGCTGAGCGCGGAGCCCCGCCGCCACCTGCCCGCCCGTTGCGTGGGGAGCGGCAGCACGCTCCGACGTGTGGCGCCTCCCCGAGGGCGGGCCACGGGGAGCCACACCACCTCCATGGGCGCTGCGCCTCCCCATGCAGGTGCGACGCGTGGTCGCGGGTGCGTCGGCGCCGCGACGGAGGGATCAGGCCTCGTCGAGCTGCTCCCGCAGGACGTTGCCACGCTCGACGCCGTTCTCGAACAGCACGCGGTAGCGGATCCACGGCCCGAGGCCGTTGACCAGCAGCACCTTGCCCTTCGTGCCGGCGGGGACACCGATCAGGTCGGTCGCCGCCGTCACCTTCTGGTGGCGGCGCAGCTCGTCGGTGGTGTCGGTGTCGGCCACAGGGGTCTCCTCGGTGGGGTGGATCAGACGTCGGGGTCGTGGGGCAGGCCCAGGACGCGCTCGGAGATGATGTTCCGTTGGACCTCCCCCGTGCCACCTCCGACGGTGAGCGCAGGTGAGAACAAGAAGCCGTAGTGCCACAGGGCGGGGTCGGAGCCGAGCGGTCCGCGGTCCGCCAGCATGCCGCCGGGGCCGCTCAGATCCTTGGCCAGGCCCATGATCCGCTGGCCGTGCTCGTCGGCCAGGACCTTGCGGATCGACGCCTCCGGCCCGGGCGGCTCGCCCTTGATCGCCGCGGTGACCGTGCGCAGGCGGATGAGCCGGAGGATCTCCGATTCGATGTGGAGCCGGGCGAGCTCCTGGCGCAGGACGCGGTCGGACGTGCCGCCGGCGGCGCGGACCACGTCGAGCAGGTCCTCGGCGACCGGACCCCTCCCCCACAGGGCTCCGCCGCTCGACAGCGACACCCGCTCGTTGCCGAGGGTGACCTTCGCGAGCGTCCAGCCCCGGTGCTCGTCGCCCACGAGCGACCCCGCGGGCAGCCGCACGTCGGTGAAGAACACCTCGTTGAACGTGTGGCCGCCGGTCATCTCGATGATGGGCCGGACCTCGATGCCGGGCAGGTCCATGGGGCACACGAAGTAGGAGATGCCCTGGTGCTTCGGGGCCGCGGGGTCGGTGCGAGCGATGAGGATGCCGAACGTCGCCTGGTGCCCGAGCGAGGTCCAGATCTTCTGGCCGTTCACGATCCACTCGTCGCCGTCGCGCTCCGCGCGGGTCGACAGCGAGGCCAGGTCCGAGCCGGCGCCGGGTTCGCTGAAGAGCTGGCACCACACCTCCTCGCCGGAGAGCAGAGGCGGCAGGTAGCGCGCCTTCTGCTCCTCGGTGCCGGCGTGGAGGATCGTCGGTCCCGCCCAGCCGACGCCGATGGGGTTCGACGGCCGGACCACGCCGGCGCGGGCCAGCTCGTCGTCGATGACGATCTGGGTGATCGGGTCGGCGTCGAGGCCGTAGGGCCGGGGCCAGTGCGGCGCGACGTATCCCGCCTCGGCCAGGTCCCTGCCGGTCGGCGAGGGGTGCTCGGCGAGCCACGCCCGCACCTCGGTCCGGCGCGGATCGTCGTCGGCGGGGAGGTCGAAGTCCACGATTCAGGACACTAGTTGTCGTCCTGGCAATAGGATCCGGCACCTATGGGGGACACCACCGAGAACTGGAACTTCGCCGACGTCATCGAGGGCATCGCCGACCGCTACGGCGACCGCACCCTCCTGGTGCACGGGGACGTGCACCGCACGTGGGCCGAGGCCGACCGCCGCGCCGACGGCATCGCCCGCACGCTGCTCGACGCCGGCGCGGTCGAGCAGGACAAGGTCGCGCAGTACCTCTACAACTGCGACGCCTACATGGAGTCCCAGATGGGGATCTTCAAAGCCGGGCTCGTCCCGGTGAACACCAACTACCGCTACGTCGAGGACGAGCTCGCCTACCTCTGGGACAACGCCGACGCCGTCGCGGTGATCTTCCACGGTTGCTTCGCCGACCGCTGCGACGCGGTGCGACCCCGCGTGCCGAACGTCCGCACGTGGATCTGGGTCGACGACGGCACCGGCCCCTGCCCCGACTGGGCCATCCCCTACGAGCAGGCGGCGTCGGCCGCCACCGAGCGCGTCGTCCCACCCTGGGGCCGCAGCGGGGACCACATCCTCATGCTCTACACCGGCGGCACCACCGGCATGCCGAAGGGCGTCATGTGGCGCCAGACCGACCTCATCTCGATCCTCGGCGGCAACACCAACCCGGTGTTCGCCGGCCCGACCGACGTCGCCGCCGCCGTCGACTCGCTCGCCGAGGGGCTCGTCGTGCTCCCCGCCTGCCCCCTCATGCACGGCACGGGCTGGTTCAACGCGCTGATCGGCATGCTCACCGGCGGGACGGTCGTCACCATGGAGGGTCGCACCTTCGACGTGGTCGAGATGCTCGACACGATCGAGCGGGAGGGCGTCAACGGCGCGGCGATCGTCGGCGACGCCTTCGCCAAGCCGATGCTCGCCGCGCTCGACGCCCAGCCCGACCGCTGGGACATCTCGAGCCTGAAGATGATGAGCTCGTCGGGCGTGATGTGGAGCGAGGCCACCAAGGAGGGCCTGCTGCGCCACCACGCGGGGATGCTCCTCGTCGACGCGTTCTCCTCCTCGGAGGCGCTCGGCATGGGCCAGTCGGTCTCGGCCGCCGGGGCCGCGGCCAAGACCGCCAAGTTCTCGCTCGGCCAGAACGCCAGGGTGATCGACGACGACGGCCATGACGTGGAGCCGGGCTCGGGCACCATCGGTCGCGTCGCCGTCGCCGGCCGGGTGCCGGTCGGCTACTACAAGGACCCGGAGAAGACGGCGGCCACCTTCATCACCATCGACGGCCAGCGCTACTCGATGCCCGGCGACTACGCCACGGTCGAGGCCGACGGCTCCCTCACCCTCCTCGGACGCGGCTCGGTGTGCATCAACACCGGCGGCGAGAAGGTCTTCCCCGAGGAGGTCGAGGAGGCGCTGAAGACCCATCCCGAGGTGCGCGACGCCGTCGTCGTGGGCGTGCCCGACGAGAAGTTCGGCCAAGCGATCACCGCGGTCGTCGAGCCGGCGGACGGCGGCCAGCCCGCCGAGAACGAGCTGATCGCCCACGTGAAGGGCCGGCTCGCGTCCTACAAGGCACCGCGCCACGTCGTCTACGTGCCGACCATCGGGCGGGCCGCCAACGGCAAGGTCGACTACAAGGGTCTCACCACCCACGCCCGGGCCGAGCTCGGACGCTGATCTGCACCCCGTGACCCCGCTGCGCCACGATGGGCGCATGCACCGCGTCCGCACCCCCGACGGCGTCGACGTCGCCGTCCACGACCTCGGGGGCACCGGTCCGGTGCTCCTCTTCGCCCACGCCACCGGCTTCCACGGTCGCGTCTGGCAGCCCCTGGCCGACCGCCTGGGCGACATGTTCCACTGCCTGGCGATCGACTTCCGGGGCCACGGCGACACCCGGGTGCCGGAGGACCACGAGTTCGACTGGAACCGGTTCGGCCGCGACGTGCTGAGCGTGGTCGACGACCTCGTCGTCGAGGGCCCGGTCTTCGGTGTCGGCCACTCCAAGGGCGGCGCCGCGCTGCTGATGGCCGAGGCGGCCCGACCCGGCACGTTCGCGTCCCTCTGGTGCTTCGAGCCGATCGTCCTGCCCACCGAGATCCTCGAGGTGCGTTCCGCCGAGGGCTCCAACCCCCTCGCGGAGGGGGCTCGACGCCGGCGCGAGGTGTTCGACTCCCGGGAGGCCGCCTACGGGAACTACGCCTCGAAGCCGCCTCTCGCCTCGCTCGACCCCGCGTGCCTCCGTGCCTACGTCGACCACGGCTTCGAGGACCTCGCCGACGGCACCGTCCGGCTGAAGTGCCGAGGTGTCGACGAGGCCGCCGTGTACTCGAGCAGCGGCACGCACGACACCTTCGAGCGCCTCGACGACATCGCCTGCCCGGTCACCATCGCCGCCGGAGGCGACGGCGGGTTCCCGGCCACGATCGCCCCCCGCATCGCCGACGGCCTCCCGATGGGACGGCTGGAGGAACACCCCGAGCTCGGCCACTTCGGCCCGCTCGAGGACCCGGCCGGCATCGCAGCGCGGATCCGGGAGGCGTTCGAGGAGACCAGCTCGTTCACGCCGCTCCCCCCACCCGCCCCGGACACCGACGACGAACCCGTCGCCGCCTCGGTCGCCGCGGCCACCCCCGGGTTCGGCCACGCCGTCGGCCGGATCGACGCCGAGATCGACCGCGCCTGGGAGCGGCTGCGGGGCATCCCCGTCGTCGATCGGGTCTTCTACTCCGCCTCGGCGCTCGGGGACTGGAGCCTGATCTGGCACCTCGCCGGTGCTGCCCAGGGGGTGGCCGACCGCCGCCACGGCATCCGCAGGGCGGCCCGCCTCTCGACGAGCCTCGGCATCGAGTCGGCGCTGGTGAACGGGGCGATCAAGTCGCTGTTCCGCCGGACGCGGCCGATCCACGACGGCGAGCGCCCGCACACCCTCCGGATGCCGGCCACGTCGAGCTTCCCGAGCGGGCACGCCAGCTCGGCGTTCATGGCGGCACGGCTGCTCTCGGACCGCAACGGGCTCGGACCGCTCTGGTACGCGCTCGCGGCCGTCGTCGCCACGAGCAGGGTCCACGTGCGCATCCACCACCCCTCCGACGTGGTGGGTGGCGCGGTGCTCGGCATCGTGCTCGGAGAGGCCGCCGTGCGCCTCGCCCCGCTCCCCCGGGACTGACACCGCTCCCCGGGACCGGGACCGCGCTCCGCGACCGCCACGTCCGGTGGCCGGAACATCCCGCACGGTCCACGCGTTGGACCGACCATGGCTTCCTTCGCGCTCACCTACGACTACCGCTGCCCGTTCGCACGCATCGCCCACCTCCACGTGCTGGAGGGCCTCGCTGCCGGCGCCGACTGGGACGTCCGCTTCGTCCCGTTCTCCCTCGGCCAGACGCACGTCGAGGACGGCGGCGTCGACGTGTGGGACGAGCCGGACCGCGACTCGGGGCTCCTGGCCCTCCAGGTGTCGGTGGTCGTGCGGGACCAGCACGCCGATGCCTTCCCCACGGTGCACCGGGAGCTGTTCGAGCTGCGCCACACCCACGCTCGCGACCTCTCCGACAAGGGCGAGATCATCCAGGTCCTCGACGCCGCCGGGCTCGACGCCGACGCCATCCTCCAGGAGGTCGCCACCGGCGCCCCGCTGACGACGGTCAAGGAGGAGCACGAGGCGTCGGTCCGCGACCTGTCGGTCTGGGGCGTGCCGACGTTCATGAGCGAGACGGACGCCGTGTTCGTGCGGCTGATGGAGCCGCCACGGGGCGACGCCGAGCTCGCGACCTCGACCGTCGAGCGGATCGTCGACATGCTCACCGGCTGGCCCCAGCTCAACGAGTTCAAGCACACCGCCATCCGCCGCTGAGGCACCCGGACCCCCGTTAGCCTTGGCGGGTGCCCGACGACGAGCGTGAAGGGACCGCCCTCACCGGCCTCGAGTCGCTGATGTGGCGCGTCGGCGGCCACCCCGGTCTCTCGGCGGCCTTCGGCACGATCAGCCTGCTCGAGGGCGAGCCCGACCCCGACCGCCTGCGACGACGCATGGCGGGCGCGGTCGCCGCGCTCCCACGGCTGCGGCGACTCGTCGCTCCCGCCGTCCTACCCGGCGCGCCTCCCACGTGGCGCGACGACGAGGGCTTCGCGCTCGACCACCACCTGCGGTGGTCCGAGGCCGATGCGGACGGCGCCGACGAGCCGGCCCTCCTCGGCCGCGCCGCCGACCTGGTGGCCGCCCCGTTCGACCCCGATCGACCGCTGTGGGACATGGAGGTCGTCACGGGCGTGCCCGGCGGTCGCGCCGCTCTGATCCAGCGGATGCACCACGTGGTCTCCGACGGCGTCGGCGGCATCCGATTGTCCCAGCACTACGTCGATCCGCGGCCCGACGCGCCGGACCCCGCGCCCGATCCCTTCGTCGCCGGGCCGGCGCCGCCGGAGGGCACGCGCGTGGAACGGGCGGTCGTGCGGACCGCCGAGCGTGCGGGCGACCTCGCCCGCCAGCTGGCGGCGGCCACGCGGTGGACGACAGAGGGCCTCGCGGATCCCGGCCGCTTCGCGGTGGCCGGCGGCGCCGCCGTCGAGGCGGTGGATGCCCTCCGACGCCAGCTGCTCGTCACCGGCCCGGCGCGTTCGGACCTGTGGGCGCACCGGAGCGCCGGGCGGCGCCTGGTCGTCGGCTCGGTGCCGTTCGAGCCGGTGCGCACCGCCGCGACGCGCACCGGCACGTCGGTGAACGCCGTGTTCGTCACCGCGGTCCTCCGCGGCGCCGCCTCCTACCACCGCCAGCACGGGGAGCAGATCGCCGAACTGCGCGTCGCCGTCCCCGTCAGCACCCGCCACGACAGCCGGACCGGCGGGAACGCCTTCGCCCCCATCCGCGTCGTCCTCCCGGCGGGCGACGACCTCGCGGCCTCACCCCACCTGCGCCAGGTGGCTGACCTGCTCCGCGCCGAGATCGACCGGCCCGGCGCCTCGCTCATGGGTCGCCTCGCCGGCCTGGCCGAGGTGGTCCCCACCGGGGTGCTCGCCGAGGTCGTCCGCCGCCAGACCGGAGCGACCGACCTCGTGTGCTCCAACGTGCGCGCGGCGCCGTTCCCGCTCTACGTGGCTGGGGCACGCATCATCTCCACCCACGCCCTCGGCCCCCTCGTCGGGACCCCGGTGAACGTGACGATGATGACCTACGACGGGCGCGTCGACCTCGGCATCCACGTGGACGCCGGGGTGGTCACCGCACCCGAGCTGCTGCGCGACGCCGTGGTGGGCGCGCTCCAGGAGGTGTCGGCGGCGGTCTGAGCCGCCGCCCGCCTAGTTCGGCGTGAGGGCCGACTCGAGGGCCTCGTCGTCGCCGTGCTGGGCGGCGAGGAGCAGACGCACGTCGAGCAGCAGGTCGGACACCTCGTCGGTGGACACGAGCTCACGGTGCTGCATGTCACCCAGGCCCCTGTCGATGAGGGCCAGCGCCTCGGCGATGGTGTCGACGGCAGCCGTCTCAGTCATGCGATCCCTCCCGAGCTCGCTGGGGGTGTCGGATCGGCCGACCCGATCCGTGGAGGCCACCATAGCGACCATCCGTGACAACGACGTTTCATGCCCGCGTCTTCCCCGATCACCCGAGGTTCACGCCCACCTCCTCGGCGCACCCTCGTGGACACCTAGCATCCGACGGCATGGACCTCAGGGATCGGATCGTCGTCATCACCGGCGCGGCGCACGGGATCGGAGCGGCGCTGGCCCGCCGGTTCGCCGCGGAGGGAGCCCGGGCCCTGGTGCTCGGCGACCTCGACGAGGACGCGCTCGGCCGGGTCGCCGACGACCTCGGCGCCGGTGCAGCGGAGGTCGTCACCCGGCGCTGCGACGTGGCCCGCGAGGACGACGTCGCCGACCTGGTCGCCGCCGCCGAGGCGATCGGGCCGGTCGACCTCGTCTGCTCCAACGCCGGGATCGGCATCGCCGGAGGCGTCGAGGTGCCCGACGACGACTGGCGTCGGATCATCGACATCAACGTGATGGCGCACGTGTACGCCGCCCGCGCCGCCCTCCCGGCGATGATCGAGCGGGGCGAGGGGTACCTGCTGAACACCGCCTCGGCGGCCGGGCTCCTCACCCAGATCGGTTCGGCGCCCTACGCCGTCACGAAGCACGCCGCGGTGGCGCTCGCCGAGTGGATGGCCGTCACCCACGGCGACCAGGGCATCCGCGTCTCGGTCCTCTGCCCGCAGGCGGTGCGCACCAACATGACCGCCGGTAGCGAGGGGGGAGGCGTCGCCGGCGTGGACGGGATGATGGAGCCCGAGGAGGTCGCCGACGCGGTGGTGGCCGGTCTCGCCGAGGAGAGCTTCCTGATCCTCCCCCATCCCGAGGTCGCCGAGTACGTCCGGCGCAAGGCGACGGACCACGATCGCTGGCTGGCCGGGATGCGCCGGCTCCAGGCCCGCTACACCCAGCCGCTGTGACCGCCGCGACCCGCGGCCGTCGCCTCCCGGCGCTGCTCCTCGCCCTTCTCGTCCTCGTCGGTGTCGTCGGTGTCGGCGACCCCGCCGCGGCGCAGGAGCGCTCCGCGTCGATCGACGCCATCGACGTGGAGGCCACGCTCCACCCGGACGGGCGACTCGAGGTCGTCGAGCGGGTCACGTACACCTTCCGTGGCGCGGACAGCCAGCCGTTCACCGTCGGCACGCGCTCGTTCCAGCCCTCGGAGAGGAGCGGCCGCATCACCTCGATCGCCGCGTACGACGAGGACGGCCAGCGCCTCGACACGCTCGTGCAGACCCCGGAGCTGTTCGAGTGGGACATCGCGCCCGCCCGCTCGGGGACCCGCACCTACGAGCTGCGCTACGAGGTCGTCGACGGCGTCGAGGTGGGCAGCGACGTCGTCGACCTCTACCGGCAGTGGATCGGCACCGACGGGCCGAGCGTCGGGAGCTGGACGGCGCGCGTCACGGTGCCCGAGGGCGCCGGCCGCCTGCGGGGGTGGGCCCACGGCCCGCTCGACGGGGTGATCGAGGTCGAGGACCCGATCGCCACGGCCCGGGTCGACGGCGTGCCCGCCGGCCAGTTCGTCGAGACCCGCCTGGCCGTGCCCGTCGAGCGCTTCGACGTGCCCCCCGGCGACGCCGAGCTGCTCCCGGCGATCCTCGACGAGGAGGGACGCCTGGCCGACGAGGCCAACGCCCGGCGCGACGAGCAGCGACGGCGCGAGGAGCTCCGCGAGGACGTCGCCCGGGCGCTCGACGTCCTCGTCGTGCCCCTCGTCGCCCTCGGCGGCTGGGGGTTCTGGATGATCTGGCGCCGCTGGGGCAAGGACCCGAAGCGGCCCGAGGACCTCGGCGACTACTGGCGCGAGGTCCCCGACGACCCGCCGGCGGTGGCGGCAGCGCTGCTCTCGTGGGGCACGATCGGCGCCGACGCCTACTCGGCGACGCTGCTCGACCTCGCCCGGCGGGGCCACCTGCGCATCGAGGAGTACACCGTCGAGCGCCTGTTGCGCCGCGACGAGGTCCAGCACCGGTTCGTGCGGACGCCACCGCCGCAGGACCAGCTCCGCCCCTTCGAGCGGCGGCTGCTCGACTGGCTCTTCGAGGACGGACCCGTCACCACCCAGGAGGAGCTGGTCGACCGGAACAAGAGCGACCAGAAGGCGGCGCACCGCACCTGGACGTCGTTCCAGCGCGAGGTGAAGGAGGACCTCGACGCGCGCCGGTACGTGGCACGGGGCAAGACGGCTGCGTTCCTCCTCCACGGCCTGATCGTCGTCCTCCTCGTCGCACTCGCCGTCGGGGCCCTCCTGGTGGAGGCGTGGGTGGCGGCCGGCGTGGCGGGCGTGGCCGCGCTCGTCCTCCTCCCGCTCGGGATCCTCCACCGCAGCCGCACGCCCGCCGGCGCCCGCCGCTACCACGAGTGGAAGGGCCTCCAGCGCTACATGGAGGACTTCTCCCGCCTCGACGAGGCACCGGCCGGGCACCTCGTCCTGTGGGAGCAGTACCTCGTCGCGGCCGTCGCGCTCGGCGTGGCGGAGGAGCTGCTGGAGGGGCTCGAGGTGTGGTTCCCCGAGGTGCTCCAGGAGGGCCCCGGCGCCATGGCGCCCTGGTACGTCGGCGTGGCCGGTCGATCGGGCGCGCACGGCCGCCTGGGCTCGATCGGCGACTTCGGCTCGAGCGTCGGCGGCGCCGCGATCTCCAGCGCCACGCCGCAGTCGAGCGGCAGCGGCGCGGGCGGCGGCTTCTCGGCCGGCGGCGGGGGCGGCGGAGGCGGCGGGAGCTTCGGCGCCCGCTGACACCGACCGCCGCGACCTCGCGGTCGCCGGGTCCACCTGACAGAATCCCCGGATGGCCACGCCCCTCATCGGCCGCCGCGCCGCGGTGCTCCTCGTCTTCGCGACCTCGGCGGCGGTCCTGGTCCTCGAGATCCTCGCCGGGCGCCTCCTCGCTCCCTACGTCGGCGTCAGCCTCGAGACCTACACCGGCATCATCGGGACGATCCTCGCCGCCATCGCCTTCGGCACGGCCGTCGGCGGCCGCCTCGCCGACCGGCTCGACCCCCGCCGGCTCCTCGGTCCGTCACTGATCGCCGGAGGCGCGCTCGCCTGGCTCTCCCTGCCCGCCCTCGCCGCGCTCGGGCCCGGCGCCGGGGAGGGGCCCGCCGCGATCGTGCTCCTCACGACCGTCGCCTTCTTCCTCCCCGCCGCCGTGCTGTCGGCCATCTCGCCGATGGTCGCGAAGCTGCGCCTCGATGACGTCGCGCACACCGGCGAGGTCGTGGGTGGGCTGTCGGCGGCGGGGACGGCGGGGGCGCTCGTCGGCACGTTCCTCACCGGCTTCGTCCTCGTCGCGGCCTGGCCGACCCGTCCCATCGTCCTCGCGATCGGCGCTGCGCTGGTGCTGTCCGGGCTGCTCGTCTGGTTCCGCCACGCCTCGCGCATGCCGCGCCCGGGCGCCGCGGCGCTGACCCTCGCCGTCGTCGTCGGCTCCGGCGGGTTGGCGGCCGCGGACACCAGCCCGTGCCGCTGGGAGACGGCGTACTTCTGCATCACGATCGAGCGCGACCTCACGAACCCCTCGGGGCGCGTGCTGTGGCTCGACACGCTCCGGCACAGCTACGTCGACCTCGACGACCCCTCCCACCTGGAGTTCCGCTACATCCGGCTCTTCGACGACGTCGCGTCGGCGACGATGCCCGAGGGCCCGCTCGACGCGCTGCACCTCGGCGGCGGCGGCTTCACCTTCCCCCGCCACCTCGACGCCGCCCGACCCGGCTCCACCAACCTCGTCCTCGAGATCGACGACGAGCTGGTGCGCATCGCCGAGGACCACCTCGACCTCGAGCAGGGACCGGGTCTGCGGGTCGTGACCGGCGACGCCCGCCTGGCGCTCGACGACCTCGACGACGACGCCGTCGACCTCGTCGTCGGGGACGCCTTCGGAGGGTTGTCGGTCCCGTGGCACCTGACGACCCGCGAGGTCGTCGAGGCGATCGATCGCGTCATGCGTCCCGACGGCGTCTACGTCGCGAACGTCATCGACGGCGGTAGCGCGCGCTTCGCCCGGGCCCAGGCCGCCACCCTCGCCGCCGAGCTCGAGCACGTCGCCGTGATCCTCCCTCCCACCGCGAGCGGCGGCCGCCCCGTCAACCACGTGCTGGTGGCGAGCGACGCCCCGCTCGACGCCCTCCTCGCGCCCGGCGCCGTGCCCGCCGAGGACGGCCGCGTGCTCACCGGTGGGGCGGCCCGGGAGTGGATCGGCGACGCGGAGGTCCTGACCGACGACCACGCCCCCGTCGACCAGCTGCTGACGCGTCGTCCATGACCGCTAGGGTCGCCCCCGACCATCCACGAGGGGGAGAGCACCCATGAGCTTCGAGTTCGACCTGCAGCAGGTCGACCACCTGCTGACCACCACGCGCGCCGTGCGCAAGCGGCTCGACCTCACCCGGCCGGTGCCCCGGGAGCTGATCCTCGAATGCCTCGAGGTCGCCGTCCAGGCGCCCACCGGCGGCAACACCCAGCGCTGGCGGTGGGTCGTCGTCGACGAGCCGGAGAAGAAGGCCGCGCTCGCCGACATGTACCGGGAGGGCTGGGGCCCCTACCTCGAGTCGCAGAAGGCCGTGCGGGTCAAGCAGGGCCTCGAGGCCGACACCCGCGTGTCGGACTCGGCGGACTACCTCGCCGACCACTTCCACGAGGTCCCGGCCATGCTGATCCCCTGCCTCCTCGACCGAGGCGACGGCCCCGGCTACTGGGGGTCGGTGCTGCCCGCGGCCTGGAGCTTCATGCTCGCGGCCCGCAGCCGCGGCCTCGGCACGGCGCTGACCACGATCCACCTCATGCGCGAGCGCGAGGCCTCCGAGCTGCTCGGCATCCCCGACACCGTGAGCCAGGCCGCGCTCATCCCGGTCGGGTACTACACCGGCGACGACTTCAAGCCGGCGAAGCGGCGCCCGGCGGCGGAGATCACGTACTTCAACGAGTGGAAGCAGACGCTCGGCTCGTGAGCTGACGGGTGGGCCCGCGCCGAGCGCGGGCCCACCGGCGTCCTCGGAGCTCGACCGTCGTCAGCGGGCGCCGGGCGCCCCGCCACCACCGCCCTCGCCGCCCTTGTCGCCGGCGATCTTGTCGACGCCCTTCTTCGCGGCATCGGCGGCCTTGGCGACCTTGTCGCGGTGCTTGCCCTTGAGCTTGCCGTCGGCGGCGCCGGCCACCTTGTCGATCGCGCCGTCGATCTTGTCCTCGTTGTCCGCGACGGCCTTGGTGGCCTGGTCCTTGGCCTTCTTGACCTTCTTCATCGCGTCGTCCATGAAGCCCATGGAGCCTCCTCGTGTCGGTGGGCGGCGGGAGCCCCTACCCGGCGAGCGCCCTAGGAACCCGCCGAGGGGGACAGCGCCCTGATGCTCTCACGCATGTCGACGCCGAACGGCAGCACGGCCAGCACGGGGGTGGTCACGCCGTTCTCGACGTAGGCCGCGATCGTCTCGCGGCACGCGGCCGGGTCGCCGTGCACGACGAGGTCGTCGACGACGTGGTCCGGGATGGCGTCGAGGGCGGCCTTGCGGTCCCCGGCCGACCAGAGGTCCCACATCGGCTTCAGGTCGTCGCCTCGGCCGAGCCACTCGTGGAAGCTCGCGTAGACCGGCACGTTCAGGTAGGCGGCGATCATGCGCCGCGCTGCGCCGCGGGCGACCTCGGCGTCGGGGTTCGGGATGACGAAGATGCGGGCGGCGATCTCGCGCTCGCCCGTGTCGCTCTCGCGCGTGGAGCGGGCCGCGCCCTCGGCGACGTGAGGGGTCACCTGAGCGACGTCCGCAGGCGACAGCCAGTTGAGGATGGCGCCGTCGCCCTCCCGGCCCGCCAGGCGGAGCATGCCCTCGCGCAGGGCGGCGACGAGGATCGGGACCGGTTCGGGCGGCACCACGCCCAGGCGGAAGCTGCGGACCGAGAAGCGGCCGTAGTCGCGCGTGACCTTCTCGCCGGTCATGGCGTCGCGCAGGAAGCGGACCATCGCCTGGACCTGCTGGTACGGCTCCTCGAACGGGATGCCGTTCCACCCCTCGACGATGACGTTCGAGGACGACCCGAGGCCGATCGCGAAGCGCCCGGGCGCCGCCTGGGCGAGGGACCCCACGGACTGCGCCATGCAGGCGGGGCCGCGGGTGAAGGCCGGGATGATCGCCGTGCCGAGCCGGAGCGTCGGGGCCCACACCGAGGCGAGGGCCAGGGGCGTGAAGCCGTCGGCGCCGTCGCTCTCCGCGGACCAGGCGTCGGTGTACCCGAGGTCGACGAGCTCCTCGAACCACTCCCGCTGGGCGTGCAGCGGCACCCCGCCGAACGGGACGGTCATTCCGTAGCGCATCTGGGTCTCTCCCCCTGGTCGACGTCGTCCGCCGCGTGTGACATCGGTCACGATCGGGCGTCGTGCAGGGCTTCAGTGTCACACCCCCCGGGGAGGATGTGCACATGGAGACGAGGCAGCTGGTTCTCATCGACAGCAACGGATCCGAGCCGGACCAGTGGCGGCTCGACGACCGCACCCGCCAGGTCGGCCGCGAGGGCATCGCGGCCGCTCGGCAGGCCCTCCGCGACGCCCTGGCCCATCACGACGCCGGTCACCCCGACAATGAGGACACTCAGTCCACCGCGGCGTAGCATCCGACCATGAACGAAGTCGTCATCGTCGACGCCGTGCGCAGCCCCATCGGGCGGCGCAACGGCGGCCTGTCCACCATCCACCCCGCCGACCTGCTCGGCGCCGTGCAGTCCGAGCTCATCGAGCGGGTCGGCATCGACCCGACCGAGATCGGCCAGGTCGTCGGCGGATGCGTCAGCCAGGTCGGCGAGCAGACCTTCAACGTCGCCCGCACGGCGTGGCTCTCCGCTGGCCTCCCGCTGTCGGTCGCCGCCACCACGGTCGACGCCCAGTGCGGCTCGTCCCAGCAGGCCACCAACCTCGCCACCGCGCTCGTCGCCGGCGGCGTGGTCGACGCCGCGGTGGCCTGCGGCGTCGAGGTCATGAGCCGGGTGCCCATCGGCGCGCCGATGCGCACCGACTTCGGCCGGCCCACGCCCAACAGCTACTTCGGCCAGTACGAGATGACCTCCCAGTTCGAGGGCGCGGAGCGCATCGCCGACAAGTGGGGCATCTCCCGCCAGGACACCGACGAGTTCGGCCTCCTCTCCCAGCAGCGGGCCATCCAGGCGTGGGAGGAGAGCCGCTTCGACACCCAGATCGTCCCCATCGACGCCCCCGACGTCGACGAGGAGGGCAAGCCCACCGGCACCACCCACCGGGTCGAGAAGGACGAGGGCCTGCGCGAGACCACGCTCGAGAAGCTGGCCACGCTCAAGCCGGTGGCCCGCGAGGACGGTGTCCACACCGCCGGGTCGTCCTCCCAGATCTCCGACGGCGCCGGCGCCGTCCTGCTGATGACCCGCGAGAAGGCCGACGCCCTGGGCCTCACCCCGCGGGCGCGCATCGTCGACACCTGCAACGTCGGCGTCGACCCGGTGCTCATGCTCACCGGGCCGATCGACGCCACCCAGCACCTCATGTCCCGCACCGGCCTCACCATGGCCGACATGGACGTGAGCGAGGTCAACGAGGCCTTCGCCTCGGTCGTGCTCGCCTGGGCCAAGGAGTGCGGCGCCGACCTCGACAAGGTCAACCCCAACGGCGGCGCCATCGCCCTCGGTCACCCGCTCGGCGGCACCGGCGCCATCCTGCTCACCAAGGCGCTGCACGAGCTCGAGCGCATCGACGGCGAGCACGCCCTCGTCACCATGTGCTGCGGCGGCGGCCTGGGCACCGGCACCATCATCCAGCGGATCTGACGGCGGCCGGTCGCCCGACCGGTCCGCAGCTCGCGGCGCATCGGCCGCCTCCACACCATCGAGGAGCCCCGCCGATGCGCCGTGACGCGTCCCGACCACCGACCACGCCATGACCTCCCGCCTCCCACTGCGCGCCGCGATCCTGGTCGTCGCCGTCTTCGTCGCCGTGGCGCTGCTCGTGCTCCGCCCCGACGGCGACGCCGCCGATCCTGTTCCCGCCGGCCACGGGCGCGTGGTCGACGTGGTCGACGGCGACACCCTGCGACTCGACATCGGCGGGGAGGAGGAGACGGTCCGCCTGCTCGGCATCGACACGCCCGAGGTCCGCCACCCGACCCGGCCGGTCGAGTGCTACGGCGCCGAGGCCAGCGACCGCCTCGCCGCGCTGACACCACCGGGAGCGGTCCTCCGGCTCGAGCGCGACGAGGAGGCGCGCGACCACTACGGCCGGCTCCTCCTCTACGTCCACGCCACCGCCGCCGACGGCTCCGAGATCTTCGTCAACCGGCAGATGGTGCTCGAGGGGGCCGCGGTGGCCCTCGCCATCGATCCCAACGACGCCCACCGCGACGTGCTCGCGGACGCCGAGCGCCAGGCACGCGACGCCGAACGTGGTCTGTGGGGTGCCTGCGGCGGCCCCGGCGTGCCCGTCGATCCGCTGTCGGACCGCTAGCGTCGCAGCGTGACCTCGCTCGCCGAACGGCTCGGCCACCCGCCCGACGCCCGCCTGCTCATCGTCACCGCCCACGACCTCGGTTCCAGCCACGCCGCGAACCTCGGCGTCTACCAGGCGCTGCGCGACGGCATCGCCACCAGCGCGTCGCTGATGGTGCCGGCCCCCTGGGCGCGCGCCGCCGCGGCCGAGCACCGCGGCGAGGCCGTCGGGGTGCAGCTCACGCTGAACGCCGAGCTGGACACCTACCGGTGGGCACCGGTCACCCACGCCCCGTCCCTGGTGGACGGCGACGGCGGGTTCCCACGCACGCCCGCCGAGCTGTGGGAGCACGCCGACCTCGACGAGGTGCGCCGGGAGTGCCGCACCCAGATCGAGCGGGCGATCATCTGGGGCTTCGACATCAGCCACCTCGACTCCCACCTCGGTGCGCTGCACATGCGCCCGGAGTTCTTCGACGTCTACCTCGACCTCGCCGTCGAGTTCGGCCTCCCGATCCGCCTCCCCGGCACCGACCTGGAGCGCACGGCTGGGTTCCCCATGCGGGGCCTGGCGACCGAGGAGGGCATCCTCTACCCCGACCGCCTCGCCGTCGTCCCGGGCGCCGGCGTGGGCAGCCGGCGGGCCATCGGCCAGGTCCTCGCCGACCTGCAGCCCGGCGTCACCGAGGTCTACATCCACCCCGCGGCAGACACGCCCGAGCTGCGGGCGCTGGCGCCGGACTGGACCCACCGGGTCGACGACCTGCACATGGCCACCTACGACCCCGACCTGCGTCGTCAGGTCGCGGCGGCCGGCGCCACGCTCATCTCCTACCGCGAGCTGCGGGACGTGCAGCGCGCCGGTTGACCTCGCCGGTCAGTCGACCGTCCCGGCCAGCGCGGCGCGACACGCCGGACGGGCCAACGCCGATACGAGGGCGAGGACGTCGGCCGTGCGGCCCTCGGGCTTCAGGTCCCCGCGCATGTAGCGGATGGCGGCGTCGTCCTCGCCCACGAGGACGGCACGGAGGTCCTCGGCGGTGATGGGCACCGTGGTGGTGGCCTCGTCGCCGTCCCCGGCCGGGCGCACGGAGGCCAGACGTCCGTCCTCGACGACCCACCTCGTCGCCACGGTGCCCGCGGCGGCGCCGCTGACGACCAGCTCGACCTCCGCCGCGACCGGCTCGGCAGCCGGCCCGTCGTCGGCCGCGGACGCCAGGGCGGCGTCGACCGCCGCGAACCACTCGTCGCTCAGCAGCTCGCTCACGACAGCGGCTCCCAGTCGAGGTCGGGGATGCCGGCGAACAGGTCGTCCTCGGGCACCGCGGACTCCACGAGCGACCGGGCGAGGATGTAGTCGTCGTAGGGGTGGACCGAGTTGGCCACGTCCCGGGGCAGCCCGAACCAGAACGGCGACTCGGGGTCGACCTGGGTGGCGTGGGCCAGGAGCCCCTCGGTGCGGGCGTCCATGTAGCCGTCGACGGGCACCTGGGTGGTGATGCGGTGGTCCTGGTCCGGGCGGCGCTCGGTGTCGAGGAAGCGCTCGGCGAAGGGCGACTCGAGCCCGAGCTCCAGGTACTTCTCGTGCATGGCCACCATGCGGGCCCGCGACCAGGTCGTGTAGTACAGCTTCAGCGGCTGCCAGGGCTCCCCCGCCTCGGGGTACCACTCCGGGTCGGCGGCCCGCTCGAACGCCGGGACGGTGATGTCGTGCACCCGCAGGTGGTCGGGGTGCTCGTAGCCCCGCTGGTCGTCGGAGTAGGTGACGACGACCTGCGGGCGCTCCCGGCGGATGACCGCCACCAGGCGGCCGATCGCCTCGTCGAGGTCGGCCTTCCAGAAGCAGTCGGGGTGGTCGTTCGAGGGCTCGCCGGCCATGCCCGAGTCGCGGTAGCCGAGCCGCTCGACGACCTCGTAACCGATGACCGACGCCGCGAGGTCGAGCTCGCGCTCGCGGACCCCGGCGATGTCGGCGCGCACCTCCTCGGTGTCCATCGCCGGGTTGAGGATCGAGCCCTCCTCCCCGCCGGTGCAGCACACGAGCACGGTGTGGGCGCCGGCGGCGCGGTACTTCGCGATGGTCGGTGCGCCCTTCGACGACTCGTCGTCGGGGTGGGCGTGGACCGTGAGGATGACGGGGCGGGCCATGAGCGGGAAAGCTACCAACGCGTCCCACCGCTCCCTCCCTCCTCACCGCGGCCAGGTAGGGTGATGACGAGCGAGGGCTCGGGGGAGCGGACCGATCCACATGGACAACCCGGACATCTGGATCTGGATCTGGCTGGGGACGGCCCTCCTCCTCGGTGCCGTCGAGATGCTCGCCGCGGGGACGCTGTTCTTCCTGCCCTTCGCCGCCGGGGCGCTGCTCGCCAGCCTCGCCGCCGCGCTCGACGTGCCGGTCCTCGCCCAGTGGCTGATCTTCCTCGGCACCTCCGGGGGCTCCTTCTTCGCCCTGCGGCCCATCGCCCGCCGACTCGACGCCGTCGACCCGGTGCAGGGCATCGGCGCCCGCCGGCTGATCGGCGAGACCGCGCACGTCATCGAACCGGTGCCCGACGACGGCCACGACCTCGGCATGGCCCGCATCGGGCGCGAGGAGTGGCGGATCGAGAGCCTCGACGGCCGGGGCATCCCCGCCGGCACGCTCGTCCGCGTCGTCGAGGTGCGTGGCACCCGTGCCGTCGTCTTCCCCGTCGAGATCGCCCAGAGCGGCACCGACCCCGACACCGACCCCACCTGAGCCACGACGAAGGGAACCACCGTGCAAGCCGCCGTGATCGTCATCTTCATCATCGCCCTGCTGTTCCTCGTCGTCCTGGTCGCCTCGGGCATCCGCATCGTGCGGCCCTACCAGCAGGGACTCATCGAGCAGCTCGGCAAGTTCAAGGGCATCGTCGACCCCGGCCTGCGGGTGATCATCCCGCTCGTCCAGACCATCCGCCTGGTCGACATGCGCGAGCAGGTCGTCGACGTGCCGCCCCAGGAGGTCATCACCTCCGACAACGTGTCGGTCACCGTCGACGCCGTCGTCTACTACGAGCCGACCGACCCCCAGCGGCTCACCTACAACGTCGCCAACTTCCTGCTCGCGGTCACCAAGCTGGCCCAGACCAACCTCCGCAACGTCATCGGCGACATGACCCTCGACGAGGCGCTCACCTCCCGCGACAAGGTCAACATCAACCTGCGCCAGATCCTCGACGACGCCACCGACAAGTGGGGCGTCCGGGTCGTCCGGGTCGAGATCCAGCGGATCGACCCGCCGCCCGACGTCATGTCGGCCATGCACGAGCAGATGCGGGCCGAGCGCACCCGCCGCGCCGTGGTCACCACCGCCGAGGGCGAGCGCACCGCCGCCATCACCAGGGCCGAGGGCGAGAAGGCCGCGGCCATCCTCCAGGCCGAGGGCATCAAGGAGCGCCAGGTCCTCGAGGCCGAGGGCGAGGCCAACGCCATCAAGGCCGTGGCCGAGGCCGAGAAGTTCCGCCAGCTCACCGTCGCCGAGGGCGAGGCCGAGGCCATCCGCAGCGTCTACCGGGCGATCCACGACGGCAACCCGAGCACCGACCTCATCGCGATCAAGTACCTCGAGGCCCTGAGCAAGATAGCCGACGGCCAGGCCACGAAGATCTTCCTTCCCGCCGACGTCAGCGGGCTGGCCGGCTCGGTGGCCGGCATCGGCGAGCTGTTCCGTGCCGGCGACGAGGACGCCGAGCGCAGCACCGTCGTCCGTCGCGACGATCACGGCGACGAAGGACGCGCCATCGGGCCTCCCAGCTGATCCCGGTAGGCTCCCCGCCGGATGGAGCGCTTCGTCATCACCGGCGGCCAACCCCTGTCGGGGACGGTCCGACCCGCAGGGAACAAGAACGCGGCGCTGCCGATGCTCGCCGCCACGCTGCTCGGCTCCACGCCGAGCACGCTCCGCAACGTCCCCGACATCGGTGACGTCCGCACGATGGTGCGGCTCATCGAGGCCCTCGGCGGCACGGTCGAGCGCGGCGCGGATCACACCGTCACCGTCGACCCGACCGGCGTCGCCCCGCGTGCGCTCGACCCCGACGAGTCGGCCCGGATCCGTGCCTCGCTCCTCCTCGCCGGTCCCCTGCTCGGGCGGTTCGGCCGGGCGACGATCCCGCCGCCCGGGGGCGACACGATCGGCCGGCGGCGCAACGACACCCACTGGCACGCCTTCGACGCCCTCGGCGCGGAGATGACCCTCGTCGACTTCGTCCACGACCTGCGTGCGCCGTCCGGCCGGCTCACCGGCGCCGACATCCTCCTCGACGAGGCCAGCGTGATGGCCACCGAGAACGCGGTGATGGCGGCGGTCCTCGCCAAGGGCACGACCACCATCCGCAACGCCGCCTCCGAGCCCCACGTGCAGGACTTGTGCCGGATGCTCGTCGCCATGGGCGCGTCGATCGACGGGATCGGCTCCAACCTGCTCACCATCGAGGGCCGCGACGCCCTCGACGGCACCGAGGCCGAGGTGTCGCCCGACTTCATGGAGGTCGGGTCGTTCATCGGGCTCGGCGCGATCACCGAGGGCGATCTGCGCATCGGCCCCGTGCGCCACGACGACCTGCGGATGATCATCTCGAAGTTCGACGTCCTCGGCGTGCGGGTCGACCAGGACGGCGACGACATCGTCGTCCCCTCGGCGCAGGACCTCCACGTGCGCGAGGACCACGGCGGCAAGATCCCCCGGATCCACGAGGCGCCCTGGCCCGGCTTCCCCGCCGACCTCATGTCGATCGCCCTCGTCGTCGCCACCCAGGCGTCGGGCACCGTGCTGCTCCACCAGTGGATGTTCGAGAGCCGGCTGTACTTCACCGACCGCCTCATCGAGATGGGGGCGCGCATCATCGTCGCCGACCCCCACCGCGCCGTGGTCACCGGACCTTCGAAGCTGGGCGGGGCGCGTCTCCAGTCGCCCGACATCCGGGCCGGCATGGCCCTCCTCATGGCGTCGCTGTGCGCCGAGGGCCGCTCGACGATCGGCAACGTCCACCAGATCGACCGCGGGTACGAGCGGATCGACGAGAAGCTCCGTTCGCTCGGCGCGCACATCGAGCGCGCCCCCGTCTGAGGAGACGCCGTGCACCCCTCCGAGCGCGTCCGGTTCGCCGTCGAGACGGCGCGTGCCGTCCTCGAGGATCGCCTCGACCCCGGTGACGCCGCGGCCGCCATGGCCCTCCAGCTCGACCAGGTCGTGCCCCAGCTCCGGAGCGACCGCGACAGCGTCACCCGCAGCGAGTCCGAGTCCGTCGCCACCACGCTGCGACTGCTCGGCGAGCAGGTGAACGACCACGGCTCCGGGTTGCCCGACCCGTCGGCCCACGCCGAGATCGCGCGGATCCTCGGGCGGATGGCCCAGAGCCTCCGGTAGCGACCGGCAGATCGCCAGCCCGCACGCGGTACCTTCTCGGGGCGCCGGGTGCCTGCTCGCGCGCACCCGCCCGCGCTGGGTCGTTCGGTCCTCAACAACCTCGATCGGCCTCCGACGGGCACCACAGCCATGTCCACGCCACGCCACGATCCACGTCCGCAGGACGTGCGCGTCCCCCCTTCCTGGACGACGGGTCCGCGCCGTGCGCCCGCGCTCACGTCGATGGCCGACCTGCTCGACCACGGGACCTCGACCGCGCCGGACGCGCCCGCGCTGATCGGGCCCGGCCCCGGTGGCATCCGCCTGGAGATCACCTACGCCGAGCTCGACCGCGCGGTGCGCGCACGGGTCGCCGGCCTCGTCGCGGAGCTCGACGACGCGCGGCGCGTGGCGGTCGTCGCCGCCCGGCACGTCGACCTCGTCGTCACAGTCCTCGCGCTGTGGCGCGCCGGCATCTCCTACGTCCCCGTCGACCCACGCTCGCCCGACGAGCGTTGGGCGGCGGTCCTCGACATCGCCGAGGTCACGCACGTCGTCGGGGCGGCGAGCCTGTTGGCCGACCGCGACCTCCCGCCCGCAGTCCGCACGGTGCCCTGGGACGCCGACGCCGAGCCACAGGACCGGCCGTCGTCGGTCGACGGCAGCGCGGAGGCCTACGTCCTCTTCACCTCGGGCACGACCGGTCGACCGAAGGGCGTGGTCGTCAGCCACGCCAACCTCGCGGTCCGGCTCGATCACCTCGTCGGGCTGCACCCGACGCCACCCCGCAGCCTCCTGCAGACGACGCTGGCGTTCGACGCCGCGCTCGCCCCGCTGCTCGCCACGCTGGCCACCGGCGGGGCGGTCGTCCTCGCCGACGACGAGCACGCCGCCGACCCCGCGCTCGCCGCCCAGCTGATCGCCGACGAGCAGGTCACCTACGTCGACGGCGTGCCGTCGTGGTACGCCGCGCTCCTCGATCTGGCACCACCCGGCGCGCTCGACTCGATCCGCATCGTCGTCGTCGGCGCGGAGGTGCTCCCGCCCGAGCTCGTGACCCGTCACCACCGGCGCCTCCACGCCCGCCTCGTGAACGACTACGGCCCGACGGAGGCCACGATCTCGGCCACCTCATGGGAGGTCCCCGTCGGGTGGAGCGGTGCGCGCGTCCCGATCGGTCGGCCCCACGCCAACACCGTCGTCCACGTGGTGGCGCCCGACGGCACGGCGTGCGGACCCGGCGAGACCGGTGAGCTCTGGATCCTCGGCGACGGCGTCGCCCAGGGGTACCTCGGCCGACCGGACGACCCCGCCTTCGCCCCCGATCCGGTCACCGGCGCGCCCTGCTACCGGACGGGTGACCTGGTCTCGTGGCGCGACGACGGCCTGCTCGACCTCCACGGGCGGGCCGACCGCCAGGTGAAGATCAGAGGTCAGCGGGTGGAGCCCGACGAGACCGAGATGGTGCTCCTCGGGCCGGCCTTCGACGACCTCGCCAACGCCGCGGTGGAGGTCGACCGCTCCACCGGCTCGCCGCGCCTCGTGGCCTACGTGGCCCCCCGCCCGGGCGCGTCCCCCACACGGGAGGACGTCGCGGCTCGCCTCGCCCGGATCCTCCCGCCGGCCCAGCAGCCCGAGGTCGTCGTCGTCCTCGATGCTCTCCCGACCACGCCGGGCGGCAAGATCGACCGCACGGCCTTGGCGCCCCCACCAGCCGGGGCGGCGGCCGACGGGGGCGAGGGCCACGACGACCTCGAGCGATCGATCCTGCGCGCCGCCGAGGAGGTCCTCGCTGTCGAGCCGATCGGACGGGATGCCGATCTGGCGGCGATCGGAGCGGACAGCCTCGCTGCCGCCCGCATCGCCGCACGCCTCCGCCGCCGTGACGGCGTCGACGTCGAACCCTCCGACCTGCGCGACGCGCCGACGGCCGCCGCGCTCGCGACGCTGCTCCGGGCCAGACCTCCCCGCCCCCTCGACGACGACGTCCCGCACCACGTCGAGCGCGACCCCTCTCGCGTCCACGTCGCCCCCGCCACCGACGCCCACACGTCCTTCTGGCTCCTCGAGCAGGAGCCCAGCCGGGCAGGGCGCAGCAACATCAGCGCCGTGCGCCACGTCGTCGGCGTCGACGTCGACGAGGTGCAGCGCGCCGTGGACGTCCTCGTCGAGCGGCACGCCGGGCTGCGGACGTCGTTCGAGCTGCGCGCCGAGGGCGTGGTCCAGCTCGTCCACCCGGCAGGGACCGTGGCCCTCACCGTGGAACGACTCGATGCCCTGGGTGCCTCGCACATCGACCACGCCGCAGCGCGGCCGTTCGCCCTGGACGTCGCACCGCTGTGGCGGGTCCTGGTCGCCCCGACCCCCGGCGGGGTGGACGTCGGTGTCGTGGTCCACCACGCGATCGCCGACGGATGGGCGCTGGAGACGCTGGTCGACGAGCTCGTCGCGCTGGCAGCGCACCCTGGGACGCCGCTGCCGGACGCCGAGCTGGATGCCGTCGACCTGCAGAGGTGGGTCGCCGAGCGGGTCGAGCGCCACGGCGAGGACGCCCTCGCCCACTGGCGACGTCGGGTCCGGCTCGCCGACGAGACGAAGGGTCTCGTCCTCCCCTACGACCACCGGCCGCGGGCGGGCCACCCGCTCGACACCGACGAGGTGCGCCTCGAGCTCGATGCGGACGCACGACGCCGGCTCACCGATGCCGCGGCCCGGGGTGGCACGTCGCTGTTCGGCCTGCTCGTGACGGGCCTGGCGGTGACGCTGCGCCGGTACGGCGCGCCGGAGCGCTTCACGCTCGGCGCGGCGATGGCCAACCGACCGCTCCCCGAGCTGGAGGCGCTGATCGCCACGACCGCCAACTTCGTCCCGTTGGAGGTCGGGCTCGACGAGTCCCGCACGATCGGCCACCTCCTCACCTCGGTCGACGGGGAGATCCGCGCCGCGGAGCGCTGGTCGTGGTTCCCGAGCGAGCTGGCGCTGCGCGCGGAGCCCCGTGCGCGCTCGGGCCACCTCGTCGACGTGATGGTCAGCATGCTGAACTACCGCGTCGCCTCGGACGTCCGCCGGACACCGCCGTCCCGGATGGCCCTCACGGACCTCAGCGTCGAGATCGCACCGACCGACCACGGGATGTCGATATCCCTCGTGCACCACGAGCACCGGCTCGACCGCCCGACGGTGGAGGCGCTGGCCGACGCCTGGCGCCACACCCTCGAGCTCCTCGCGGGCGACCCGGCGACACCGCTCGCGTCCCTCCTCGGTCCGCGGCTCGTCGACGAACAGGAGGCGACGTGGCTCGGCGGCGAGGAGGGGCCCGCCCCGCGGGGGACGATCATGGACCTCGTCCTCCCCCACCTGGAGGCGGGGGGCGCGCACGCCGCGGTGATCACCGGAGAGCGCGAGGTCAGCTGGTCGGATCTGGGCCACCTGGTGCCACGACTCGCGTCGGCCCTCGCCGAGCGCGGCGCAGGCCCGGGCGATCGCATCGTGATGGCCCTCGACGGCGTGGAGGGCGTCGAGATCCTGCTCGCCTGCTGGTGGCTCGGCGCCGTCCCGGTCCCGCAGGGCGAGCGCCAACCGGCGACGAAGCTGGCGGAGATCGCCGAACGCACGGAGGCGCGCCTCGTCCTCCATCCCGCCGACGTGGCGGCCCTCGTCGACGACGCTGCCGGACGAGCACCCCTCGGGCGTCGTGACCTCGACGGCTCGGACCCGGCGTACATCCTCTTCACCTCGGGGAGCACCGGCCGGCCGAAGGGCGTCGTGATCTCACACCGCGCGCTGCGGGCCTCCACCGACGCCCGGCTCGCCTGGTACGACGAGACGCCGGGGACGTGCCTCCAGCTCCACGACATGGCGTTCGACGCCGCCATGGCCACCGTCACGTGGTACCTCGCCGTCGGCGGGACGCTCGTCACCGTCCACCACGAGGACCGCCTCGACCTCCCACTCCTGGCCGACCTCATCGACCGCCACTCGATCGGCAAGATCGCCCTCGTCCCGTCCCACCACCGGGCGCTCCTCCAGTCGGTCGAGCCGGGGCGGCTCCCCAGCCTGCGGCTCGTCGCCATGGGCGGCGAGGCCGTGGCGCCGTCGCTCGTGGAGCTCCACCGCTCCCGCGTCCCCGGGGCACGACTCGTCAACGAGTACGGGCCGACGGAGTGCACCGTGTGGACGGTGGCGCACGAGTGCACGGCCGAGGACGAGCAGCGCGAGGTCGTGCCCATCGGCCGGCCGATCCCGGGCACGGTGGTCCGGGTCGCCGACCCACGTGGGCGTCCGGTGCCACGCGGCGCGATCGGCGAGCTACTGCTCGGCGGCCACCTCCTCGGCGAGGGGTACCTCGACGAACCCGAGCAGACCGCGCAGCGGTTCGTGGTCCACGACGGGCGCCGGTGGTACCAGACCGGCGACCGCGTGCGGTGGAGCACCGACGGCGAGCTCGAGTTCCACGGTCGCGTCGACGACCAGCTGAAGCTGCGTGGCTACCGGATCGAGCCGGGTGAGGTGGAGCAGGTCCTCGTCGAGGACGAGAGCGTCGTACGTGCCAAGGTCGGCGCCGTGGAGCTCGCCGCCGGAGCCCCCGTGCTCGCCGCGTGGGTCCAGCCTGCGGGTGGGGCCACCGTGTCGGCGACCGACCTGCTGGCCGCCTGCCGCACCCGCCTGCCGGAATGGATGGTCCCCGCCCACCTCGTCGTGGTCGACGAGATGCCGCTGACGACGAGCGGCAAGGTCGACCGACGCCGCCTGCCCCGACCCCAGATCGACGTCGGCGCCGAGGCCGAGCAGCCGGCGACGCCGACCGAGGAGCGCGTCCAGGAGGTCTGGGCCGACCTGCTCGGCCACCGCGTGGGCGTCACCGACGACTTCTTCTCTGCCGGAGGCCACTCGCTGCTCGCTGCCCAGATGGCGGTGCGTGTCCGCGAGGCGACCGGCTCGGCGATCGGCCTGCGCGACGTGCTCGACGCACCGACGATCCGCCGCATCGCGACCCTCGTCGACCAGCTCGACGGGGCGGGCACCGTGGCGGAGCGGGAGCGCGCGGCCGGCAGCGTCGCGGCCCGCGGCGACCGTGATCGCACCACATGGCCGCTCGCCCCGCACCAGGCGCGCCTCTGGTACCTGACCCAGCTCGAATCGACCGCCGACGCCTACCACATGGTCAGGATCGCTCGGGTGCACGGTGGACTCGACGTCGAGGCGCTCGACGCCGCGACCAGGGAGCTCGGCCGACGGCACCCCTGGCTCCGCTCGACCATCGCGGTCATCAACGGGGCACCGGTGCAGCGCGTGCACGACGACCCCCTCGTCGGCCTCCTGGTCGCTCCCGATGGATGCGACGCGACGGCCTGGAGCCGCGAGCTCGCCGCCCGCACGTTCGACCTCGGGTCGGAGGCACCCTGGCGGATCGGGGTCGCCCCGTCGGGGGACCACCACGTCCTCACGACCGTCGTGCACCACGTCATCTCCGACGCCACCGCGGATGCGACGTTCGTCGAGGACCTGGGCCGGCTGTACGCACGCGCCGCGGGACGCGAGACCGCCGAGGTGCCCGAGGCTGCCCATCCGGGGCCGATCGCCGCGGACCTCGCGGCCGCCCGCTCGGAGGCGCGACGGGCTGCCGACGTCGCCGCGTGGACGACGTCGCTCTCCGGCATCGACCTCAGCGCACGCCTCCCGGTGGCCGACGACGCCACCCCCGGTGTACGGCGCTCGGTCGAGGCCGAGCGCACCCTCGACGCCGAACTCGCCGCACGCCTGGTCGCGGTCGCCGACCAGCACTCGGTGACGCCGTTCTCGCTCGCTGCCGCCGCCGTCGGCGTCGTCTCGGCGCGTCGGATGGGTGTGCACGACCTCGTCGTCGGTGCCCCCGTCGACCTGCGCTGGCGGTACCCCGACGCCGCTCGCACCGTGGCCTTCATGGTCGAGACGGGGATGCTCCCCGTGCGCGACCCGGTCGGACGGTCGCTCGTCGACACCGCCGCCGACGTCCTCGGTCACGTGGCCGACCTGCTCGACAGCGCCCTCCCGCTCGACGCCGTCGTCGCCGAGCTCCGGCGGCACGGGGAGCTCCCGACCCACGGCGATCCGCTCCAGACCTACGTCGGCTGGATCGAGGCCGACTCGATGGTCGTGCCGCACCTCGGACCTGGCGGTCCCGCGCTCGAGGTGCTCCAGGACGAGCCGCTCGCACCGATGTTCGATGTGAACTGGACGTTCGTCCGTCGCGAGGACGGCATCGTCGTGCGCCTGGACCTCGACTGGTCACGTCTGGGTGAACGGACCGCCGAGCGCTTGCTCGACGAGGTGGAGCACGTCCTGACCGTCGCCCTCGACGCGCCGACGCAGGCGGTGGCCGACCTGCCCGCGCTGCCCGCCCACCTCCTCGCCGAGGTCGTCGCCTTCGGAGGTCAGCTGCCGGAGCAGCCGCTCCGGCCCTTGGTGACATCGCTGTGGGACGCCCTCGCGACCTCCGGTGCCGCCGTGTCCGCCCTCTCCGCCGACGGCAGTTGGCGCGTCGTCGCCGGCCCCGAGCTCGCCGAACGAGCCGACGACGTCGCCGCAGCTCTGGTCGCGTCAGGGATCGCCCCCGGGTCGTGCGTCGCGGTCAGTTCCGAGCGCGGGATCCCGATGGTCACCGCGGTCCTCGGCGTGCTGCGGGCCGGGTGCGCGTTCGTGCCGATCGACGCCGGCCACCCGGTCCAGCGCCAGCGCCTCCTCGCCGACGAGGTCGACGCCCGTGCCGTCATCGGCACCCGACCGTGGATCGACGACCTCGCCGCGCACCGCGGTGTCACGTCGATCCTGCTCGACGACGACGGTCGTCCCACGAGTCGCGCGCCGGCACCGGCCGCGTGGCCCGACCGGCCGCCCGGATCCACCACCTACGTGCTCTTCACCTCCGGGTCCACGGGCACACCGAAGGGGGTCGTCGTCACCGACGAGGCGCTCCGCCGCCGCATCGACTCCTTCCGCGAGGCCTACGGCGTCGCCTCCCGGTTCCTCCACCAGTCGGCGCTCGGCTTCGACGCCAGCATCTTCATGTTCTGGGTCCTCGACACCGGCGGGACGCTCGTGGTGGCGCCCGACGAGGCGGCCGCCGATCCCGGTGGCCTCGGGGCGGTCATCACCGACGGCGAGGTCGACACGATGTTCGTCGTGCCCACCGTCCACCGGCTGCTCCTCGAGGTCGTGCCGGGGGCGGTCGCCGGCATGCGGACGGTCCTGATCGGCGGCGAGGAGCTCACGCCGTCGCTCGTGGCGCAGCACGCGGCCGCGGCACCCGACACCGCCCTCGTCAACGTCTACGGGCCGACCGAGACGGTCGTGACGGCGACGAGCGCACCGATCGATCCTGGGGTCCACGCCGGCGGATCGGTCGCCATCCCGATCGGTCGACCCCATCCAGGGACCCTCGCACGCATCGTCGACCGCCACGGCGGGCCGACCGGCGTGGGTGCGGCAGGTGAGCTGCTCCTCGGTGGCCCCTGCGTCGCCGCCGGCTACCACGGTCGACCCGACCTCACCGCCGCGGCGTTCGTCGAGCCGTCCGACGACCGGGACGTCCGCTGGTACCGGACGGGTGACCAGGTGCGCTGGACCGAGGACGGCGACATCGTCTTCCTCGGCCGGCTCGACCGCCAGGTGAAGCTCCGGGGCCAGCGCATCGAGCTGAGCGAGATCGAGCACGCCGTCCTGGCCCTCGACGGGGTGGAGGACGCCCTCGTCGACGTCGTCGGATCGGGATCCACCGCGCGCCTCGTGGCCCTGGTCAGCCCCGTCTCGGGTCGCAGCTCCGGCGAGGCCCGTGCGGAGCTGGCGCGCACGCTGCCGCGCGCCTGGGTGCCCAGCCAGGTGGTCGAGGTCGCCGCGATCCCCCGGACGCTCGGCGACAAGCTCGACCGTCGCGCCCTTCCCGAGCTCGTCGGCGACGCCCGACCCGACGACGACGCCCCGCCCCCCGACGACGTCGCCGCCCCGGTCCACGCCGCGATCTCCTCGATCGCCTCGGCCATGGCCGAGCTGCTCGACCGCAGCCACGTCGGACCCGACGACGACTTCTTCGACGTCGGCGGGCACTCGCTCCTCGCCGCCCAGCTGATCAACGTCCTCGCCGAGCGCCTCGACGCCACCGTGACGCTCGCCGACCTGATGGACGCCGCGACCCCGCGGCGGCTCACCGAGGTGATCGAGCGCCGCGCGGCACGGTCGTGGACGGAGGAGCGTCCCGACGCCGAGATCCACGTCCTCCGCGACGGCGAGCTCGCCCCGCTGGCGATCGTCGCCCGCGACGGCGAGACGAGCTTCTACCTGCGCCACGTGCTGAAGGTCCTCGACCCCCGTCGTCCGTTGTGGCTCGTGCTGCGGCCGGCCCCGACGATCTCGGAGCGTGCGTTCGACCTCGTCCACCACGGCGACCGGGTCGCTGCCGCGCTCCGGACCGCAGGCGCCCCGGCCGTGCACCTGCTCGGCCACTCGGCATCGGGGGTGGTCGCCCTGGAGGCGGCGGAGCGCCTGGGAGCCCAGGCCGCGACGGTCACCCTCCTCGACACCGTCCGCCCGAACGGCCCCGACGACGTGGTGCGGGAGCCGGTCCGTCGGGTTCGAGCCTGGCTCGCCGACCCCCGCGGCGAGTGGCGTTCCCTGGTGGCGCTGCGGCGCGCCGAGCGCACCCTCCGGAGGCCCACCGCCGAGCCGGACCCGATGGCGGTGCGCCAGGTCCGCGACGCCCAGGACATGCGCGGGTTCGGCCGGTACCGGGGGCGGCGGTTCACCCGCTCCGTCACCTTGCTCGCGGCGGAACAGACCGCCGACGGGTGGGGGCACGACCTGGGGTGGTCGCGTTGGTGCGACGATCTCGAGGTGCTCCCCCTCCCCGGCGACCACTTCGGCGTCCTGATGCCGCCCCACGTCGACGCCACCATCGCTGCCCTGGCGCAGATCCTCGATGACCGGCCCTGAGGGGCGCCCCGGCGACGTCGGTCGGCCGACGGCGCGGGGGCGGGGCCGCGTGGTGCCCCCTCGCCTCGCCCACGCCGGCGCGCTCTCCGCTGCGCCTCCTGCGACGGACCGCCAGCGGGTCGCCGTCGTGGCTCCGGGGCTCGACGGACCTCCGCGCCTGACCTACCGCGAGCTCGACGCCCTCTCCGCCCGGATCGCGGCGGGGCTCCAGCACGAGGGGGTGGGGCCCGGGACCCGCGTCGGTCTCGTCGCCCGTCGCGACGGGTGGCTGATCCCGTCGCTGCTCGCCGTGCTGCGCAGCGGTGCCGCCTACGTCCCGCTCGACCCTCGCGCCCCCGGAGCGCGGTGGCGCACGGTCCTCGAGGTCGCGGGCGTGCAGCACGTGTTGGCGTCGCACGGCGTCCCGGCGACCGAGGGGTTCGCCGGCGAGGCCGTGACGAACCCCTCCGAGCTCGCCGAGGGCACCGCCGAGGCCCCGAGCCACCCGGTCATCGACCCCGCCGACGAGGCCTACGTGCTGTTCACCTCGGGGAGCACCGGGACACCGAAGGGCGTGTCCGTGACCCACGGCAACGTGGTCGCGCGGATCGAGTCGCTCCGGCGGTTCCACGAGCCTCCGCACGTGGCGCTCCTCACGACCTCGCTGTGCTTCGACGCCAGCCTGGCCACCGTCCTGCCGGTCCTCGCCACGGGCGGCACCCTCGTCGTCGGGCCCGACGACGCCGCCGCCGACCCGTCGGTCGCGGCCGAGCTCGTGGCGTCCCACGGCGTGACGTTCATCGCCAACGTCCCCTCCTGGTACCTGGGCCTGCTCGACCTCGCCCCGCCCGGCGCGCTGCGCACGCTCCGTCGCGTCGTGACCGGCGGGGAGGCGATGCCGCCCGGGCTCGTCCGGCGGCACCACGAGCTGCTACCAGCGTGCGCGCTCGTCAACGAGTACGGCCCGACCGAGGCCACGATCGCCGCGACCGCCTTCGAGGTGCCGTCCGACTGGAGCGGGACGGCGGTGCCGATCGGGCTCCCTCACCCCAACACGACGGTCCACGTCGTCGACGACGGCAACCTCGCCCCACCGGGCCGGATCGGCGAGCTGTGGATCGCCGGACCCGGGGTGGCGCATGGCTACGTCGGCCGCCCCGACGGCGACGTCTTCGTCGACGACCCGTTCGGCGACGGCCGCGCCTACCGCACCGGCGACCTCGCCCACTGGACCGAGGACGGCCTGCTCGAGCTGCACGGCCGCAAGGACCGCCAGGTGAAGATCCTCGGCGAGCGCGTCGAGCCCGACGAGACCGAGGCCGTGCTGCTCGGGCTGGCCGACGTCGCCCAAGCTGCGGTGGAGGTGGACCGCACGGGGCCCGCTCCCCGACTCGTGGGGTACGTCGCAGGCCACGACGGTCGCCATCTCGACGGCGACGAGGTGCGCCGCCGGCTCGGCGAGCTGCTCCCGCCCGCTCAGGTCCCACCGACCGTCGTCGTCTGCGATCGGCTCCCCCTCACCGTCGGCGGCAAGGTCGACCGTGCGGCGCTCCCCGCCCCACCACCCGTGGGCACCTTCGGCCATGCGCCGCTCGACGACGTCGAGGCGGCGGTGGCCGACGCCGTCGCGGAGGTCCTCGGTGTCCGGGTCGGTCCGGCGGACGACTTCTACGGCGTCGGCGGCGACAGCCTCGCCGCGGCGCGCGTCCTCGCCCGCCTCCGCCGCCAGCTGCAGGTGGACCTGCACCCGGGCGACCTGCGCGACCACCCCACCGTCGCCGACCTCGCGTCGCTGGCGCGGCGCCGTCCCGCCCGCGCGGATCGGACCGTCGCGCGCGTGGCCCGCGATCCGGACGGCGGGTGGACGGGCCGGGCGACCCCCGCGCAGACGTCGTTCTGGTACCTCGAGCAGGAGGACGGTCGGGCAGGCGGCAGCAACCTCGTCGAGGTCGTGCACCTGCACGGCGTGGACCGGTCCTCGGTCGAGCGCGCGCTCGACCTCCTCGCCGATCGCCACGAGTCGTTGCGCACCGCGCTGCGCCTCGGGCCGGACGGGCTCGAACAGGTCGTGGCCCCGCGTGGCGAGGTGCGCGTCCCCTGCGAGCCGCTGGATCCAGACGCCGACGCCGACGCACGGGCCCGGGAGCTCGGCCGATGCCCCTTCGACCTCGGCGTGGCCCCGCTGGTTCGTGCCCACGTGGCGGACGCGGCCGACGGCGTCGACGTGGTGCTCGTCGTCCACCACGCGATCGCCGACGGCTGGGCCGTCGACGTGCTCGTCGACGAGCTCGTCGCCCTCGCGCTCGATCCCGGCACGACCCTGGCCCAGAAGGAGGTGGACGCCGTCGACGTCGCGGTGTGGCTGCACGACCGCACGGAGGGCGACGGCGCGGCCGCCGCGTCACGGTTCCTCGAGCGCCTCCGCCGCGGGGCGGAGCTCCGCGGCGGGGTCCTGCCCTACGACCGCCGGCTGACCGGTGACAGCCACCACGTCGCAGCGGCCCGCCGTCGCCGACTCGACGCCGGGGTCGTCGCCAGCCTGGGGGCCGTGAGCAGGCGATGCGGGGCGTCGCCGTTCAGCACGCTCACGGCGATGCTCGCCGTCACCCTGCGTCGGTTCGGCGCGCCCGAGGACCTCCTCGTCGGCACGGCCACCGCCAACCGCCCCCTCCCGGAGCTCGAACGGGTCGTGGCGTGCACCACGAACTTCGTGCCGATCAGGGTCGACGCCCGAGGCGAGCGGTCGGTGGCCGATGTGATCCGCGGGGTGGCCGAGGACGTGGTCGCGAGCGACGAGTGGGGCTGGCTCCCCGTCGAGGCGGTGCTCGGCGACCACCGCGACGGCGAGCCGCTCGCGCTTCCCGACGTGATGGTCAGCATGCTCAACCAGCGCGTGTCCACCTCCACGGCCCCTCGCCACGGCGTCTCCCTCCCCCACGTGCTGACCGACCTCGACGTGGTGTGCACCACGGCCGAGGACGGTGCGCTCGACGTCGAGGTCCACCACGACCCCCGTCGCCTGCTGCCGACGACCGTCGACCGCCTCCTCGACGCCTGGCTCGAGCTCGTCGCCCGGCTCCCCGACCACCTCGACGCACCGGTCGACGACCTGGTCGCGCCCGGTCCGGGCGACCGCAGGGATGCCGAGGTCCTGGGTGGCGACGAGGGCCCCGTGCCCGCCGGCACCGTCCTCGACCTCGTGTGGCCGCACGTCGACGGACGGCCGGACCGGGCCGCCCTGATCGACACCGGCGCCGCCACCTCTTGGGGCGAGCTGGGCGACCGGGCACGCCGCCTCGCCGCGTCGCTGGCTCGCGACGGGGTGGGCCGCGGCGACCACGTGCTGGTCACCGCCGATCGAGCGCCGGCGGTCGAGGCGCTGCTCGCGTGCTGGTGGCTGGGCGCCGTCCCCGTCCCGCTCGGCGACCGCCAACCGGCCACGAAGGTCGCCGCGCTGGCGCGCCGCGTCGACGCCTCCGCGGTCCTCGACGAGGCGTCGATGGCCGAGCGCCTGGCCCGCCCTGATGACGTCCCACACGTCGAGGCGGTCCCGCTCGTCGGCGACGACCCGGCCTACGTGCTCTTCACGTCGGGCAGCACCGGCGAGCCGAAGGGCGTGGTCGTGCCCCACAGGGCGTTGCTCGCCTCGACCCTGGCCCGCCTCGACCACTACGCCGACGCGCCCCAGGTCGCGCTGCTCGGACACGACATGGCGTTCGATGCCGCCCTCGGCATCGCCGTGTGGTACCTCGCCATGGGCGGCACCCTCGTCACCCCCGGGCACGACGAGCGGCTGGACCCCGTGTCGCTGGCCCGACTGATCGACGAACACGGGGTGGGCCAGATCGACCTCGTTCCGTCGCACCTGCGGCTGCTCCTCGACCAGGCACCGGCGGACGGCCTCGGGAGCCTCCGCCTGGTCACTACCGGCGCCGAGGCCTGCCCGCCGTCCCTCGTCGACCTCCACCTGCGTCGCCTTCCGGGCGTCCGGCTCGTGAACGAGTACGGCCCCACCGAGTGCACCGTCTGGACGGTCGCCCACGACTGCACGGCCGACGACGTCGAGCAGGGCCTGGTGCCGATCGGCCGGCCGGTCCTCGGCACCGTCGCGCGCGTCGCCGACGCCGAGGGTCGACCGATGCCCCGCGGGGCGATCGGAGAGCTCCTCCTCGCCGGCCACCTCCTCGCCGACGGCTACATCGGCGACCCCGCCCAGACCGCGGCGCGGTTCGTCGAGATCGACGGGCGCCGCTGGTACCGCACGGGCGACCGCGTCCGCTGGAACGACGACGGCGAGCTGGAGTTCCACGGCCGCTCCGACGACCAGCTGAAGGTGCGGGGCTACCGGATCGAACCGGGCGAGGTCGACGCCGTCCTCCGCGACCACCCCGATGTCCTCCGGGCCGCGACGTGGACCCACGAGGTCGTGGCCGGCGCCCCCGTGCTCGTCGCGTGGGTGCAGCCACGTCCCGGCGTCGCCGACGACCTCCGCGACGACGTCCTGGCGCACTGCCGCACCCGGCTCCCCGAGTGGATGGTGCCCTCGGTCGTGGTCACCGTCGACGCCATGCCGCTCACGACGTCGGGGAAGGTGGATCGTCGCCGGCTGCCGCCGCCCGAGCCCTCCGACCTCGGCCACGAGCGCGTCCCGCCGTCCTCACCGCTCGAACGGGCGATCGTGGGCGTGTGGGAGGCGTTGCTCGGGCGCCCGGTCGGGATGTTCGACAACTTCTTCGACCTCGGCGGCCACTCGCTCCTCGCCGCCCGGCTCGTGTCCGAGCTCACCGGGCACCTGGGGGTGACCGTGCAGCTGCCCGACCTGTTGGAGGACGCCACTCCCGCCCACCTGGTCCAGGTGGTGACGGCCCGGCTGGACGCCGAGCCGGTCGAGAGCAGGGGCGAGGCCTCCATCACCGTCCTGCGCGAGGGTTCCCTCGCCCCGCTGGTCATCGTCGCTCGCGACGGGGAGACCAGCCTCTACCTGCGCCACGTGCTGCGCGCGATCGACGAGGACCGTCCACTGTGGCTGCTCATCCGACCCATGCCGCGGCTGCACGTCCGCCGTGCCGACCTCGCCCACCAGGGGCGCCTCGTGGCCGACGCAATCGCCGGAGCGTGCGACGGCACCGTGCACCTCCTCGGGCACTCCGCCTCCGGGCTCGTGGCGCTCGAGGCCGCCCGCCACCTCGGGTCCAAGATGGGTCGCCTCGTGCTGCTCGACACCCTGCGCGCCATGACGGGGTGGGAGCGCCGCAAGCACCCCCTCCACCGCGTCCGCCGCTGGGCGACGTCGCCGGCGACGGAGCGTGCGGCCCGCGCCGAGGCACGCGCGGCACGCGCCGCCGTGCGGTCCGACCCGCCCGACCCCCACGCCGCGCGCCTCGTGCGCGACGAGCAGGACGAGCGCGGCTTCCTGCGCCTGCGCGGGCGCCGCTACGACGGCGCGCTGACCGTCCTGGCCGCCACCGACACCCAAGCCGTGGTCGGCGACGACCTCGGTTGGTCGAGGTGGTGCGACGACGTCATCGTGCGCACCCTGCCGAGCGACCACTTCGGCGTGTTGCTGCCGCCCCACGTGGACGAGACGGTCACCGCGATCGGCCAGCTGCTCGACGGCCAGCCGTGACCCCTCGCGCCACGCCCGTCGCGGTGGATGCGCCCGTCCGGCTCTGGCGCATCTCCCTCACACCGCACCCCGGTGACGACCAGCACGCCCTGCTCGACGACGAGGACCGCGCCCGCCTGCCACGGATGGACCGGGACGTACGGGCCCGGCTGCTCGCCCGTCGGGCCGTCCTGCGCCAGGTCGTGGCGACGGAGCTGGCGGTGGTGCCGGCGTCCCTGGCGCTCGAGCGCATCGACGGACGGCTCGTCGTCCACACCGACGACGGACGGACGGCTCGCCCGTCGACCAGCAGCTCCGGCGACATCGGATTGGTGGCGCTGGCGGACGGCCCGGTGGGGGTCGACGTCGAGGCCCGGGCCCCGGTGCCCGAGGCCGCCGACATCGCGCGCGACCTCTTCCATCCCGACGAGGTCCGCTGGATCGGCGAGGGCGAGGGCCAGCTCGAGCGGTTCCTCGCCGTGTGGGTGCGCAAGGAGGCGGTGGTGAAGCTCAGCGGGGAGGGCTTGCAGCGGGACCTGCGGACGTTCCGGGTCGCACCCGGCGACGCCGAGGAGCGGGTGTCCGGCGAGGGGCTCGGGCGCGTGGCCACCCGCGGGGTCGCCATCGAGGGCACCGTGGCCGCGGTGGCCTGGCTCACCTGAAGTCGCGGGACCGCGCACCGGCGGCGACCGGCAGCGGATCGAGCCGCTCGGCCACCACGTTGATGACGCCGCCGTCGCCCCGCTCCAGGCGACCGCGGACCAGCATGGCCGGTGCCGTGCGGGCGACCGTGCGGTAGCGCGACCAGCACCCCACCGACACCACCACGTTGACCAGGCCGGTCTCGTCCTCGATGTTGACGAACGTGATGCCCGACGCCGTCGCCGGGCGCTGGCGGTGGGTGACCACCCCGCCGATGAGCACCCGGGTGCCGTGCTCGATCCGGGCCAGCTCCGCGGCGGTGACGACGCCGAGCTCGTCGAGCCGGGGACGGACGAAGCGGGTCGGGTGCCCGTCGGGGGCGACACCGGTGGCCCACAGGTCGGCCATCGCCGTCTCCTGGTCGTCCATGCCCGGCAGCCGTGGGGCCTCGACCCCGGTGAGCACGCCCTCCAGGCGGTCGTCGCGGACGTCGGCCACGGCCCCGGCCGCCCACAGCGCGCGCCGGCGGTCGAGGCCGAAGCAACCGAACGCCCCCGCGGTGGCGAGGGCCTCGAGCACCGGTCCGGGCAGGGCGGTGCGTCGGGCGAGGTCCTCGGGCGACCGGAAGGGGCCGTCGGTGGTGCGGCTCGCGACCAGTCGCTCGGCGGCGTCCTGGCCCATCCCGCGGACCGACGCCAGCCCGAGCCGGACCTCGGGTCCGCCCGCACCCCACTCGGCCGGAGGGGTGCCGGGCGGGGCGACCCCGCCCGCAGGGCCCTCGAGCGTGGCCAGCACCCGGGAGGCGTTGACGTCGGGGGTGTGCACGACCACGCCGTGGCGGCGGGCGTCCTGCACGAGCGAGTGCGGCGAGTAGAAGCCCATCGGCTGCGCACCGAGGAGGGCGGCGCAGAACGCGGCCGGGTGGTACCGCTTCAGCCAGGAGCTGGCGTACACCAGGTAGGCGAACGACACCGAGTGGCTCTCGGGGAAGCCGAAGTTCGCGAACGCCGCGAGCTTGTCGTAGATGGCGTCGGCGACCTCGCCGGTGATGCCGCGGGTGGCCATGCCGTCGTAGAGGCGCTGGCGGAGGCGCTCCATGCGTGCCCGGCTCCGCTTCGAGCCCATGGCCTGGCGCAGCTGGTCGGCGTCCCCTGGGGAGAAGCCGGCGACGTCGATGGCCATCTGCATGAGCTGCTCCTGGAACAGGGGCACGCCGAGGGTCTTGGCCAGGGCCGGCTCGAGCAGCGGGTGGAGGTAGGTGACCGGCTCCTGGCCGTTGCGGCGACGGATGTAGGGGTGGACCGACCCGCCCTGGATCGGACCCGGGCGGATCAGCGCGACCTCGACGACGAGGTCGTAGAAGGTGCGGGGCCGCAGGCGGGGCAGGGTGGCCATCTGGGCCCGGCTCTCGACCTGGAAGACGCCGATCGAGTCGGCCCGGCACAGCATCTCGTACACCTCCGGGTCCTGCGGGAGGGTGGCGAGGTCGACGTCGATGCCCTGGTGCTCCCGGACGAGGTCGAGCGTGAGGTGCAGGGCGGTGAGCATCCCGAGGCCGAGCAGGTCGAACTTCACCAGCCCCACCGCCGCGCAGTCGTCCTTGTCCCACTGCAGGACCGAGCGGCCCTCCATGCGCCCCCACTCGACCGGGCAGACCTCGACCACCGGTCGGTCGCAGATGACCATCCCCCCGGAGTGGATGCCGAGGTGGCGGGGGAAGTCCTCGACCTCCTGGGCCAGCTCGAGCACCGGTGCGGGGATGGTGGTGCCGCCCTCGACCGACGAGCGCACCGGACCCCACCGGTCGACCTCCTTGCTCCAGGCGTCCTGCTGGCCCGGGGCGTGGCCGAGCGCCTTGGCCATGTCCCGCACCGCCGACTTGGCCCGGTACGTGATGACGTTGCAGACCTGGGCGGCGTCACGGCGACCGTGGCGCGCGTAGACGTACTGGATGACCTCCTCGCGGCGGTCGCTCTCGATGTCGATGTCGATGTCGGGCGGCCCGTCCCGCTCCGGGGACAGGAACCGCTCGAAGAGCAGCCCGAGGGACACCGCGTCGGCCTTGGTGACGCCGAGGGCGTAGCAGACCGCGGAGTTGGCGGCCGATCCCCGCCCCTGGCAGAGGATGTCGGAGCGGCGGCAGAACTCGACCAGGTCCCAGACGATGAGGAAGTAGCCGGGGAACCCGAGCTGCTCGATGACCGCGAGCTCGTGGTCGATCTGGACCCACGCCCCCGGGACCCGCTCGGCGTCGCGGGACCCGTAGCGCTCGGTGGCGCCCCGCTCGGTGAGGAGCCGCAGGAACGACATCTCGTCGTGGCCCGGCGGACAGGGGAACGGCGGCAGCTGCGGCGCGACGAGGGAGAGGTCGAACGCGCAGGCCCGCCCGAGCTCGGCCGCCCGCTCGACGACACCGGGGTACCGGGCGAACCGGCGCGCCTGCTCCGCCCCCGACCGCAGGTGGGCCCCGGCAGCCGGCGGGAGCCACCCGTCGATCTCGTCCAGGGACCGCCGGGCGCGCACCGCGGCGAGCGCAGCGGCCAGGCGCCGGCGGGCCGGCGTGGCGTAGTGCACGTTGTTGGTGGCCACGGGCTCGACGCCGGCGGCGACGGCGAGGGCGGCGAGGGCGTCGTTGCGGGCCGAGTCGAGGGGGTCGCCGTGGTCCCACAGCTCGACGTGCACGTGCTCGGCGCCGAAGCGGTCGACCAGCCCGTCGAGCGCTCGTCGGGCCGCCGCCGGACCGTCGTCGACCAGCGCCCGGTTGACCGCGCCCTTGCGGCACCCGGTCAGCACCGCCCAGTGGCCGGGCGGACCGGCGACCTCGACCAGCCGGTCGAGGTCGATGCGCGGCGCCCCCTTCTCCCCCGCCATCTGGGCCTGGCTGATGGCGTCGGCCAGGCGGGCGTAGCCCGTGGGATCGCGGGCGAGGACGACGAGGTGGTCCCCGACGGGGTCGACCACGCCCATCTGGGGACGGAGGTCGGGGGCGAGGGTGAGCTCGGCGCCGAACACGACCGGCAGCCCGTGGGCCCGCGCCGCCTCGGCCGTGCGCACCACGCCGTAGAACCCGTCGTGGTCGGTGATGGCCAGCGCCTCGAGCCCGAGGCGGACGGCCTCCTCCACCAGCTCCTCGGGGTGGGACGCGCCGTCGAGGAAGCTGAAGTTGGAGTGGCAGTGCAGCTCGGCGTAGGGCACCGTGCCCCGGTGCCGCTCCACCGGTGGCGGCTCGTACGGGAGGCGGGTGCGAGACCACGCCGGGCTGTCGGACCCGTCGCCGGGGAAGGGCTGCCGGGGCCCACGGTCGGACCAGCGCTCCTCGAGCGTGGCCCACGGCACCGGCGGGTTCCTCCATCCCATCGGCCCATGGTATCGAACACCTGTTCGATCAGACATCCGACGCCTGCCCCGCCACCCGACTTTGAGCCGCGCGGCCCAACGGCATCCGGTCCCCTCACGTGCCACCGGTTCCAGCCGACGACGCCGCGGTGATCCGCGACGAGGCCGAGACGGAGCGACGCCTCCACCGAGGCATCGTCGGGCGCGCCCTGCTCGTCGGGCCCGCCTTCATGGTCGCGGTCGTCCTCCCCCGCGTCGCGCCCGTCGACTGGCGCGCCGGGGGCATCGCCCTCGGCCTGTTCGCCGTCGTGGCCGTTCTCTCGTGGTGGAGCCTCTCGACCGGGTCGGGGGCCCCTCACCCGCTTGTCCAGGTCACCACCGACCTCCTCGCCACGGCCGCCGTCGCCGCCACGATCGTGGCCTCGCAGGACCCGGCCACGACCACGAGCATCGCCTTCCTCGTCGCCATGGTCTCCCAGGCCGCGATCCGCCGTTCGCTCGCCCACCTCACCATCACGTGGCTCGCCGGGTGCGCGGGCTACGTCGGCGCCGCGATGGCCCTCGGCGTCCCCGGCGACCACATCCTCACCCGCACCGTGCTGTTCGCCGGGGCGACCGGCGTCGTCGTCGCCACGATCGCCTTCCTCGTCGAGCAGGTCTACGAGGCCAAGCAGCGCGCCGACGACCTGCGCGACCTGGCCCGGATCGCCGCCGACGCCCAGGAGCTCGACGCCGGCGTCCAGGCCGGGCGCCACCTCATCCTCCGGCTCGTCGAGGCCGAGAGCCTGCACCTCCGATGGGGTCCGGGCGACGACATCGACTGGGTGCGCCTCCCCCGACGGGAGATCCTGCCCCTCGGCGTGTCGCGCCACGGGCCCGTGAGCCTGGTGCTCGACGGCGTGCGACGCCCCACCGCGACCGCCCCGCTCGGCGACCTGCTCGGCCCGCTGTGCGAGCGCGACCGCTACATCGGCGAGCTGGTGCGCAGCTCGCACACCGACCCCCTGACGGGGCTCGCCAACCGGCGGGTCCTCGACCGGCTGCTCGACCAGCACGACGGCGAGACGCCGCGGTCGGTGGTCATGATCGACCTCGACCACTTCAAGCGCATCAACGACGAGCGCGGGCACCTGGCCGGCGACGAGCTCCTCCACCGCTTCGCGCGCGTGCTCCGCGAGCACGTCCGCCCCGAGGACACGGTCAGTCGGTTCGGCGGGGAGGAGTTCTGCCTGCTGCTCGACGCCGGCGCGGACCACGCCCACGGGGTGGTCGAGCGCATCAGGGGCGCGTGGGCCGGCGAGGAGCCCGGGGTCACCTTCTCCGCCGGGATCGCGTCCGACGACGGGACGCTGCGGGCCGAGCCGTCGAGGGACGAACGGCGCCGCCGCAGCGAGGAGCTCATCCGACGGGCGGACGGGGCCCTCTACGCCGCAAAGGGCGCCGGTCGGGACCGCAGCGCCGTCGCCTGAGCGCCCGCGGTTTCAGTCGGGGGCCGCGATGGTCGATGCTGGAGGGGTGAGACGTGTCCTCGCGCGCGCCTGCGCCGCCCTCGCCGTGCTCGCGGCATCCGTGTCCTCCGGGGGCCAGACGGCGGGTGCCCAGTCGATCGAGATGCCCGACCTGCCGCCCGGCGCGCCGGTCTTCGCGCCGCACCAGGTGCCCTGGAACCCCACCGACGAGTGGATCTTCCCGGGGGTGATCCGCGTCGACGGCGCGCTCGACGCGCCGCTCGCCCGCTACCACCTCTACACCGCCCCCCACGACTCCCCGGGCGGCATGAGCCTCTTCCTCGCCGACTCGCTCGAGGGCCCCTGGACGCCGTACCCGGGCAACCCGGTGTTCCCGAACGGCGTGAACGTGTCGCACACCTCGACCCCCCACGTGATCTGGGTCGAGGACGAGCAGCTCTTCTTCATGTACTTCCACGGCGAGAACGACGTGACCCGCCTCGCCACGTCGCCCGACGGCATCACCTGGACCCACGAGGGCGTCGTCGTGTCCGCCCCGAGCGGGTCGCACGCCGCGTCGTACTCCCGCGTGTTCGAGCACGAGATCCCCCGTCTCGGGAACCGCTACGTCATGCTCTTCACCGAGGAGCGCATGGGCAGCGGGATCCTGCGGATCCGCTACGCCGTCTCCGACGACGGGCGGGACTGGGACGTGCAGCCCGAGGTGCTCGTGCACCCGAGCGGCAACGAGGGCACCCGCATCAGCTCGGCGACCCTGCTGCGGTGGCAGGGCCGCAACCTCGTCGTGTACCACGGCGCATCGGGGAACATCCACGTGACCGACGTCGGCGAGCAGTTCGACCAGGAGCAGCACCTCGGCGTGCTCCACGACGAGACCGACCGGGTCGCGGCGCCCCACCTGCTCGTCGAGGACGGCCGGCTGCACATGTTCTACGAGTCCGGTCACCGCCTCGCCGCGGTGATCCGGCACACGTCGGCACCCGTCGACGAGCTCGCCCCGCTCGGGCGCCACTCGGGTGGACCGGTCACCGGCTACTTCACCGACGTGCGGCCCACGAGCCACCACGACGACATCTACCGCCTCGAGCGCGCCGGACTCACGACCGGCTGCGGCACGCCGACCCGCTTCTGCCCCGAGGACACGATCACCCGGGCCCAGATGGCCACGTTCCTCTCCCGGGCCCTGCGCCTCCCCGTCGGCTCGGCGTCGCGCACCACCTTCGACGACGTGACCACCGGCACCAGCTACACGGCCCACATCGAGGCGCTGCGCACGGCCGGGCTCACCAACGGCTGCGGGCCCGACCGGTTCTGCCCCGACGGGCCGGTGACCCGACAGGAGATGGCGACCTTCCTCTCACGCGCGCTCGAGCTCCCGCCGGTCCACACCAACCACTTCGTCGACGTCGCCCCGGGCACGAGCTTCACGGCCCACATCAACGCGATCCGTGCCGCCGGGATCACCAACGGCGTCGGCGACGGCAGGTTCGACCCCGAGGGACTGGTCACGCGCCAGCAGATGGCGTCGTTCCTCGCACGGGCCTTCGACCTCCGCTGAGGTAACCGCCAGCGCGGTCCGCCCGCGGTCGCTACCCTCTCCCGCCCCTCCCACCCGCCGGTCCGGGAGGCCATCGACGCGCGCCCCGGCGCGCGAGGAGATGCCATGACCACGCCCGACGCCGCCGACGACCCCGACCCCCACCTCGTCGCCATCCGCGAGGAGCAGGCCCACCTCGACCACGCCCACCGGTGCCTGGAGGCGATGCGTCGCCACACCGCCTCGATGATCGCCATCGCCGAGGGCGGCGCCACCGAGACCGACTCCGAGGCGGCGCGCTACCACCTCCGCAAGCGCGCCGCGTCCTTCGACGGGCGGGCACCGCTCGCGTTCGGCCGCCTCGACACCGAGGACGACGAGACCTTCCACGTCGGACGCCGCCACGTCGAGGACGCCGCGGGCGAGCCGGTCGTGGTCGACTGGCGGGCGCCGGTGGCCGCGCCCTTCTACCGCGCGACCTGGCGCGACCCGCTCGGGCTCGTTCGTCGCCGGCGCTTCACGGTGGAGGACCGCACGGTCGTCGCCGTGCAGGAGGAGGACCTCGCCGACCCCGACGCGGTGGGGGGCGGGGGCGTACCCGACCCGCTCCTCGCCGAGCTCGAGCGGGCCCGGACCGGTGAGATGCGCGACATCGTCGCCACGATCCAGGCCGAGCAGGACGAGATCATCCGCGCGCCGCTCGCGCAGGTGACGATCGTGCAGGGCGGTCCCGGCAGCGGCAAGACCGCGGTGGGCCTGCACCGGGCCGCGTTCCTCCTCTACGAGCACCGCCAGCTCCTCGAGGAGCAACGGGTGCTCGTCGTGGGCCCGAACCGGGTCTTCCTGCGCTACATCTCCGCGGTGCTGCCGTCGCTCGGCGAGACGTCGGTGGTCCAGACGACCATCGAGGGGCTGCTCGGAGCCCGGTACCCGGTGCGGGCGACCGAGCCGGCGGCGGTGGCGGCGCTCAAGGGCGACGCGCGGATGGCGGAGGTGCTCCGGCGGGCCCTCGACGCCGGGATCACGGCCCCTGCGGGCGACACCGAGCTGCACCTCCCGTGGGGGCGCGTGCGGCTCACCGCCGACGACGTCGCCGAGGCGCTCGCCACGGCCCGCGCCCGGCGACTCGACGACACGGCGGCGCGCGAGGTGTTCCGGTCGCTCCTCGCCCGGCGCGTCGAGGCGCTGCTCCTCCCCCAGTTCCGGGGTGAGGCGCCGGCGGGCTCCGACTTCCAGGGCGATGCACGGGCCGACGCCACCTTCCGGGCGCTCGTCAACCGGACGTGGCCGACGACGAGCGCGGGGCAGCTCGTGCGCAAGGTGCTCGGCACCCGAACCCTCCGCGAGCGCGTCGCCCGGGACGTCCTCACCGCCGAGGAGCGCGACCTGCTCCACCGGGCGCCGGCGAAGAAGCTCACCGACGAGCGGTGGACCACGGCCGACGTGCCGCTGCTCGACGAGGCAGAAGCCCTCGTCGGGGGTGTGCGCGCCACCTACGGCCACATCGTCGCCGACGAGGCCCAGGACCTCTCGGCGATGGCCCTGCGCATGCTCGGTCGCCGCGCGCAGGGGGGCTCCCTGACGATCCTCGGCGACCTCGCGCAGTCGACGGCGCCGGGTGGGCAGGATCGGTGGGACGTCGTCGTCGACCACCTCGGGCCGCCCGCCGCACTCCACATCATCGAGCTCGAGGTGGGCTACCGGGTGCCCGGCCCCGTCCTCGACGTCGCCTCGCGCCTGCTACCCCTCGCTGCGCCCGACGTCCGCCCGTCCCGCTCGGTGCGCACCGCCGGCGATCCCCCGACGTTCACACGGGTCGACGACGGCCGGGAGCTCCCCGCCGTCGTGGCCGAGATCGCCGCCGACCTGTCGGGCACGTGGACCTCGATCGGCGTCATCGCGCCGGAGCCCCACGTGGAGGCGGTGCTCGACGCGCTCCGCGCCGCGGGCGTCGACGCCGGCCCTGCCGACCGTGGAGGCCTCGACCGCGCGGTGGCCGTGCTCGACCCCCCGACGGCGAAGGGACTCGAGCTCGACGCCGTGGTCGTCGTCGAGCCGGCGCGCTTCCTCGTCGACGGCGCCGCAGGTGCCCGCCTGCTCTACATCGCGATGACGCGCTGCGTGCAGCACCTCAGCGTGGTCCACGCCGAGCCGCTGCCCGAGCTGCTGCAGGTCGGGCCCTGAGGCGCCGCGCTCAGGCGGAGCGGGCGACGACGACGACGCCGAAGGTCGACCCGCCGGCGGTGTAGCCGACCCGCACGACCTCGGTGGCGCCGAGCACGTTGAGGTCGAGCCCGGAGCCCGCCGCCACCGTCGGCAGCGACAGCCGCGACTCCTCGCCCACGATGGCCTTGAGGTTGCCGCCCGCCATGTTCGCGAGCTCGCCCACGACGTCGTGGACCTCACCCTCGGACGGCTCCTCGCCCTCCTCGTAGCCGAGCATCGCCGAGGTGAAGGCCACAGCCGACGCCTCGGGGCACTCGATGATGAAGGCGCCCTGCCAGCCGCCGGTGATCTGCACGGCGGCGCAGATCTCCCGGCCGCCGTCGTCCACGGGCAGGTCGGCGGGCTCGATGTCGAGCCCGAGCATGGACTGCCAGATCTCCTCGACGATCTGGTGCACGCCGTCGCTGTCGATGTTCATGTCCCTTGTCCTTGGATCGCGGACCGCAACCGGTAGAGGCCGGCCCGGGTCGGTTCGATGCGGACGAACCCGTCATCGACGTTCAACGTTGTCTCGGCGTTGCCGAGGAAGAGGTAGCCGTCGGGGCGCATCCGCTCGCGGATGCGGCCGAGCAGCCGTTGCTTGGTCGCGTGGTCGAAGTAGATCATCACGTTGCGGAGCATCACGATGTCCGGCGACGCCATCTCCGGCCACGGGCCGATGAGGTTGACGACGCCGAACCGGACCATCCGGCGGATGCCGTCGGCGACCACCCAGTGGGCGCCGTCGCGCTGGAAGTGGCGCACGAGCATGTCGGCCGGCATCCCCCGGTTGACCTCGAGCTGGCTGTACCGGCCGGCCCGTCCCTGGGCGACCGCGTCCTCGGCCAGGTCGCTGGCGAGGATCGTGAGGTTCCACGAGGCGAGCTGGGGGAACGTGTCGAGCAGGAGCATCGCCACGCTGTAGGGCTCCTGGCCGGTCGAGCACGCCGCCGACCAGATCGTCAGGCGTCGCTCGGCGGCCCGGCGGGCCATCAGCTCCGGCACGACCGTCGTGACCAGGGCGTCGAAGGGGTGCCGGTCGCGGAACCACGACGTCTCGTTGGTGGTCATCGCCTGGACGATGGCGTGGTGGGTGCGGCCGTAGGGCGTGCCCCGCAGCGCGGCCACCATGTGGCTGATCGAGGGGTAGCCAGCGTCGCGAGCGACGGGCGCCAGACGGCTCTCGACCAGGTACTCCTTGCCCGGCTCGAGCACGAGCGCGGCCGATTCGTGGACGAGCGACCGGATGAAGGCGACGTCGGTCGGGGTCACGCTGGACGGCCGGGCCGGCGCGGCCACGGGGCGGCCGACGGCGGGGGCGGGGACGGTCACGAGCGGCCTCCGGCGGCACCCACGACGCGACCGGCGGCCACGCGGCGGGCGATCGCACCTGCGATCTGGTCGAGCGGGAGCACGGTCTCGGCGAGCCCGGCCTCCACGACGGCACCCGGCATGCCCCACACGACGCTCGTGGCCTCGTCCTGGGCGATGACGCGCGCACCGGCACCGACGAGGTCGTCGCTGCCACGCAGGCCGTCGTGGCCCATGCCGGTCATGACGACCCCGAGCACGTGGCGGCCGACGGTGGCCGCGGCCGAGCGGAACAGCACGTCGACCGCCGGACGGCACGAGTTCTCGCGCGGGCCGTCGTGGGTGACGAGGCGCAGCCCGCCAGCGGGGTCCGCCGCGACCTCGAGGTGGCGGTCGCCCGGCGCGATCCAGCACCGCCCGGCAGCGAGGTGCTCGCCACCTGCGGCCTCGGCGACCTGCAGCGGCGTGTGCGCGTCGAGGCGCTCGGCGAGCAGCCGCGTGAACATCGGCGGCATGTGCTGCACGACGAGCACCGGCACCGGCAGGTCGGCCGGGAGGGCCGGGATCATCGCCGCGAGCGCGTTGGGTCCTCCGGTCGAGACGCCGATGACGACGAGGTCGACCCGGGGGGCCGGGCCGCCGGCGGCGGGCCGGGCCGGTGGGGCGGCCGCGGGCGTCGCGGCCGGTGCGTCGGCGCCGAGCGCGCCCCGGCGGATGCGACGGGCGTCGAGTGGCGACGTCCGCGCCGGTGGGGCGGCGGACGCCTCCTGGACGCCGCAGAGGGCATGGATCCTCGGCACGAGCTCGGCCCGCACCCGCTCCATCGCCTCGGCGACGCTGCCGACGTTCGCCGGCTTGGTCACGTAGTCGTTGGCCCCTCGCATCAGCGCCTCGAGGGTGATCGAAGCGCCGCGCTCGGTGAGCGTGCTGAACATGACGACCGGCAGGTCGGGGTGCTCCTCGCGGATGGCGGTGAGCGTCTGGATCCCGTCCATGTCGGGCATCTCGACGTCGAGGATCACGATGTCGGGTGCGAGCTGGGGGATCTTCTGGAGGGCGATCCGCCCGTTGGGGGCGGTGCCGACCACGTCGATCGTCGGGACGGCGTCGAGCACGTCGGACACCAACCGGCGCACGACGACCGCGTCGTCGGTGATGAGGACGCGGGCGCGACGTCCGGGCAGCTGGGGGCTCACGTGCCGACCAGCCCGAGCAGCTCGAGCTTGTCCCGGATGATCCCGGCGTCGAACGGCTTCATCGCGTACTCGTCGGCGCCGGCCTCGAGGGCCGACTGCATGCGTGCGACGTCGGACTCCGAGGTGACCATCAGCACCTTCAGCTGACGATCCCCTCGGGCCCGCACGGTGCGCACGAACTCCACTCCGTCCATCTCCGGCATGTTCCAATCCACGAGGGCGACGCGGATGCCCGCGACCTCGTCCAGTCGGGAGAGGGCCTCCACGCCGTTGCAGGCCTGGTGCACCTCGAAGCCCAGGCCCTTCATGATCCGGCTGAGGATCATCCGCATCGCCGACGAATCGTCGATGACGAGGGCCCGATGGTCGATCTGCTCTGAGGTGCTCATGGCTGCTCCTCGCGTCGGCTCAGCGGCCGACCGCTCCGATGGCGTCGAAGCCGGTGGGTGTGGCCCACCTCTCGTCGGTCGCCACGGGCGCCTGATGAGGGGTCGCCGCCTCGGGGGCGGTGGGTCCGGTGGGGGTGTCGTCGGTGCTGTGGGCGGCGCCGACGAGGGCCTGCAGCTCGGCGGCGACCCGGGCCAGCTCGCCGGCCGCGGCATGGGTCGACTCCGCACCCGCGGTCGTCGACCGCGCCGCCGAGGCCACCGAGGTGATGTTCTCGGCGATCTCCGCCGACCCACGAGCCGCCTCGGTCACCGACCGCGAGATCTCGTTGGTCGTCGCCGTCTGCTCCTCGACCGCCGACGCGATCGTCGTCTGCAACGTCGCGACCCGATCGATGATCTCGGAGATCTCCGCGATCGCATCCACCGCACCCGACGAATCGGTCTGGATCGCCGCGATCTTCCCCGAGATCGCCTCGGTCGCCTCCGCCGTCTGCTTCGCCAGCTCCTTGACCTCGTTGGCCACCACCGCGAACCCCTTGCCGGCCTCACCCGCACGAGCCGCCTCGATCGTCGCGTTCAACGCCAACAGGTTCGTCTGCTCCGCGATCGAGGTGATCACCTCGATCACCTCACCGATCTCCGCCGAGGACGCACCCAGCTTCGACACCGTCGCGTTCGTCGTCTCCGCCGCCGACACCGCACGAGCCGCCACACCCGCCGCCTCGTTCGCGTTCGCCGCGATCTCACCGATCGACGCACCGAACTCCTCGACCGCGGTCGCCACCGTCGACACGTTCGCCGACACCTGCTCCGCCGCCGCCGACACCACACCCGCCTGCGCCGCCGTCTCCTGCGCGTTCGACCCCAACTGGGACGACACCGCACCCAACGACGACGACGAACGACCCAGCGCCTCCGCCGAACGACGCACCGCCGACGACACGCTCCGCGTCAACCACAGCCCGCCGGCCACGCCGAGCAGCAGCGCGAGGGCACCGACGAGCACCGAGTTGCGGCGCACGTCGCTGTAGGTGTCCTTCGAGGCGGCGAGCCGGTCGGCGACCGAGCGGTCGATCGCCGACGCGAAGCCCTCGAGCGACGTGCCGGCCGCGGTGGCCGAGTCGATGCTCTCCGGTGCGAACAGGATCGGCATCGCGGAGGCCACGTCACCCGACTCGACGAGCGGGAGCCACTCGGCCCGGCTGGCGGCCGACTCGGCCCGGTAGTCGAGGAAGACGTCGAGGTGCTCGCGCGCCTCGGGGCTCATCTCGGCCGCGTCGAGCTCGGCGGCGATGGCGTCGAGCTGCTCCTCGACGGCGATCATGCCCTCGATCGGGCTCTCCTGGCCCTCCTCGCCCGTGATGCCCATGGCCAGGGCCATGATCGACACGTAGCTCTCCTGGAGGAGCGTCTGGATCTCCTCCGCCTGGATCTGCAGGTCCTTCTGGGAGGCGAGCGCCTCGGTCTGCTCGTGGACGGTCGCGGTGCCGTTGATCACCACGAGGCCGGCGATGAGCACGGCGACGCCGAGCCCCACGAGGGTCAAGGTGATGCGTCGTCCGATGGTGAGGTGTGCCATGTCAGTGACCTGCCTGCGGTGTGGGCCGCGCTCAGGCGGGCTGGAAGGAGGGGGTGGGGGCCGACCACTCGTCGACGGTGTCGGGGCGGGCCACCGGCGCCTCGGGGGCGGTGGGTCCGGTGGGGGTGTCGTCGGTGCTGTGGGCGGCGCCGACGAGGGCCTGCAGCTCGGCGGCGACCCGGGCCAGCTCGCCGGCCGCGGCATGGGTCGACTCCGCACCCGCGGTCGTCGACCGCGCCGCCGAGGCCACCGAGGTGATGTTCTCGGCGATCTCCGCCGACCCACGAGCCGCCTCGGTCACCGACCGCGAGATCTCGTTGGTCGTCGCCGTCTGCTCCTCGACCGCCGACGCGATCGTCGTCTGCAACGTCGCGACCCGATCGATGATCTCGGAGATCTCCGCGATCGCATCCACCGCACCCGACGAATCGGTCTGGATCGCCGCGATCTTCCCCGAGATCGCCTCGGTCGCCTCCGCCGTCTGCTTCGCCAGCTCCTTGACCTCGTTGGCCACCACCGCGAACCCCTTGCCGGCCTCACCCGCACGAGCCGCCTCGATCGTCGCGTTCAACGCCAACAGGTTCGTCTGCTCCGCGATCGAGGTGATCACCTCGATCACCTCACCGATCTCCGCCGAGGACGCACCCAGCTTCGACACCGTCGCGTTCGTCGTCTCCGCCGCCGACACCGCACGAGCCGCCACACCCGCCGCCTCGTTCGCGTTCGCCGCGATCTCACCGATCGACGCACCGAACTCCTCGACCGCGGTCGCCACCGTCGACACGTTCGCCGACACCTGCTCCGCCGCCGCCGACACCACACCCGCCTGCGCCGCCGTCTCCTGCGCGTTCGACCCCAACTGGGACGACACCGCACCCAACGACGACGACGAACGACCCAGCGCCTCCGCCGAACGACGCACCGCCGACGACACGCTCCGCGTCAACCAGAAGGCGGCGAGCGCAGCGATCACGAGGGCCACACCGGCGGCGAGCAGCGCGTTGCGACGCACGTCGCCGTAGGTGCTGTCGACCCCGGCCTCGGCGGCGCGGGCCGACGCCTCCGTGGCGACGCTCAGCTCGTCGAGGGCCTCGACCGTGAGGGTGGCGAGCTCGACGGCGTCGGCCGACACGAGGGCGCCGAGGTCGACGCTCCCCTCGCCGCGGAGAGCGTCCTGGGTCTCGGTGCTCTCGGCGAGCGTCGCCCGGTACCCGAGGAAGGTGTCGAGCGCGGCGCGGGCCTCGGGGCTGTGGTCCATCGTGTCGAGCTCGGCGGCGATCTCGTCGATCCGGTCGCCGATGGCGGTGAGCTCCGCCGTGCGCTCCTCGCTGGCGTCCTGGGTGACGACCAGCATCAGCGCGTTCACGTGCGAGTCGGACAGCAGCAGCTGGGCCTCGGCGACGAGATCCTTCACGTGCTGGCGGTCGGTCAGCTCGTCGACGCCGCCGCGGACGGTGCCCGTGCCCTGGAGCAGGAGCGCGCCGGCGACGACGACGACGACGCCGATGGCCCCGAGGGCCAGGGCGATGCGGCGGGCGAGTGTCATGTGGCTGGAGGTGGTGCTCATCGATCTTTCCCGTGTCTAAGTGGGTGGGCTGGGGGGTGGGGTCCGCTACGCCGGCTGGAGGGCCGAGACGTGGATGGCGCGGTCGGTGTCGAGCACGAGCAGGAGCCGGCCGTCGAGCTTGTGGGCGCCGCGGATCAGCGAGAGGGCGACGCCGCTGACGGTGCCGGGCGGCTCCTCGAAGGAGTCGGCCGACACCTCGACCACGTCGCCGATCTCGTCGACGAGGAGGCTCACGGCGCCGTCACGGGTGCGCACCACGACGTTCATGGGGGGCACGCCGTCGGCCCGGGGCGGCAGCTCGAGGCGACGCCGGAGGTCGACAGCGGTGACGATCTCGCCCCGCAGGTTGATGAGGCCGCCGATCACCGAGGCGGCGAGCGGCACCCGGGTCATCTGCTGGGCGCGGATGACCTCCTGGATCCGGCTGACCTCGATCCCGAAGAGGAGGCCGTCGAGGGTGAAGGTTCCGTACTGCATCTCTCGTCCTCGTCTCAGCCCGCGACCGGCGCGAGCAGCTCGTAGGGCCGCGAGTGGGCGTGGGTGCCCACCAGGGCGTCGACGTCCACCACGTCGGTGACCTGGCCGCCGACGACGGCGACGAAGGTCGCCCCGTTGGCGGCGTCGCCGGTGCGGCTGGCGCTGATGTTCTCCTCGACGATGTCGACGATGCGGTCGACGACGAGGCCGATCTGGCCGCCGGGGCCGGAGCAGACGACGACCTCGAGGAGGCCCTCCTCGCCCCGGGCGATCGGCGTGGGGGTGCCGATGCCCGCTGCGGCGGCCAGCGGGACGAGCGGGAGGAGCTCGCCCCGGTACTGCACGACCGGGCCCTGCGAGCTCGACTCGACGTCGCGGCAGGCCAGCTGCTCGAGGCGGGCGACCGTGGACAGCGCGACTGCGGCCCGGTGACCGCCGCCGACGTCGACGACGAGCACCGTGTCGCGCTCGGCGGCCACGTCGGTGCCGAGCTCGTCGACCGCGTCGGACAGGCCGTCGGCGCCCTCGGTGACGATGTGGGCCCGCTGGGCCAACCCGAGCACGTCGAGGATCAACGCCACGCGGCCGTCGCCCATGGTCGTCGCACCGGCGAAGACGCCGAGCTCGCTGACCTGGGTCCCGAGCGGCTTGACGACGATCTCCTGGGTGTCGGTGATCTCGTCGACGACGAGGCCGAACCGGCGCCCGTCGGCCTGGAGCACCACCATGTTCACGGCAGGGCGCTCGGCGAGCGGGACGCCGCCGAGCTGCAGCTCCGTCGCCAGGTCGACGACGGGCAGCAGGCGGCCGCGGAGGCGGTGCACCGGCGCGCCGTGGATCCACTCGATCTCGGTGCCGAGGCGGGCGCCGTCGATGCGCACCAGCTCGAGGAGGCTCACCTGCGGGATCGCGAAGCGCTCCTCCCCACAGCCGACGACCAGCGCCGGGATGATCGCGAGCGTCAGGGGGATCTTGATGCGGAAGGTCGAGCCCTGGCCCCGCTCGGTCGTCACGTCGAGCGTGCCGCCGATGCGCTCGATGTTCGTCTTCACGACGTCCATGCCCACGCCGCGGCCCGACACGTTCGTGACCACCTCGGCGGTCGAGAAGCCGGGCAGGAAGATGAGGTTCACGAGCTCGCGCTGGCTCATCGAGTCGAGGGCGTCGGGCGTGATGAGCCCGCGCTCGACGGCCTTGGCGCCGACGCGGGTCACGTCGATGCCGGCACCGTCGTCGGCGATCTCGATGATCACCTGCCCGCCCTCGTGGAAGGCGCGCAGGGTCAGGCGGCCGTCGGGCGACTTGCCCCGCTCCCGCCGCTGCTCGGGCGTCTCGATCCCGTGGTCGACCGAGTTGCGGACGAGGTGGGTGAGGGGGTCCTTGATCGCCTCGACGATCGTCTTGTCGAGCTCGGTGTCGGCACCGTCCATCTCGATCTGGACCTGCTTGCCGAACGAGTGGGCCAGGTCGCGGACGACGCGGGGGAACTTGTTCCAGACGTTGCCGATCGGCTGCATCCGGGTGCGCATGACACCCTCCTGCAGCTCGGTCGTGATGTGGTTCAGCCGCTGGGCCGGGACGGTGAGGGACTCGTCGTCGGCGGCGCCCGACAGCTGCACGATCTGGTTGCGGGCGAGCACGAGCTCGCCGACCAGGTTCATCAGGTCGTCGAGCAGCCGGACGTCGACGCGGATGGTCGACTCCGACAGCGCGGCGCCCTTGTGCTCCGACTGGGTGTTCAGCGCGGCCTCGACCTCCTCGGCGGCGACGACCCCGTGGTCGACGAGGATCTCGCCGATGGGTCGCTCGTCGCCGAGCGCCTGCTCGCTGATGGCCAGCTCGACGTCCTCGGGCCGGACGCCGGCCTTCTCGACCAGCAGATCGCCGACGCGGGGCGGCGGGGGCGGGGTGCTCTCGGCGGGGTCCTGGAGGCGCTGCAGCTCGGCCACCAGCTCGGGGTGCTCCGACTCGCCGTCGCCGCCGGTGCGCTCGATCATGACGAGCATGGCGCGCACCGCGTCGACGGCGCTGAGGAGCACGGTCGTGATCTCCGGCGTGACCGCGAGCTCGCCGTCGCGCAGGGGCGACAGGAGGTTCTCCGCGGCGTGGGCGACCGACTCCAGGTGCGCGAACCCGAGGAACCCGCAGGTCCCCTTGATCGTGTGCATCGTGCGGAAGATCGCGGCGAGCGTCTCCGGGGACGCGTCGTCCTCGAGCGCCAGCAGGTCCTGGTCGAGCTGGTCGAGGGCCTCGTAGCTCTCGACGAGGAACTCGCCGACCACCTCGTCGATCATGTCGTCATCCATGCCGGTGTCCTTCGGGGCGATGCTGTCCGTGCGTCACGGGGCCTGCGGTCGGCGGACCGCCGGGCCGGATGAGACTTCGACCGCCGGTGGCACCCAAGTGGGGCCGAACGTCCTACTGTCCGATGTGTCGCCCGACACGCCGACCGAACTGGAGCCTCCCGTGACCCGCATGCCCGCCGTCTCGCTCGTCGCCGTCCCCGGCAAGAAGGAGCGCAGCCTCGACATGGCCCGGGAGATCGAACGTCGAGGCTTCTCGGGCATCTACTGCCCGAGCATGGGTGACGCCATGGGCCTCTCCCAGGGGATCGCCCACGTCACCTCCACCATCGAGATCGGCACCGCGATCCAGCCGATCTACCTCCGCCACAGCTCCGACCTCGCCACCCACGCCGGCACCATCCAGGAGATCTCCGGCGGCCGGTTCCGCCTCGGCATCGGTGTGAGCCACGGCCCGGTCACCCGCCGCCTCGGCGTCGACACCGGGCGCCCGCTGTCCGACGTGCGCAGCTACGTCGAGGGCCTGCGGGCCGCCGAGCGCCAGGCCGGTGCGCTCCCGCCGATCGTCCTCGCCTCGCTGCGGGACAAGATGGTCCAGCTGGCCGTCGAGGTGGGCGACGGATCGATCTGGGCGAACGCGTCGCTCAGCCGCATGGGCCACTCGCTGTCGCTCGTCCCCGACGAGCGCCGCGACGCCGGGTTCTTCGTCGGCAACATGATCCCGACCGTGATCGACGACGACGTCGAGGCCGCCCGCGCCGTCAACCGCACGACGCTCACCGGCTACGTCGCGCTCCCCAACTACCGGAACTACTGGAAGGACGCCGGCTACGAGGAGGAGATGGCGGCCATCGAGGACGCGCTCGAGCGCAAGGACCGCGAGGCGATCCCGGGCCTCATGACCGACCGGTGGCTCGACGACTGCACGCTCTCGGGCCCCGTCGGCCGGGTCCGCGACGGCGTCGAGGCCTGGTTCGACGCCGGGGTGACGACGCCCATCCTCGTCATGTCCTCCACGAAGGGCGGCCAGTTCGTGGCCATCGAGGAGCTGTTCGCGGCCTACGCCTGAGGACTCGCAGCACCCCCGCTCACAGCAACAGGGAGCGGGTGACCTCCACCAGGTCGCCGGTGCGCTCGAGCACCTCGCGCTGGCGCGCCGCGCCGGTGCCACGCTCCACGATGCGCCGGGTGCCCTCCTCGACGCGCTCGGCGTCGGCGTGCTGCTCGAGCCCCGGTCGGGCCCAGTCGAGCAGGTGCTCGACGACCTCGGCGGCGGGCCGGAGGCGCACGAAGAGCGGGTCGACGAGCTGCTCCTCGAGCCCGAACCGCGCCGCTCGCCACATGGCGGCGTCGAGCACCGACCGCTCGTGCGGCACCGAGATCCCGGCGGAGCCGAGCGCCGTCGCGGCCATGCCGCGGATCAACCCGCTCACCGCGACCACGTCGTCGAGCTCGGTCATGGTGTCGCAGGGCCGCACCTCGAGGGTCGGGTGGCGGAGCGAGGGCCGCGCGTACCAGTAGAGGTTCGAGGCGTCGGTGATGGCATCGACCTGGACGAGCTGCTCGACGGTGCGGTCGAACGCCGCCCGATCCTCGACGACCGGCGGGAACCCCGCCGTCGGCCATCCACCCCACATCTCGACGCGGTAGGCGCTGTAGCCGGTGTCGGCCCCCTGCCAGAACGGCGAGCTGGCCGACAGGGCCACGAGGGTGGGCAGCCAACCGAGCAGCTGGTTCATGACCCGGATCTCCTCCGACCGCTCGCCGAGCCCGAGGTGGACGTGGCAGCCGCAGATGATCTGGCGGTGCGCGAGGTGCCGGTAGCGCTCGGCGAGCTCGGCGTAGCGCACGACCTCCTGGTCGACCTCCTGCTCGCGCCAGCCCGACACCGGGTGCGTCCCCGCCGCGAGCACCCCGAGCCCATGGGCGTCGGCGACCTTGGCCAGAGCGGTGCGCTGGCGGTCGAGCTCGTACCGCAGCTCGTCGAGGGTGGCGCAGACGGGCGTCGCCGTCTCGATCTGGCAGAGGATGAGCTCGCTCGTGACGACCGAGCCGAGAGCCTCCCCCGCCTGCTCCACGAGCTCGGGCGTGCGGCACGCGAGGGCGCCGGACTCTCGGTCGACGAGGAAGAACTCCTCCTCCACGCCGAGGGTGATGTGGGGGTCGTGCATCGGCCGGCTCTACCCCCGCCCCGACCTCGCTACCCTCCGCCGGATGGCGACCCGTGACCCACGTCCACCGATCATCGGGATCACCACCGCCCCGACCACCCACGTGCCGGCGATCCTCGGCATCCCCCGCCCGCTGCAAGCGCTCGACACGTCCTACCTCGACGCCGTCGCGCGCGCCGGCGGCGTCCCCGTGATGCTCCCGCCCTCCCCCGCCGCGGCCGTGCCGGCGCTGCTCGACCGGCTCGACGGCGTCCTCCTGCCGGGCGGCGGCGACGTCGACCCCGCCCGCTACGGCGAGGAGCGCCACCCCGAGACCTACGGCGTCGACCCCGCCCGCGACGACCTGGAGGTGGCGGTCGTCGAGGGGGCGCTCGCCCGCCGGCTCCCGCTCCTCGCCATCTGCCGCGGGCTGCAGGTCCTGAACGTGACGCTCGGCGGCTCGCTCCTGCAGCACATCGACGGCGAGCAGGGCGACGTCCACCGCGACGTCGAGCGGTGGGACGCGCCCGGCCACGCCATCACCTTCGCCGCCGGCAGCTGCGTCGCCGAGGTGCTCGGCACGACGGAGCTGCACGTCAACTCGCTGCACCACCAGGCGGTGGCCCGCCCGGGCACCGGCGTCGAGGTGGTGGGCCGCGACGAGCACGGCGTGGTCGAGTCGATCGCGGTCGACGGCCACCCGGAGGTGCTCGCCGTGCAGTGGCACCCCGAGCTGCTGGCGGGCCACGAGCCCCACAGCCGCCTCTTCGACTGGCTCGTCGAGGCCGCCGCCGGCGATCAGTCGTAGACCGCCTCGATCGACCAGCGGCCACCCTCGAGCACGAGCAGCCACGCCGCGCCCCCCTCGACGACCACCTGGAAGCGGGCTCGCCGGCGGTGCCCCGCCTCGTCCCACCACCGCTCGTCGACCGGCCACGGGCCGGCCCACCCGACGACGTCGCGCCACTCGGGCTCGGCCTCGGGCCCGCGCCGACGACGGACACCCACCCGTGACGGGGGCGCGGTGACGAGGCCCCGCCCGCTCACCCCCACCGACCGCCCCTCGGCGTCGACCACCTCGATCCCCCGCGGGAGGTCGGTGAGCACCGTGGCCGGGGCGGGGGGCGGCAGCCGTCCGGGCCAGGGGGCCTCCACCCAGGACGGGTCGGTGGCGGGTCGGGGCGAGGTGAGGTCGACCGACGCCGCCGGGACGAGGGCCACCTGCCGGGCCGGATCACGGCCGCCACGCCACTCGGGCACCCGGACCGCCTCGGGCCCGAGCATCGCCTGCACCCGGGCCAGGGCCCGCGCCGCCCGCTCCCCCTCGGCCGACTGCCCGCCCCAGAAGCCGAGCTGGCGCCCGGCGGCCACCCGGACCTCCTCGGGCGCGAGGGCCAACCGGGTGATGCCCGCGGTGGGGCGAGCGACCGCCGAGCCGGTGAGCCACCCGTCGAGCTGCCAGCGGACCCGATCGGCGATCGCCCCGGCGGACAGGGCACCCTCGTGTCGCCAACGGCGCTCCAGCACCTCGCCGTGCTCGGTCTCGGCGCGGATCGCGAGCAGCGAGCACGCCAACCCGACCCCGTCCAGGCGGTCGTGGAGCTCGTCGGCCAGCGACTTGGCGACGAACGCCGCGTGGTCCACCCGTTCGACGGGCGGGTCGAGCTCGGCGGCGGCTTCGAACGAGGGCGGCACCGGCCGCGCGTCGGGCGGTCGCTCCTCGAGCCCCGCGGCGAGCCGGTGGGCCCGCTCGCCGTCGACGCCGAAGCGCGCGACCACGTCGGACCGGGGCAGGGCGGCGAGGCTGCCGAGCGTGCGCAGCCCGAGGCGCTCGAGCACGTCGACCAGGGCGGGGGCGTCGAGCAGCGCGACCGGCAGCGGCGCGAGGAACGCGGGCGACCCGCCGGGCGGGACCAGGCGGGCGGCGCGGCGACGACGGCGGGCGGCGATGCCGGCGGCGAAGGGGCCGTCGGCGGTGCCCACCCGCACCTCGCCGCGCTCGTCGAGGACCGCGGCGACGGCGGCCTCCACCACGTCGATGAGGGCGTCGTCGCCCCCGTGGTAGCGGGAGGGGCCGCGGGTGGCGAAGGCGCAGAGCCCGGGCCGGGAGATCTCGATGAACGGCGTGATCTGCTCGACGGCGGCGACCACCGGCTCGAAGGCCCGGGCGTCCCGCGCCGGGTCGTGGTCGTGGACCGTCAGCTCGGGGCAGCGGGACTGGGCCTCCCGCCGCCGCTGCCCCCGCGCCACCCCGAGCGCACGCGCCGCCGGCGACGCGGCCACGACCCGGTTGGCGTGCAGGACGGCGCCCGGCTCGTCGGGCGCCACGCCGGCGGCCACGACCGGCCAGTCGAGGCACCACACGACCGTGGTGCGGGTGGCCCGGGTCACCAGCGCCTCACCGCACCGGGCGCAGGGCCCGCACGGTCGAGGGTTCGAGCGCCGCCACGCCACCGCCCTCCGCCGGGAGCCACACCTCGGTGGTCCGGGGCCGGGCCGCGTCGCGCCGCCCTTCGGCCCGCAGCCGCACCCGCCGGGCGCGGAGGTGGCCGTGGCCCCGGCCGATCCCCTCCCACCGCCCGGCGTCGACGGTGAGGGTCAGGTCCGGCTCGGTCGGCCAGTCGACCCCGATCGGCAGGAGCACGGCGCCGCGCTCGCGGGCCCGGGCCTCCAACCGCCGCGCGTCGCCCGGCCGGACCCGCGTGGGACCGATGACGACGAGGTCGACGGCGTCCACGAGGGCCGCCACGACCTGGGACCACCGGCCACGGTCCGGGGTGGCGACCACGGCCAGGCGGTCGAGGGCCACACCCAGCTCGGCGGCGGCGACGAGCCCCAGCGTGGGCAGGCCGACCACCGCCACCCACGACCCCTGGCCCGACGCCTCGGCGACGGCCGCCAGGGCGAGCGACGTGGCCGCCCCTCCCTCGCCGTCGGCCCGGAGGGCGACGACGCTGCCCCGCCGCAGACCCCCGCCGGGCAGGACCGGCGCCAGGGCGTCGACCACGGGCAGGACCTGGCGATCGGCGAGGGTGACCGGGCGGACGCGCTCGTCGAGCGCGCGCAGTCGGGCCAGGCGCTCCTGGACCTCGGCGGTGGGCTCGGCGAGCGGGTCGGTGACGGCCACCGCGCGAGTATCGAACACACGTTCGACACCCGCAAGCGGGGCGGGGGTCAGCCCTCGGCGCCCTCGGGGACGACGACCTCGACGCCGGGGCGGTAGTAGATGTACAGCCCCTCGATGATCTCCTTCAGACCCGAGGCGTCGCGGTGCTCGTCGAGCTCGATGGTGATCACGTTGTTGTAGATGTGGACGGCGTCGATGCCGCCCCGCTCGAGCAGGTCCCGGGCCAGGCGGTCCGGCGGGCGGTCACCCTCCACCGGGGTGCCGGCGACGTAGCGCTCGTGGCCCATCCCGGTGAGGTTGCGGTTGATCTCGAAGCGGACCGTGCCCGGAACGCTCGACGGCTTCTCGATGACGCTGATCGGCTGACCCATGGTGGGCCGGATGGTAGTCCGGGACCTCGCTCAGCCCGACATCGCCGGACGCGACGGCGGCGCCACCGGCCAGCTGCGACGCAGCCCCCATGCACCGAACCCCGCGACCACGAGGGAGCCGAGCATCAAGACGGTGTGGACCACCTTGAACCCGGCGTCGTGGTGCGGATCGACGAGGATGCCGATGCCCTGGACGAGCCAGACGACCGTCGTCCAGGCGACGAGGAGCGTGGCGACCGTGCGACCCCACTCCGGCACGCCGGCGCCGGCGCGCCAGCCGTCGTCGGCCCGGTGGGCGGCCTCGCGCCAGTTGCGGTTCCGGCGCCCCGACCAGCAGGCGGTGAGCAGCGCGACCCCCATCAGGACGAACGACAGGGCCAACCCGAGGCGGAACGAACGTCCGAACCCGGAGAGGGCGTCGTCGCCGACGACGTTGCGGATCCGCCCGATCCACATGGCGATGCTCAGCGTGCCGAGGGCGACCAGCGGCCAGGTCCGCTGCCACCAACCGGGGACCGGAGCGGAAGGTGCCATGCCCCCGGACGGTACCGCTCCCCCCTCGGACCCGTCGAAACGCGAGCTGCCCTCAGTCGAACAGGCGCCCCTGGGCGGTGGCCGGCTCCACGCGTCGGATGCCCGACCAGCAGAGGCCGTCCATGAACGCCCAGCTGCGGCGGTGGATCGACGTCGGCCCGTAGCCGGCGAGGGCCAGCTTGTGGCGGGGGCACGGGTATCCCTTGTTGGCCTCGAAGTCGTAGCCCGGGAACGACGGCGCCTCGGCCCGCATCAGCCGGTCGCGGCTGACCTTGGCGAGGATCGACGCCGCGGCGATCGACAGGCAGGTCGCGTCGCCCTTGACGATCTTGCGGGTGCGACCGCCGCCGACGAAGTCCCAGTTGCCGTCGATGAGCACCTGGTCGGGCGCCACGCCGAGCCCCTCGATGGCCCGCCGGGCCGCGAGCCGCTGGGCCTCCGACATCCCGAGCGCGTCGCACTCGTCGGGCCAGACGTGGCCCACCGCCCACGTGACGCACCACCCGGCGATGCGGTCGAAGAGCGCCTCGCGCTCCGGCTCGGTGAGCGCCTTCGAGTCGCGGATCTTGTAGACCCGGCGGTCCTTCGGGACGACGGCGGCCCCGACGGTCAGCGGGCCGGCCCAGGCACCTCGTCCCACCTCGTCGACGCCGACGACGACGTCGTGCCCCGCGGCCCACATCTCCCGCTCGACCGCGAGGGTCGGGGCACCCGAGCGGATCGCCTTGCGCAGGCGGGGCGCGGTGGTGGCGGTCACCGCGGCGGCTCGATGGCGGCGACGGCGTCGAGCTCGTCGGCGTCGGGCTCGGTGCCGAAGAAGGCGTCGAGCAGCTCGCCGGCGACCTCCTCCGAGGTGAGCCGCAGGCCGAGCGCCAGGACGTTGGCGTCGTTCCAGCGACGGGCACCTGCCGCCGTGGCGGCGTCGGTGCACAGCGCGGCGCGCACGCCCGGCACCTTGTTCGCGGCGATCGACACGCCGGTGCCCGTGTAGCAGCAGACGACGCCCCGCTCGGCGGCGCCCGAGGCGACCGCGTCACCGACCCGCCGCCCGGTCTCCACCCACGGCGCCCCGTCGGCGACGACGTCGACCTCGTGGCCTCCGGCGCGCAGGCGCTCGACGATCGCCGCGGTCAGCGGGGTGACCTCGTCGGTGCCGAACGCGACCTTCACGGCCCCCGAGCCTACGCTCGCCCCATGGCACGTCAGGTCTCGGTCGTCCCGCACACCCACTGGGATCGGGAGTGGTACCTGCCCTTCCAGACCTTCCGGGCCAAGCTCGTGGGCCTGCTCGACGAGCTGCTCCCCCGCCTCGAGCGGGACCCGTCCTACGCCCACTTCCTGCTCGACGGGCAGATGGCCGTGGTCGACGACCACCTGGCGATCCGCCCCGAGGCCGAGCCCGTGCTCCAGCGCCTGGCCGCCACCGGTCGCGTCGCGATGGGCCCGTGGTACGTGCTGATGGACGAGTTCCTCGTGTCCGGCGAGACGATCGTGCGCAACCTCCAGGCCGGCCGGCGCCGGGCCGACCACTTCGGCGGGGCCATGGAGGTGGGCTACCTGCCCGACATGTTCGGCCACGTGGCCCAGATGCCACAGATCCTGCGCCAGTTCGGGCTCGAGCACGCCGTCGTCTGGCGCGGGACGCCCTCCGCGGTCGACCGCACCGGGTTCTGGTGGCGGGCACCCGACGGGTCCACGGTCCGGGCGGAGTACACGCCGCAGGGCTACGGCAACGGCGCCGCCCTCCCCGACGACGCGAAGGACCTGGTCGAGCGCATCCGCGAGTTCGACGAGACCCACCGCGCGCTCATCGGTGACGCGCCGGTGCTCTGGATGAACGGGACGGACCACCAGGTGCCGTTCCCGACGCTCGGCGCGGTCGTCGCCGCGGCGAACGAGCTCCAGGACGACTACCAGCTGGTCGTGCGGTCCCTCTCCGACCACCTGGCCGCCGCGCCCACCGAGGGTCTTCCCACCTGGGAGGGCGAGCTGCGCTCCGGCTCCCGCGCCAACCTCCTCATGGGCGTGGCCTCCAACCGGGTCGACGTGAAGCAGGCGGCGGCCCGCGCCGAGCGGGGGCTCGAGCGCCTCGCGGAGCCGCTCGCGGCGCTCGTCGAGGACGCCGGCCTGGCGCCGTGGCCCCGCACGCTGCTCGAGCTCGCCTGGCACGAGGTGATCCTCAGCTCCGCGCACGACTCGATCTGCGCGTGCTCGATCGATCCGGTCGTCGACGCCGTCCTCGTCCGTCTGCGCGAGGCCACCGACGTGGCCCACGCCGTCGTCGACGCCGGGCTCCACGCCATCGGCCAGGCCCTGGCCGCGCCCGGGGTGGTCGTCGTCAACACCGTCGCCCGACCGCGCGCGGGACTGGTCGAGCTCGACCTGCCGGGGACGGCTCCCGACGACGATCCCCGCCTCCAGGTGCTCGACGAGGTGCCGGCCCGTTCGCTCGCCCTCCGCGTCACCCGGGCCGACGCCCCGACCGTCGTCGAGCGGGAGCTCGACATCCACCTCGGCGTCCACGGCGTCGAGATCGACGAGGCCGCCGACGGGACGCTCGACGTCACGATCCACGCCGATCCGGCCAACCGGTCGGCGCCGACCTACGGCTGGGTCGCCCGCCAGCTCACCTCGCTCGCTGCGGCCGACCCCGACGCCGAGGTCCGCATCTGGGTCGAGCAGCCACCCCGCCACCGCGCCCTCGTCCGCACCCCCGAGGTGCCCGGCCTCGCCTGGGCGCCGTGGTCGCCCCGTGGCGACGTCGACCCGGTCACGGTGGCCGCCGACGGGCTTCTCCTGTCGAACGGGTCCGTCGTCGTCGAGATCGACCCCGCCGACGGCACGTTCGCGCTGGACGGCCACCGGGGCCTCGGCCGCCTGGTCGACGACGGGGACGAGGGCGACACCTACAACTACTCGCCGCCCGCCCGGCAGTCGGTGGTCGACGCGCCCACCGAGGTCGTCGTCGAGGTGCTCGAGCGTGGTCCGCTGCGGGCGCGCGTGGCGATCGACGCCCGCTACCCGTGGCCGGAGCGGATCGACGACGGCGCGCGCGTCGGCGAGGTCCCGACAGCGTTGCGCACGACCCTGGAGCTGCGCGCCGGGGAGCGATTCGTCCGCATCGCCACCTCGCTGGAGAACCGCAGCCGCGACCACCGCCTCCGCGTCCACCTCCCCCTGCCCGAACCGGCGGCGACCTCCCAGGCCGAGTGCGCGTTCGCGGTCGTCGAGCGGGGCCTCACCGCCGAGGGCGGCCCCACCGAGCGCGGCATCCCGACCTTCCCCTCACGCCGGTTCGTGCGCGCCGGCGGCCTCACCGTCGTCCACGAGGGGCTGCTCGAGTACGAGCTGGTCGACGTCGACGGCGACCCCGCAGCGCCCGACGCCCGGGCTCGCACGCTCGCGCTGACGCTCCTGCGCTGCACCGGATGGCTGTCGCGCCCACCGATGGCCTACCGGCCGCTCCCGGCCGGACCGGTGGTCGAGACCCCCGGCGCGCAGGTGCAGGGCCGCCACGAGCTGCACTGGGCCGTGAGCGCCGCCGACGTCGACCCCTACGTCATGGCCGACGACGTGCTCGTCCCGCTGCTCGTCGCCCGCGGCGACGGCGGCGGGCACCTCCCCGATCGCCACCAGCTGCTGTCGACGTCCGGGGCGGAGGTGTCCGCGGTCCTCGGCGGGGCGGAGCGCACCCGGGTCCGGGTGGTCAACCCGTGGACCGAGGCGACGGAGGTCGACCTCGGCGACCGGGCGGCGTGGATCGAGGACCTGCGCGGCCAGGTGCTCGAACGGGTCGACGGCACGTTCACGCTCCCCGCCGGACGGATCGCCACCCTCTCGCTCGACCCCCGGTCCGGGGATCAGCCGAACGACTGACCCTCGGCCGGACCCGGGTCGACCGGTTCCGCGGCAGGTGCCGTCGCCGGGACCTCGACGTGGGGCGGCACGGCCAGGAGCGCCTCGCCACGGACCTCGGTGGTCGACCAGTCGGGATCGAGGCCGGGCGACCGCAGCGTGACCGGACCGTCGGCGTGGCGCTCCAGCTCCCACAGGAGGGCGGGGCGCTCGCCGTGCCAGCGCACGGCGTAGGACAGACGACCGTGGTCCGTGGGCAGCCCGTGCACCTCGAACCCCGCCCCCAGCCAGGCGTCGGGCAGCACCGGGCACAGCAGCAGCCCGTCGTCGACGGCGACGGCGAACAGGTCGAGCACCAGGTCGACGACCGCGGCGGTCGCCCCGACCGACCACCCGGCGCCCGCGGCACCTCCACCGCTGCGGGGGTGGACGAGCTCGGGCCAGCCGCGGCGGGGACCAGCGGCGTCGACCAACCACCGCAGGTGCTCCCGCGCAGCGCGGTCGCCACGTCGCAACGCCACCTGGGCGCGACGCGCCGTCAGCTCCGGCGACAGCGCGGCCCCGAACGTCCGGGCGACCACCGCCCCGTCGTGGACATCGAGCACGTCGGTGGCGGACGGTGGCCCGTCGACGGCGCCGAGCGCCGCCAGCACGACGGCATCGGCCACCGGGAGCGTGGCGGCGTCGACGGTGAGGTCGGCGGCGCGCCGGCGGATCTCGGCCGCGGCGTCGGCCTGGCCGACGCCGTCGAGCGCGACGGCGGCCAGGCGGCTGCCGAGGGCGAGCCACGCCGTCGTCGCCGGATCGGGCTGGTCGGCGCTGCGCCGACCGAACCGACCGGACGCCGGCCGGTGGTGCGCGCCAGCGGCGACCTGCCCGGCGACCGCGTCGAGCAGGGCGTCGTCCCGCCCCAGCTGCCAGTGCCACCCCGCGGCCGCCAACGCCGCGCCGGTGGCCGTCGGGTCCGGGTCGGCGCCGCCGAGCCGCCCGCCCGGCCCCTGACCGTCCGGGAGGGACGCGACGATCGCATCGGCTTCGTCGTGGAGGCCGCAGCGGTCGAGGGCGCGGACCACCGTCGCCGTCGTCCGGGTCCCGGCCGGGGCCGACAGGGAGCGACCGGTGCTCGCGAGGAGGAGGTCCGCCCGGGCCGCGGCGAACGTGGCCGCGACCTCGGCGTCGGGGATCTCGACGCGCGTGCCACGGTCGGCGTGGGTCCGCCAGCCGCGCGCCACGGCGTCGGGCGGCGGGACGGCCGTCGGCCCGGGGCCGGACGGGTCGACCACGTCGAGCGGCAGCAGCAGCCGCACCGTCGCGGTGTGGGCGAGCGGGACGACCATGGCCACCTGGGCCAGGCCGTCGTCGCACCGCACCGTGAGCTGGGTCGCGGCCGGTGCGTCGCCGGCGAGCACCACCTGCGCCGCGTCCCCGTCGGACCACGACCCGCCGGCGAGCCGCGCCGCGGGCCTCGGCAGCCAGGCGGCCAGGCGCCCGTCGACGAGCAACCGGTCCTCCCGCACCTCGATCGAGCCCACGGCCACGGCACCGTCGGGTCCGTAGGGCCGCACGGACAGGGCGAGCGCCACCGGCACCCGCGTCGCGTTCTCGACCTCGACCGCGAGCACGTCGCCGACCGCCGCGTCGTTGAACGCCCAGGCCCGGTGCACCACGTCGCCGCCAGGCACGCGCATGGCCGTCTCGACGACCGGCGCACCCTCGAGGCGGGACTGGCGGACGGCCACCTCGCGGCACGGCACGTGCCAGCGGTCGTCGGCGCCGACCCACCAGTCGAGCGACCAGCCGCCCGGGTGCGGCGTCACGAGCCCCCGAGGATCGACGGTGGCGACGTGCGCCGAGCCGAGGGTCCCCACGGGGATGCGCTCGCGGTGCGTGACGTTCGCGACCCGCTCGACCGCGGGCGTGGCGTCGGGGCCGCCCGGGTCGGTCTGGCGCTCGAGCCAGAACGGCAGGACCCAGTCCCCCGCCCGCTCGGCGAGCCGTCGGGCGAGGGCGTCGGAGGCGGCGGGACGAGTGGCGCGAGGCATGAGACCGACGATGCTACCGACGGTCCTCCGTGGGCCCGAATCCGCTGGTCAGCGCCCGCCCGGGTCGAGCCCGTACACCTCCGGCCGCCGGCTGCGGGCGAGGAGTGACCGGTAGGCCTCGATCGCCGTCTGCTCCCCCGCGCAGACCGACGCCACGCTGCGGGCGATCGGCATCTCGACGCCGTGCTCCTCGGCCAGCTCGACCGCGACGGGCGCCGCCTTCACCCCCTCGGCGACCATGTCCATCTCCGCGACGACGTCCTCGAGCGACCGGCCCCGGCCGAGCTGTTCGCCGACGTGGCGGTTGCGGCTCTGGGGGCTGATGCACGTGGCGATGAGGTCGCCCATGCCCGCCAGGCCGGCGAAGGTCATCGGCTCGCCACCCATGGCCACACCGAGGCGGGTCAGCTCGGCCAGGCCCCGGGTGATCACCGCGGCACGGGTGTTGTCGCTCGCGCCGATGCCGTCCGCGATCCCCGAGGCGATGGCGATGACGTTCTTCAGCGCGCCGCCCATCTCGGCCCCGACGACGTCGGTGTTCGTGTAGACCCGCAGGTTGTCGGCCCCGAAGATCGGCTGGAGCGCCTCGGCCATCGACACGTCGGCCATCGCCACCACGGTGGCGGCGGCGTGGCCGGCGAGGATCTCCTTCGCCAGGTTGGGGCCGGTGAGGACGCCGACGGGGTGGCCGGGCGCCACCTCGGCCACCACCTGGCTCATCCGCAGCCGCGTCGACTGCTCCAGGCCCTTGGTCAGGCTGATGACGGGCACCCACGGGCGCAGGTGCTCGGCCACCTGCTCCATCGTCGACCGGAAGCCGTGCGACGGCACACCCATCACCACGAGGTCGGCCCCGCCCACGGCCTCCGCCATCGAGGACGTGGCGCGGAGGTCGGCGTGCAGCGGGTGGTCGGGGAGGTAGCGCAGGTTGCGGTGCTCGCGGTCGATCTGCTCGGCGACCGCCTCCTCGCGGGCCCAGAGGATCGTCGGCGCGTGCGCGCAGATCAGGTGCGCGACGGTCGTCCCCCAGGACCCTGCGCCGACCACGGCGACACGGATCTCCATGTGCCGACTGTACGCTCGCGTCGGATGAGCACGCTGACGGGGGTACTCGTGCCGGTGAAGTCGTTCGCCGAGGCGAAGGTCCGGCTCGCCCCTGCGCTCGACGAGGCCACCCGTGCCGCGCTGGCCCGCACCATGGCCGGCATCGTCGTCGCCGCCGCCGCACCGCTGCCCGTCGCGGTCGTGTGCGACCACCCCGAGGTCGCCGACTGGGCCCGGTCGGTGGGCGCCGAGGTGTTCTGGCGCCCGGAGCGGGGCCTGAACGGCGCCGTGGCCGACGGCGTCGAGCGCTACGCCGCCCGTGGCGTCGAGCGCGTGATCGTCGCCCACGCCGACCTGCCGCTCGCCGTCGACCTCGCATGGGTGGCCGAGGCCGAGGGCGTCACGCTGGTCCCGGATCGGCGCGAGGACGGCACGAACGTCATCTGCGTCCCCGCCGGCGTGGGGTTCACCTTCTCCTACGGCGCCGGCTCGTTCCGACGCCACCTCGACGAGGCCGTCCGCCTGGGGCTCCCCCACCGCATCGTGCGCGAGGAGCGCCTCGGCTGGGACGTCGACGTCCCCGGCGACCTCGACCTGCCCGCCGAGCTCGGCATCCCCGCCGGCATGGCGGTCCGCGGCTCGTGACCGACCCGACGGGCACGCCCCGCCGCGCCCTGGCCATCGCCGCCCACCCCGACGACGTCGAGTTCCAGTGCGGCGCCACGCTCGCCAAGTGGGCCGCCGACGGGTGCGAGGTGAGCCACCTGATCTGCACCGACGGCTCGAAGGGCTCCTGGGAGCCCGAGGACGACCTCGACGCCCTCGTCGCTCTCCGCCAGCGGGAGCAGCGTGCGGCCGCCGCCGCCCTCGGTGCGACCGGCGAGGTCGTGTTCCTCGGCTGGCCCGACGGCGAGCTCGAGGCCGGCCTCGTCCAGCGGGCCCAGGTCGCCGAGTGGATCCGCCGGCTGCGCCCCGACGTGGTGCTCGGCCACGACCCCTGGAAGCGGTACCGCCTCCACCCCGACCACCGCCACGCGGGCTGGCTCGCGGTCGACGGCGTCGTCGCCGCACGGGACCCCCACTTCTTCCCCGAGCACGACGTGGCCCACCACCGGCCCTCGGCCCTGTGGCTGTTCGAGGCGGACGAACCCGACCACGTCGAGGACGTCACCGGCTTCGGCGAGCGCAAGGTGGCCGCGCTGCTCGAGCACGTCAGCCAGTTCCGCACGACCATGTACATCGATCCCGACGACGACGGCACCCAGCGCGACGCGTTCGGCCGTCGCGTGCTCGACGGCCTGGCCGAGATCGGCGCGGCCGCGGGGTTCGCCGAAGGCGAGCGCTTCAAGGTCGTCGCACCGCTGTGAGGTCCCGCCCGTGAACGACGAGCCACGTCCCGCCACCGGCACGCCCGGCGAGGCGCCCGACATCGCCGACGGCCGCTACGACATCTTCGTCGTCGACGCCGACGACGCCCCCGACGTGGGCGACGACGCCGTGCGACTCAGCGTCACCGTGCTCGCCGGCCCGCACAAGAGCCACGTGCTCGACCTGACGGCGCGCGGGCTCGGCTGGTCGAGCATCGACCTCATCGGCATGCCCGGCACCCTCGTCGTCACCGACGGCCAGCCGTCCGTCACGATCGACGACTGAGCCGCGGCCGGACGACGACCACGACGAGCGCGCCGACCAGGACGACCAGCACGGCGCCACCGACGACCAGCGGGGTGCGGTCGGCGTCGTCCGTGCTCGAGGCAGATCCCGCGGCGAGCAGGTCGGTGGCGTCGGACGCAGCGCCGTCGGAGCTCGTCACGTCCTCCTCGGCAGCCGCGGGGAGGGCCGTGGGGATGCCGGCGGCGATCGCGAGGTCGCGCAGCTCCGGGACCTCGGCCGGATCGACCAGGTGAACCGGTGTGCAGGGGCTGAGCGTCACGGGGCTGGTGCTCTCCTGGGCGACGGGTAGGGCGACGTGCTCGCCGACCTGCCACGTCGGCACCCCCCAGCCGTCGTCGCGCGCATCGACCTGGACCGTCGCTGGCGTGGTCTGGTCACCGAGCACCAGCGCCACGTCGATCGAGAACCGCATCGAGTCGTCGCCCGGGCGGCCTCCCGTGGGCTCGGCGGCGACGACCTCGCCCACGACCACCCGTTCGTAGAGGTCGAAGAACGCGTCGCCCTCGGTCATCTGCTCCGTTCCGGACGCGACCGCACGGGGCGACGTGTCCGGATGCCCGACGCAGTCGAGCGCGGCGACCGGCGCAGACGACGCCACGGTGGCGACCACCGCGAGACCGGTGGCAAGGAGGATGGATCGTGCGGCACGCGTCATGGTCCTCCGACGCCGGCGAGGCCCGCGCGGTTCCCCGTTGCGAATCGAACACATGTTCGATAGCATGAGTCCATGTCGGCGGACACGGCGGTGCGAACCGAGCGGATCGGTGCGTTGGTCGTCCAGCTGGGCGATGCCATCGACGAGCTCGCAGCCCACGAGCTCTCGCTCGACGACGCACCCGCGCTGTCCCACGCGCTGCTCGACCTGATGCGCCGCGGCTCGCAGCTCGAGACCGTCACCGCCGAGGTGGGGGCGCAGGTCGACAGCTCCACGGTCTGGACCGACGACGGCTCCCGTTCGTGCGCCGCCTGGCTGTCGCGCGCCACGGCTCGGCCACGGCACGAGTGCGCCACCCTCCTGCGACTCGGCCGGGCCGTGCGCACGATGCCCCACGTGGCGGCGGCGTGGCGCCGAGGTGCCCTGTCGACCTGGCACGTCGAGCAGCTGGTCGCTGCGGCGCGGAAGGTCCCCGGCGCGTTCCCCGACGCCGAGCGGTGGCTCGTCGCTCGGGCCGACGAGCTCGACGCCGACGGGTTCGCCCAGGTCGTGCGGCACTGGCGGCTCTGGGCCGCGCCCGACGACGCCGAGGAGGACGCCGTCGATCGCTACCGCCGTCGGCGGCTGCACCTGTCCCCCGGCCTCGACGGCACCGGCTTCATGGACGTCGAGTTCGACCCCGTCGGGTTCGAGACCTTCAGCACGGCGCTCACCCGTATCGAGCACGAGATGTGGGAGGAGGACTGGGCCGACGCCCGCCGACGGCTCGGCGACGCTGCCACCCGCTCCGACCTCGCCCGCACCGACGCCCAGCGCCGCGACGACGCGCTGATCGAGATGTCCCGCCGTGCGTCCTCCACCCCTCCCGGGTCACGCCCGCCGGCCCCGCTCGTCACCGTCCACGTCGACCACGAGACGCTGACGGTCCGCATCTGCGAGCTGAGCAACGGCACGCAGCTCACGCCCGGCGAGGTGCTCCCCCTGCTCACCGCGGCCGACATCGAGCGGGCGGTGTTCGACCCTGCCGGACGCATCATCGACCTCGGCCGCCGTTCCCGCCTCTTCGTGGCCGGCACGCGACGTGTCGTCGAGATCCGGGATCGGGCCTGCACCCACCCCACCTGTCGGGTGCCCGCCGAGCGGTGCGACGTCGACCACGTGGTCGAGTGGCAGGCCGGCGGCAGCACCAGCCCCGACAACGGCCAGCTGCGCTGCCCGAGCCACCACCGCGAGCGCCACCGACCGCAGGCCCGGCGCCCACGCCGCCGCCGGCGTGACGGGTCGGGCGGATCCGGGTCGGCCGGCGACGAGCCGCCGGAACCCTAAGGTCCGGGCCCATGGCCACGACTCCCCCGACCGACTCGACCGGCTCCACCGACACCGCGGGGCCCGCGACGCCCCCCACCGACGAAGGTCGCCCGTCCTGGCGCGCCCCCGCTGTCCTCGCCGGGCTCGTCGCCCTGGTGATCGTGGTGGTGATCGCCGCGATGTTGGTCGTCGACGGGGACGACGGCGACTCGGAGGTGGCGCTCGTCGGCCTGGTGGACGGCGAGCTCGTCCGGTACGACGACTCGGGTCAGGTCGACGAGGCGATCGCGGTCGACGTCGACGAGGAGCTGCTCCTCACCCTGCGGCCGGTCGGGCGCCACTTCGTGGGCATCGACGGCGACGACGTCATCGCCATCGACAGCCGGACGGGCGAGGTGACCCGGTACGACGGGCTCGAGGGTGACGACGCGGGGACGGTGCACGCGGCGAGGGGGTCGTCCGACGTCGCCGTCGTCGGACGGGTGGAGGGCCACCCCTCGCTCGTCCTCGTCGACCTCGCACGGGGCGAGCGCATCGCGGTGCAGGCCGAGGGCGACGACGCGCTGTTCCTCCCCACCGACGTGATCGTCTCGCCCGATGGCACCATCGCGTCGGTCGTCGACTGGGGGGCTGGCCGCGGCGACACGGACCCCACGACGCTCGTCGACCTCGTGTCGGGCGACCAGACCCACCTGCCGGGCTACACCGCCGGCCTCACCGACGACCGCGCCGTCCAGCGCGTCGTCCCGGCGACGGGCGACGACGACGAGCCCGACGTGGCCCTGCAGTTCCACGAGCACGACGGCGATCTCGTCGCCGAGCATCCCGTCGACGCGGCGGCGCGCGGCGCCGTGCTGCCGGACGGCACGGTGCTCCTCTTCGGCGAGGACGGCGTGCAGCGACTGGCCGAGGGCGACGACGAGCCGAGCCCGCTGGACGCGCCGGACCTGGGAGAGATCCGGTTCGCCGCCCCGATGCTCGACGGCTCGCGCGTGCTGGTCATGGTCGAGGACGGCGTGGTGCTGCTCGACGCCGAGGCCGATGAGCTGGCGCGGGCGACCGTCGCCGGCGGTCTGGCACCGGCGCGGGTGGACCCGGACCAGCGGTGCGCGGCGTTCGGCTTCCCGGGCCAGGACGCGGTGGTCATCGACCTCGAAGCGGGCGACGTCCTGAGCGACGGGTCGGGGGTCGTCGCGGGCTACGCCATCGCCGAGGACCGCTGCGCGGTCGTGGCCGAGGACGGCAGGATCACGACCACCGGCGGCGACACCGACGGCAAGGTCGCGCTGCCGGAGGGCGGCGGCGTCCTGGCGGTGGCCCCCGACGGTCGTGCCGTCGTCGTCCGCACCCCCGACGGGATCGACCTCGTCACCGTCGACGGCGCCACCGAGCGGTTGAGCACGGAGCAGGGTTGGTTCGCCTACATGTGAACGAGCCGTGAACACCTGCCGGGGATCCGCGCGCGCCGCGAGCCGATCGGGTTCGATGGCAGGCGTTGACTCTCCTACGTGAGGTTGCTCGTGACTGATCTCCTTCCTCGCTCGTCGGCCGCGACCGATGGGGAGGTGATCAGTCCCGCCCGCACCTGCGTCGTCCTCGACACCTCGGCCCTCATCGCCGATCCCGAGTGCGTGTTCACGTTCCCCGACGCCGATGCGGTCATCCCGCTCGTCGTCATCGAGGAGCTCGACCAGCACAAGACCCGGCTCGACGACGTCGGACGGGCGGCGCGGGAGGTCATCCGCACGATCGAGGACCTGCGGGTCGGCAACGGCGGCGACATCCGCCAGCCGGTGGCCGTGCCGGGTGGCGGCACGGTGCGCATCGAGACCAACGGCCTGCACCTCGACCAGGTCGAGGCCAAGGGTCTCGACCCCCACAAGCCGGACAACCGCATCCTCGCCGCCGCGCTCGGGCAGGCCGAGCAGCGGCCCGTGCGGGTGGTCTCGAACGACGCCGCGCTGCGCATCAAGGCCGCCCAGCTCGGACTCGACGCCGAGGAGCACCACCGGCTCCTCGGTCGGCGCGACGACGAGAGGCCCGTCGGCTGGATCACCGCGGAGGTGAGCAGCGAGCTCATCGACGACGTGTTCGCCAGCCCGCACGGCGTCGCGGTCGACGCGCTGATCGGCACCGAGGCCATGCTCGACGACGCCGTCGGCACCAACGAGTTCGCGGTGCTGCGCTCGGGCAGCCAGTCGGTGCTGGTGCGCCGCCAGGGCGACCGCCTCATCGGGCTCACCCGGCCGGCCGAGGCGTGGGGTCTGCGACCCCGATCGAAGGAGCAGCACTTCGCGCTCGACCTCCTGCTCGACCCGTCCGTCCGGGTCGTCGCCCTCGATGGGATCGCGGGCACCGGCAAGACGCTGCTCGCCCTCGCCGCCGGCCTGGAGCAGGTGATGGAGCGGGGGCTGTACGACAAGGTCGCGGTGTACCGACCGGTCGTGCCCGTCGGTCGGGCCGAGCTGGGGTTCCTGCCCGGTGGGCTGGAGGAGAAGCTCGACCCGTGGATGACCGCGGTGACCGACGCGCTCGTCGCCCTCACCGAGCGGCGCAGCCACGCCGACGCCCGCACCCTCCTCGAGGAGATGACCGAGCGGGACAAGCTGTCGATGGAGGCGGTGACCTACCTGCGGGGCCGATCGCTGCAGGGCACCTACATCCTCGTCGACGAGGCCCAGAACCTCGAGCCCCCGACGCTGAAGACGATCCTCACGCGGGTGAGCGAGGGCACCAAGGTTGTCTTCACCGGTGACACCAGCCAGATCGACGCGCCCTACCTGTCGGAGCGCAACAACGCCATCGCCGTGCTCATCGACGCCTTCGAGGGCGAGGACGTGTTCGGCCACGTGCGTCTGGCGCACTGCGAGCGCAGCGAGGTCGCGAACCTCGCCGCCATGCGGCTCTGACCGACAGGCATCCCCCACCCGCGCGCGCCGCATCCGTAGCGTCGTGTGGCAGATGACACGGCGCACCCCCGTCTACGGACTCGACATCGAGACGGACACCACGGTCGACGGGCTCGACCCCGGTGTCGCGCGCATCCTCACGGTCGCCCTCTCGAGCGACGGGCTCGACGAGCTGTTCACCGGCCCCGAGCCCGAGCTGCTCGCCGAGCTCGACGCCCGCCTGGCCTCGATCGAGCCCGGAGTCATCGCCACCTGGAACGGCGCGGCCTTCGACCTGCCGTTCATCGCCGATCGCGCCGCGCTCCACGGCGTGACCATCGGGCTGCGCCTCGAGCTCGATCCCCGCATCGTCGTGCGCGGGCGGGCCCTGCCCGGCCACCGCGGCGCCTACCGCTGCGCCTGGCACCGCCACGCCCACCTCGACGCCTACCGCGTCTACAAGGGCGACGTCGGGCCGGCGCTGCGCATCTCCTGCGGGCTCAAGTCGATCGCCCGCTTCGTCGGCCTGCCCGTCGTCGAGGTCGACCGTGAGCGCATCCACGACCTCGACCAGGAGGCGCTGCACGCCTACGCGTCGAGCGACGCCCGTCTGGCACGGGTCCTCGCCGAGCGGCGGTGGGCGTCGGCCCGGCGGGCCGTCGACAGCCACCCGGTCGAGCTGTGTCCGCCCGTCGACCACGGCCGACGAGTCGCGGCGATGCGTGCTGCGGCCGATCGGGTGCCACCGGCCACGCCGGCCCACCAGGTGCAGGTCGGGCCCCGGCCGGCGCCGACCGAGTCGCCGCGGCGTGCGCCGCGGGACCCGTTCGCCGACGCCGGCTGAGCCGACCAGTCGGCCCCTAGGGCTCGACGTTCGAGAAGACGATCGTCCCCGAGGCGGCGAACATGCCGCCGACGCCGTGGGCGATCGAGATCTCCGCTCCCTCGACCTGCGCCGGCGCGATGCCACGCATCTGCCGCACGCTCTCCTGCAGGGCGTACATGCCGTACATGCCGGAGTGCATGTAGGAGAGACCGCCGCCGTTGGTGTTCAGCGGCAGCTTCCCGCCGATCGCGGTGTTCCGCTCCCGGATGAAGTCCGGCGCCTCACCCCGACCGACGAAGCCGAGGTCCTCCAGGCCGTAGATCGGCAGGTGGGCGAAGGCGTCGTAGATCATCAGGTGGTCGACGTCGTCATGGGTGATGCCGGCCTCGGCGAACGCCTTCTCGCCCGACACCCGGAAGGCACGGGACGTGGTGAAGTCGTCCATCTGGCTGACCATCGGGGTCTCGACGCTCTCGCCGGTGCCCAGGACGTACACCGGCTTCTGCGGGAAGTCCTTGGCCCGATCGGCGGAGGTCACGATCAGCGCGCCGCCGCCGTCGGTGACGAGGCAGCAGAGCAGCTTGCGGAACGGCCAGGCGATCATGCGCGAGCCGAGCACCTCGTCGGTGGTGAGCGGGTCCCGGAACGAGGCGCGCGGGTTGAGCGCCGCCCACTCCCGCTGGATGACCGCGACGTTGGCGAGGTCCTCCTCGGTGGCGCCGTAGGTCTTCGCGTAGCGAAGCCACGGGATCGTGAAGAGCGTCGGTGGGCCCATCGGGCCGTACGGCATCTCGAACTGCCCGTTGAGGCTGGCGCGAGCCATGCTCCAGCCACCGACGCCGACGCGCGAGCGACCGCTCTCGCCGTGGGTGATGAGGATGGTGCTGGCCAGGCCCTCGTTGATCGCGGCCGCCGCGTGGCGGACGTGGAGCATGAACGAGCAGCCGCCGACGGCGGTGCCGTCGACCCAGGTCGGCACGATGCCGAGGTACTGGGCGAGGTTGGTCGGCGACTCGCCGGCGCACGCGATGCCGTCGATGTCCTTGGCGGTGAGGCCGGCGTCGGCCATGGCGTTCAGCGCGGCGTCCGCGTGGAGCCCGATCTGGCTCAGGTTCGGGATCTTCCCGAGATCGGTGGTCTCGGCGGCGCCGACGACGGCGACGGACTTCTGCTTCATCGGGCACCTCCGGCGGCGGGGCGGCTCTGTGACCCCTCCGCGGGGCGGAAGAACGGCAGCGTGATGGTGTCGTCCTGCTCCTCGAAGGTCACCTCGAGCGCCATGTCGAGCTCGAGCGCCTCGGGGGTCTGCTCGCAGTCGACGATGTTCGTCATCATCCGCGGGCCCTCCTCGAGCTCGACGACCGCGATGGCGTAGGGCGACTCGAAGCCCGGCACCTCGCGGTGGTGGATCACGTAGCTGTAGAGCGTGGCCCGGCCGCTCGCGACCTCGACCGCCACGTTGCGGCTCGAGCAGTGCGGGCAGAACGGTCGAGGCGGGAAGTACGCCCCCTCGCAGTCCTGGCAGCGCTGGATCCGCAGCTCACCGGCCTTCGTCCCCTCCCAGAAGTGCTCGGTCTCCGGCGTGGGTTGAGGGATCGGACGGGTGGCCCCCCCTGGTCCTGACATTCAGCGTTCCCCTTCTACGAGCTGTGTCGAGTGCGGTGATCCTGGCAGAACGTCAGCAAGCACGGCCAACCCGCACCGCCGTTCACCGCGCCGCCACCGACCGTCCACCGCGAGGTCATGGCGGGTCACCGCGGACACCTACGATCGGCCCGGTTCGGAGGAGGTGCCATGCCCGGAGTCTCGTTCGTCGAGGCCACCAAGAAGTTCGACGACGTGGTCGCGGTCGACCACCTCACGCTCGATGTCGAGGACGGCGAGTTCCTCGTCCTCGTCGGCCCCTCGGGCTGCGGGAAGTCCACCGCGTTGCGGATGATCGCCGGGCTCGAGGAGGTGACCTCGGGTGCGCTGCTCATCGGCGGCGAGGACGTCACCGACGTCGAGCCGCAGGACCGCGACCTGGCGATGGTGTTCCAGAGCTACGCGCTGTACCCGCACAAGACCGTCCGGCAGAACATCGAGTTCCCTCTGAAGAGCCGCAAGGTCCCCGCCGCCGAGCGGGCGGCCCGGGCCGAGAGGGCGGCCGGCCTGCTGGGCCTCGGCGACCTCCTCGAGCGCCGGCCGGCCCAGCTGTCGGGCGGCCAACGCCAGCGGGTGGCCCTCGCCCGAGCGATCGTGCGCGAGCCCCGGGTGTTCCTCATGGACGAGCCGCTGTCGAACCTCGACGCCAAGACCCGCGTGCAGACCCGAGCCGAGCTGAGCGAGCTGCACGAGACCCTCGGTGCCACGTTCATCTACGTCACCCACGACCAGGTCGAGGCCATGACGATGGGCACCCGCATCGCGGTGCTCGACGGCGGCCGCCTCCAGCAGGTGGGCACGCCGGACGAGGTCTACGACCGACCCGCCAACCTCTTCGTCGCCGGCTTCATCGGCAGTCCCCCGATGAACACCGTCGACGCCGCGGTCGACCGCACCCCGGACGGCGGCGTCGCCCTGCGGATCGGCACCGGCCGGATCGAGCTGCCCGCGGCGCTCGCCCGCGCTCTGTCCGGCGCCGCCGACGGCGAGGTCGTCGTCGGTGTGCGCCCCGAGCACCTGACGATCGGCCAGGGCCCGATCGAGGCGACGGTGAAGATCGTCGAGTCGCTCGGCCACGAGCGCCACGTGGTGGCCGAGCTCGCCGGCACGCACGAGCACCAGGACGAGATCGTCACCGGCGCGCTCGTCATCGTCCGCCAGTCCGCCGAGGATCCGGCTCCCCGCACGGGCGAGCGCGTCGGGTTGAGCGCCCGACCCGACCAGGTGCACCTGTTCGACCGCCGCACCGGGGAGCGCCTGGCGTGACCGCACCGACGGTCGGGGCGCTCCGCGACGTCGCGCCGTCGCCCGTGGTGCGCCGGCGTCGGTGGCGGGAGCGCGGGTTGGCGCTCGCGCTCCTCCTGCCGTCGATCGTCGCCTTCGGGACCTGGGTCTACTACCCGTTCGCCCGCACGATCTGGCTCGGGCTGTTCCGCACGAGCCCGTTCGGCAACCGGACGACCTACGTCGGCCTCGAGCAGTACCGCGACGTGCTCACCTCGTCGGACTTCCACAACAGCCTCTGGGTGACGCTGCTCTTCACGCTGATGACCGTGCCGGTCGGGCTGGCGTTGGGGCTCGGCCTCGCGGTGCTCGCCCACCAGCGGCTCGCCGGCATCGGCGCCTACCGCACGATCTTCTCGTCCACCGTCGCGACCTCCGTCGCCGTCGCGTCGCTCATGTTCATCGCCCTCCTCAGCCCGTCGGTCGGGCTCATCAACCAGATCATCAAGGGGATGGGGCGCGAGCCCGTCTACTTCCTCGAGCGGCCGGGATGGGCGCTGATCGCGATCGCTGCGGTCACCGTGTGGCAGAACCTCGGCGTCACGTTCATCGTCATCAGCGCCGGACTCCAGTCCGTGCCCGACGACCTCTACGAGTCGGCGCGGCTCGACGGGGCCGGCGCGTGGTCACGGTTCGTCGACATCACGCTGCCGCTGCTCTCGCCGACGCTGTTGTTCGGGTTCGTCGTCCTCACGATCACGTCGTTCCAGACGTTCGGCCAGGTCGACCTGCTCACCAACGGCGGACCGCTCGATGCGACGAACCTCATCGTCTTCTCGATCTACACGGAGGGCTTCCGCAACTTCAACCCCGGTGTCGCCGCCGCCCAGGCCGTCGTGCTGTTCCTCATCGTGCTCGCCCTCAGCGTGGTGCAGCTGAAGGTCCTCGAGCGGAGGGTCTTCTATGGGTGAGCCCACCGTCGCTGCGCCCCGAGGACGTCCCCGACGTCGACGCCGGATCGGTCAGTACGCGGTGCTCACGCTGGCCGCGGTCGTCGTGCTGATGCCGGTGTACGTGACGCTGGCGTTCTCGCTGCAATCCGGCGCGTCGTCGCTCGACTTCCCGAGCTCGCTGCTGCCGTTCCCCCCGGAGCTCGGCGTGTTCCGGGAGGTGCTCGACGTGAGCAACCTCGGGCGCTACATGCTGAACAGCACCGTCGTGGCCGTCGCGATCACGGCGCTCCAGGTCGTGACCTCGATCCTCGCTGGCTACGCCTTCGCCTACCTGCGGTTCCCGGCCCGCGGCGCGGCGTTCGTCGCGTTCCTGGCCACCTTGATGGTGCCGGGCGAGGTGACGATCGTCGCCAACTACGACACCGTCGTGAGCCTCGGCTGGCGGGACTCCTACCCCGGCCTGATCATCCCGTTCGCGGCCACGGCGATGGGGACGTTCCTCCTGCGCCAGGCGTTCCTCGCGGTGCCCCAGGACCTGCGCGACGCGGCGCGCCTCGACGGCTACGGGCACTGGGGCTTCATGTGGGGGGTGGCCGTGCCGCTCGCCCGGCCGGCGATCGCGGCGCTCTCGGTGTTCTCGTTCCTGATGGCGTGGAACCAGTACCTCTGGCCGCTGCTCATCACCGACGTCGACGACCTCCGGACCGTGCAGATCGGACTGAAGACCCTGGCCACGACCAACGTCGATCAGCTCAACCTGGTCTTCGGTGGCACGGTCATCGCCTCCATCCCGATCTTCGTCCTCCTCGTCCTCTTCCAGAAGCAGCTCGTCCGTGGCCTCACCTCCGGTGCGGTCAAGGGCTGATCCCCTCCCCCCCCCACGACCAACGCCCCAGGAGCTCCCATGATCCGATCCCGCTGCGCCCGGTTGCTCACCCTGCTGCTGGTCCCCGCCCTGCTGGTGGCGGCGTGCGGAGGCGGTGGCGACGACGACGCCGACGGCGGATCGGGCGGCACCGCCGACATCGGCGAGGTGCCCGAGGCCGACCCGGGCTCCGACCTGGCCGCCGAGTGCCCGGTCGACGCGCTCGACTCGGCGGAGGGGCCGGTCGAGATCACTTTCTGGCACTCGATGACCGTGGAGCTGGGCGAGACCCTCCAGGACCTCGTCGACGAGTACAACGCCAGCCAGGACCGCGTGCGCGTCGAGCTGCAGTTCCAGGGGAGCTACACCGAGTCCCTCGACAAGTACCTCACGGCCCTGCGGGGCGGCACGCGCCCGACGATCGTGCAGCTCGAGGAGACGGCGCTGCAGATCGGGATCGACGCCGAGTCCTTCGTGCCCGTGCAGGCGTGCGTCGACGCGTCGGACTACTCCTTCGACGACCACATCGACCGGGTGGTCGCCGCCTACACCGTCGACGGCGTCCTCCACCCGATGCCGTTCAACACCTCCAACCCGGTGCTCTACGCCAACATGGCCATCCTGCGCGAGGCGGGGGTCGAGGAGCTGCCGACCACGGTGGCCGAGATGCGCGAGGCGGCCCAGGCGGTGGTCGACAGCGGCGCCGCGCCGAACGGGGTGACCTTCACCACCTCGGCCTGGCTCATCGAGCAGTGGTTCGGTCTGGCCGGCGAGCCCTTCGTCGACGGCGACAACGGGCGCGGCAGCCGGGCGACCGAGGTCCTGCTCGACGGGGAGCTCGGGCAGGAGATCTTCGAGTTCATGGGCTCGATGGTCGACGACGGGCTCGCGGTGAACGTCGGCAACGGCGACAACCAGGAGCACCTCCTGGCCCTCGCCACGGGCCAGGCGGCGATGACCATCAACACGTCGGCGGCGCTGCGGTCGGTGAAGACCGCGGCCCAGGACTTCCCGGGCGTGGAGGTGGCCATCGGACCGCTGCCGAGCGTGGGCGAGCGTGAGGGCGGTGTCCTGGTGGGCGGCGCGGCGCTGTGGCTCGACGCCGACACGTCGGACGAGGAGCGGGCCGCGGCCTGGGACCTGCTGACCTGGCTGAGCGAGCCGGAGCAGCAGGCCCGCTGGCACGCGAGCACCGGGTACGTGCCGATCCGCCAGTCGGCGATCGAGCTGCCCGAGGTGGCCGAGCTGTGGGCCGCCGAACCCGAGTTCCGCATCGCCTACGACCAGCTCGTCGAGGGCACGGAGAACGTCGGCAGCGCGGGCCCGGTGATCGGCAACCACGCCCAGGTCCGCCAGGACGCCGTCGTCCCCGCGCTCGAGCGCATGTGGATCGAGGGCATGTCGCCGAGCGAGGCGGTCGAGCGGGCGACCTCCGACGCCAACCGCATCATCGCCGACTACTCGGACCGCCTCGGCTGAGCGTCGGCCAGCGCCCGGGCCAGGAGCTCGCCGACCTCCAGGGGCACGAGGTCGGCGAGCTCGACCACCAGCTCGATCGGCTCGGGGAAGCTGGCCACGCACCAGCGGGCGAACATGCCGTCGTCCATCCACGCCGCCAGCCGGGGCGGGCAGTCGAGCTCGCCCCACCCACCACCGGCGCACTGCTCCCGCAAGGCCGCCCAGGTGGCGGGCAGCGGCGGGCGCAGCGACCGGGCGACGTCGAGGTCGACCCGCCCGCCGTCGAGGGCCAGTGCGCTGACGCGGTGCAACCACACCTGCACCACGACGACCGCGACGCCGACCTCCGGCGGCGGCGTGGCGAGGCCGAGGGACCGCCGCACGGCATCGGCCACCCGGCCGATCGGGCTGGTGCCGCGTGGCGACCGATCGACGACGGGATCCTCCCCTGCCCGCCGCAGCACCGAGGCCGTGGCCCCCGAGCGGTGGCACAGGACCGCCACCCTGGCCCGCCCGCGATCGGTGCCGACCCGCCCGTCGGGCCAGGCGCGGGCGGTGCCGTCGACGACGACGCCGGCGGCCTCCCACTCCGCGGGGACGACGGCGCCGAGCAGCGCGCCGAGCACGTCCCCCTCGGGCACGGGTGCGAGGGCGAGCTCCACCTCCTCGGCGACGAGCCCCCGGACGCGGACGAGCGACGCGCCCGCCCCCGGTTCGGCCTCGTGGGCCTCCTCGACCAAGGTGACGATCTCGGCGAGGCGGTCCTCGACGAGCGGGGGATCGACGGGCGGCCGGTCCACCGGCGGATCGTCGAGGGACGGACGGGACGACGGGCAGGCCGACATGGCGGCTCCTCCTCTGGCGCTGGTGCGAGAGGCGACCGGAGCACGGCGGTCGCGAGCCGTCGTCCACATGGTGGCAGGAGGGTGTGACACTCTGGACCGGTGAGCGCTCCCGGCCCCTCCGAGGCCCCGGTCTTCCCTCGGCCCCGCCGCCTCGTCGTCGGCGTCGACGGGTCCCACGACTCGGCTCGGGCGGTGGCCACCGCGGCCACGCTCGCCGCAGCGTGCGGCGCCGAGGTCGTGGGGGTCCACGCCGTCGGGCTCATGCACCGCATCGACGGGGAGATGCGACCGAGCGACCAGAACCGCGAGCGCATCGCCACCGACGTCGCCACGTGGGCCGCGCCGCTCGGCGAGCGCGACGTCCCCTACCGCACCGTCATCGAGGACGGCCCGCCGGGGCTCGTGCTGCTGCGGGTCGTCGAACGGGAGGAGGCGGGCTTGGTCGTCCTCGGCACCCGGGGGCTCGGGTCGTCCGAGGGCGTGGTCCTCGGGTCGACCAGCCACCACCTCGTCCAGCACTCACCGGTGCCGGTCGTCGTCGTCCCCCACGACGCCGCGCTCCCCTGACGGCGGCGACGCGCCGGATGGGCCCGCCGCGCTACGAGCCGCCGAACCCCGAGCTGCGGCGGCGACGCTCGTCGATGCGCGCCGCGTAGGCCGCGGCCTCCGTGCGCCGCTCCATGCCCAGCTTCATGAGCAGGTTGCTGACGTAGTTCTTGACCGTCTTCTCGGCCAGGTGGACCTGCTCGGCGATCTGCCGGTTGGTCAGTCCCTCCCCGATGAGCTCGAAGATCCGCCGCTCCTGGTCGGTGAGCTGGGCGATCTGCTCGTCCTCGGCCGTGCCCGCCCGGATGCGCTCGAGCACCTTCTGGGTGACCGCCGGGTCGAGCAGCGAGCGCCCCCCGGCCACAGTGCGGATGGCGTCGAGCAGCTCGTTGCCCCGGACCTGCTTGAGGAGGTAGCCGGCGGCACCGGCCATGATCGCCTCGAACAGCGCCTCGTCGTCGGAGTACGAGGTGAGCATGAGGCAGGCGATCTCGGGGTGGCGGCTGCGCACCTCTCGGCACACCTCCACGCCGTCGCCGTCGGGCAGGCGGACGTCGAGGACGGCGACGTCGGGCGTGGTCGCCGGGATGCGCCCCACCGCCTCCTCCGCCGTCCCCGCCTCACCGACGACCTCGAAGTCCCCGTCGGCCTCCAGCATCTCGCGCAGGCCACGCCGCACGATCTCGTGGTCGTCGAGGAGGAACACGCGGATGGCCATGTCCACATCCTGCCAGGCCGTGGCGGCCGGTCGGGGTCTCAGTCCTCGTCGTCGTCGAGACCGGCGACCGCGACGTCCCACTCGAGGACCGAGCCGCCGTCGGGACCCGGTCGCAGCACGCAGGTGCCGCCGAGCGCCTCGGCCCGGCGGGCCACGTTCCGCAGCCCGCGGCCGGTCAGGCCGTCGCCGGGAGCGACGGCGTCGCCCGTCGGCGGCCCCACCCCGTCGTCGGCGACCTGGAGGTGCGCCCGCTCCGAGGTGCACCGCAGGGTGACCTCGACCCGCGACGCCCGCGCGTGGCGCGCCACGTTGGCCAGCGCCTCCCGCAGGGTGGGCACGAGGTGCTCGGCGACCTCCGGGCCGACGACGGCGTCGACGGGCCCGAGGAAGCGCACCCGGGGCTCCATGCCGAGCGCCGGGACCGCCTCGTGAGCGACCTTCAGCACCTCGGCGCGGACGCCGGCGCCGAACACACCGCCCTGGAGACCGAAGATCGCGGTGCGGATGTCGCGGATCGTGGTGTCGAGGTCGTCGACCACCCGACCGAGCCGTTCGGCCACCTCGGGCTCGGACACCCTGGTCGCCAGGGCCTGCACCCCCATGCCGGTGGCGAAGAGGCGCTGGATGACGGTGTCGTGCAGCTCGCGGGCGATGCGCTCGCGGTCCTCGGCGAGCTGGAGCTCCTGGTGCGCGGCGCGCAGCCGCTCGTCCTGCTCCATCCGCTCGCTGATGTCGCGCACGACCGCCACGACGGTGGGCTCGATGTCGGGACCCAGGTCGGGCACCTGCACCAGCACCTCGACGGGCAGGGTCGAGCCGTCCGCCCGCCGGTGCCGCGTCGTGATGCTGCGCGAGCCGAGCCGGCGCTCGATCAGCGGGGCGACGAGCGCGCCCAGCTCCTCGGCGTCGGTGTCGACCATGATCCCGAGCGGGCCCATGGTCAGCAGCTCGGCCCGGGGCCAGCCCGACTGCTCGATCGCCCCCTGGTTGACGTAGGTGAACCGCAACGAGGTCGGGTCGAACATGTAGACGCCGTCGCTGATGGCGTCGAGCGACCGCTGGATCCGGCTCGCGTGGGCCTCGCGCGCCACCCGCTCCGAGACGTCGCGCACGGCGGCGATGACCAGGAGGCCGACGTCGGTCTCGACCGGGCTGAGCGAGATCTCCACCGGGAACTCGGAGCCGTCCCGGCGCCGGGCGCGCAGCTCGAGGCCCAGGCCCATCGGGCGTGTGTGGGGCTCGCCGTGGTAGTCGGACCGGTCCTTGGCGTGGACCTCGCGGAAGCGCTCGGGGACCAGCTCCTCGATGAGCTCGCCGACCATCGCGCCCGACGGCCACCCGAACATCTGCTCGGCCTGGGGGTTCGCGAGCACGATCCGGCCCGAGGCGTCGACGATGACCTGGCCGTCGGGGGCGGAGGAGAACAGGGCCGCGGCGATCGAGTCACCGAGCACGATCGGGCCCTCGGGTCGCGTCGGTGCGCGTCGGGGGGAGCCATCGGTCACGGCGCGCATGCTAGGGGCTCATCGACGTGCCACGATGTCCCGGTCATGTCGGTCCAGACCGCCAACGCCTTCTTCTCCCTCCTCAGCTTCGGCGCTCTCGGGATCGCGATCCTGGTCGTCGCGGCGGTGCTGCTGGCCCGGGCACGGCCCGGGGGCGGTGCGGCCACGCTGGTCGCCGAGCTGCGCCCGCTGGCCCTCTGGATCGCCTTCGCCATCGCCTTGGTCGCCACGCTCGGCAGCCTGTACTACTCGGAGGTCCAGGACTTCACCCCCTGCGAGTACTGCTGGTACCAGCGGATCGCGATGTACCCGTCGGCGCTCGTGCTCGGCATCGCCGCGCTCCGGCGCGACACCGCCGTCAAGCGCTACATCATCCCGCTCGCCGTGCTCGGCGCCCTGATGTCCAGCTACCACTACTACATCGAGCGGTTCCCCGAGTCCGGCGGGTCCTGCAACGTGCTCGTCCCCTGCAACACGCCCTGGTTCGAGCAGTGGGGCTTCGTCACGCTCGCCTTCATGGCCCTGACCGGCTTCCTCGCCATCGTCGCCCTACTCTCGATCGCCGGCCCCACCACCACCCACGAGGACCACGACGCATGAGCCCCTCTCGCCCGCCCCGCCCCCGTGCCAACCAGGTCACCAAGGCCGCCCAGGCCGGCGAGGGCTCCAAGCGGATCTGGATCGTGGCGGCGGTCGTCGCCGTCGTCGCCTTCGCCGGCATCATCGCCGTCGCGATCTCCCAGGACGCCGACGACGGGGGCGAGGAGACCGCAGCGGTGGAGATCACCGGCGAGCGGATCGCCGATCCGGAGTCGGCACCGGGGCAGCCCATGCCGGAGGTCTCCGGGACGTCGGTGGACGGCGAGTCGATGTCGATCGAGGCCGACGGCCGCCCCAAGGTGATCAGCTTCCTCGCCCACTGGTGCCCCTACTGCCGCAACGAGGTGCCGCGGGTCGTCGACTGGCTCGAGGCCGGGAACGAACCCGACGACGTCGACCTCGTCGCGGTGAGCACGAACGTCTCGCCGATCCGGGAGAACTACCCGCCGAGCGAGTGGCTCGAGCGCGAGGACTGGACGCTGCCGACGCTGATGGACGACGGGGCGAGCTCGACCCACGCGGCCTTCGGGGGCGGGGGCTTCCCGTACTTCGTCGTCGTCGACGCCGACGGGACCATCGTGACCACCCGCAGCGGCGAGCTGGCCGAGGGCGAGCTCGACCAGCTGATCGAGCAGGCCCGGGCCGGGGCCTGATGACCCGTCGCCGCGCGGTCGCCCTCGTGGCGACCCTCGCCCTGGGCACGCTCGCGGCGGGGTGCGGTGACGACGAGGAGGCTGGGCGCCGGAACTTGGCGGCCCTGGTCGACGAGGCGCCGACGACGACCGACGAGCCGTCCACGACCCCAGACGCCGATGCCGAGGACCAGGCCGAGGCCGAGGTCGAGGGCGCTCCCTCGACCGCCGACGTCGAGGTCTCCGGCGAGCCCCTGGCCTTCCTCTTCGACGGAGACGACCCCGCGATCGGGGAGACCGCCCCCGAGCTCGCCGGCACGTCCCTCACCGGGGAGCCCATGGAGATCCGCCACGACGGCACGCCCCGGATCGTCGTCTTCGTCGCCCACTGGTGCCCGCACTGCCAGGCCGAGGTGCCCGTCGTCGTCGACTGGCTGGGCGACGGCGGCCTGCCCGACGACGTCGAGCTCGTCGCCGTGTCGACGGCGGTGGACGAGGCCCGGGACAACTTCCCGCCGGCGGAGTGGCTCGAGCGGGAGGGCTGGGCGGTGCCGACGCTCGTCGACACCGAGGACGGCGCTGCCCACCTCGCCTACGGCGCGGGCGGCTTCCCGTACTTCGTCGTCCTCGACGGCGACGGCCGGGTCGTGCTCCGCTCGGCCGGCGAGCGGTCGCCCGACGGCCTCGACGAGCTGGTCGAGCTGGCACGGGACGGCGCGTAGCCCGAACGGCCCAAGTCCACCCCGGAACGCTCACTTCCCGTGGGGTGGTGCCGAACGGGTAGCGACCCATCACCACTGCTCGACTGGGGGAGCACCTGATGAAGCACTCACGACGTCCGTTGTGGCGTCTGCTCGCGGCCCTTGCCGCACTCGGCCTCGTCGCCGGCGCGTGCGGCGACGACGACGGCGGCGACGCCGCCGAGGGATCGACCGACACCACCTTCGCCGCCGAGGGCGGCGCCGTCGGCGAGCAGGAGGAGGCCACCGCCGCCTACGGCGGCCGCATCGTCGTCGGCCTCGAGGCCGAGTCCACCACCTGGACGCCGGGCACCGCCCAGCTCACCTCGGGCGGGCTCACCGTGGCCAACGCCATCTACGACCCGCTGATCGCCCGGAACGCCGACGGCGAGTACCAGCCGTTCCTCGCCGAGTCGCTCGAGCCGAACGACGACCTCTCGGAGTGGACGCTGACCCTGCGCGACGGCGTGACGTTCCACGACGGCACCCCGCTCGACGCCGAGACGCTGAAGTGGAACTTCGACACCCTCCACTTCGAGAACGAGAGCGGGAACACCCGTGGCGCGCTCCTCAGCGCGGGTGTGACCGGCATGGAGGTCGTCGACGACCGCACCGTCGTCTACCAGCTGAGCGGCCCCAACGCCGCCTTCCCCGACCTCCTCCGTGGGCTCATCGGCATGCCGGTCTCCCGCACCGCCTACGAGGCGGACCCCGCCGCCTTCGGTGACGCCCCGGTCGGCACCGGTCCGTTCGTCTTCTCGTCGTGGGTGCGCAACGGCAGCCTCACCGTCGAGCGCAACCCCGACTACTGGCTGACCGACGCCGAGGGCCAGCAGCTCCCGTACCTCGATGGCATCGAGTTCCGTCCCATCGAGGACGAGGACTCCCGTTCCCTCAGCCTCCAGTCCAACGACATCCAGGTCCTCCAGACCCTCCGTGGCGCCACCGCCAAGAAGGTCCTCGACCTGGTCGAGGACGACTCCCGTGACTACGCGGCGCTGACCTACGTCGGCAACGAGTCGGGCTCGGCGATCTTCAACACCCTGCGGCCGCCGCTCGACGACGTGCGCGTCCGTCGGGCGCTCGCCCTCGCGAGCGACGGCGAGCTCGTCGCCGAGGTGCTCGGCGACGACGGCCTCGTGCCCCGCAGCCCCGGCTTCTTCTCGGCGGACAGCCCCTGGTACTCCGAGGAGGCCTCGGCCACCTATCCGGGCATCGACGGCCGTGACCTCGAGGCCGCCACCGCCCTCATCGACGAGTACGTCAACGACCCGAACCGCTCCGACGGCAAGGCGCCGGGTGAGCCGGTCGCCGTCGAGTACGCCTGCCTCCCCGACGCGACGCTCATCGCCGTGGCCCAGCTCCAGCAGAGCCTCTGGTCCGAGGCCGGCGTCGAGGTCAGCCTGAAGCAGGTCGAGCAGGCCGAGCTCATCTCCAACGCGGTCGGCAGCCCCGACCAGGAGCAGCCGTGGTCCGGGACGTTCCTGGCCAACTGCTGGCGCTCGCCCGCCGTCACCGGCGACCCGCTGACCGACTTCCAGTCGTTCTTCGGTGACCCCGCCACCTCGACGGGCAACTTCACCAACTACAGCCACCCCGAGATCGACGCCGCCCTCGAGACCCTGCGCACGAGCAGCGAGTTCGAGGAGCGCTACGCCGCCGTCGAGGCCATCCAGCTGCGGGCCTACGAGGACGTGCCGATCGCGTTCTCGTCGGGCACGCCCATCCTCGTCGGCTTCCGTGGCGACATCCACGGCATCGACGAGTGGGGGTTCGCCGACGGCAACCTGGGCAGCGGCATCACCGGTGGCGTGATCCGCTTCCACTCCACCTTCATGTCCGTCGACTGAGGGCACCGCTCCGTCGGCCACACCTGAGCGAGGTCCCCGGTCCACTCGGGCCGGGGACCTCCCGCGTCCCGTCCCGGAGTTGCGGGAACGGCCCACGGCGGTGGCAGGATGGAGGCACACATCCGGGGGCGACCGTCTCGGCGCCCACCACCCAGGGAGCGCCTGCCTGTGCGACGCCGCATGATGAAGTCGAAGATCCACCGCGCCACGGTGACCGACGCCAACCTCCACTACGTGGGGTCGATCACCATCGACCGCGAGCTCATGGCGGCCGCCGACCTCCTCGAGAACGAGCAGGTGGCGGTGGTCGACATCGACAACGGCGCCCGCCTCGAGACCTACGTCATCCCCGGCGGCCCCGGCGACATGTGCCTCAACGGCGCCGCCGCCCGGCTCGTCCAGCCCGGCGACAAGATCATCGTCATCAGCTACGCCGACTACGAGGACGCCGAGCTCGAGGGCTTCGAGCCGCGGGTCGTCCACGTCGACGAGCTGAACCGCCCCTCGGTGGCCCTCCCCGCCTGAGCTGTCACACCCCCGCCGTAGGGTCGAGGGCATGACGACGAGCGCCGCCTCCGACACCGTCCTCCGCCGCATCCGCGGCCTCCTCGACCAGGCCGAGCGCACGTCGTTCCCCTCCGAGGCCGAGGCCTTCGCCGCCAAGGCCGCGGAGATGATGGCCCGCCACCACGTCGACGTCGCCATGCTGGAGCGCACCCGCCGCGAGCGGGGCGGCGGGGTCGTGGAGGTCGACGTCGAGCTCGGTCGCGGACAGTACGTCCGGGCCCGCCTCGAGCTGCTCGGCCAGGTGGCGGAGGCCTACGACTGCCGGGTCCTCACCTCGTCGGCGCCGCGCGGCCGGGTCGGGCACGTCATCGGCCACGCCGCCGACGTCGAGCAGACCGAGTTGATGTACACGTCGCTGCTCGTGCAGGCCACGCGCGCCGCGGCAGCCGAGCCGGTGCCGCGGGGACACGCCGGCGTCACGTTCCGTCGAGGGTTCCTGCTCGGCTTCGCAGCGAGGGTGGGCGAGCGCCTCGCGGCGCAGGCCGCGCGTGCGGCCCGCCACGCCGAGCAGGAGCACGCCGACGGGGACCCGACGGCACCCTCGGTGGCCCTGGTGCTCGCCGATCGCCGCCAGAGCGTCGACGACTGGGTCGCCGACCGCTACCGCCACCTCCGTCGGCTCGACCGCGCCGCGCCGGTGAGCACCCACGCCGTCGAGCGCGGCACCCGCGCCGGTGACCGTGCCGACCTCGGCGGGCGCGCGGTGGACGGAGGGCGCGCCATGCTGCCGGGGTGACACCGCGCGACACGGACCGCCAACGGGTGGAGGACGCCGAGATCGCGGCGTTCGGCGGCACCGATCTGGAGGAGGAACGGTCGTGGGACGAGGTCACGTCGATCCTGCACGCAGTGGTCCTCACGCCGTGGTGGACGCAGCTCGAGGTGCCCGCCCCCGTGCTGCGTCCCGCCCGGGCCGACGCACGGCGCTCCTCGGCCGACGGCCGCACCATCCGCATCTGTCGGGGCGGCCGCACCGCCTACACCGTCGCCCACGAGCTGGCGCACCACCTCGTCGTCCACCTCCCACCGGGCGGTCCCGGGCACGGGCCGGCGTTCCGTGCCGCCGCGCTGCGCACGGTGGCGGTCGTCGGGGGCACAGAGGCTCGCGACGTGCTCGCCGAGGAGTGGCGCCGCTGGGGGGTCCCGCCCGGGTCGTGGCACAGGTCGGAACCACCGCCGGGACCAGGGCTGGCGCTCGGCGGCGTCATCGCCCTCTGAGCGCGAAGGTCCCGCCCGCCGTGCGGCCTTCTCCCCTACCGTCGTCGTGGCGCCGGCTCCATGCTGGTGTCGACGACGAGGAGGTCACATGACGCGGATCGTGGTGGGTGTGGACGGATCGGAGAGCTCGGTGCGCGCCCTCGAGTGGGCGGTGGACCGGGCGTCGCGCGACGGCGCGGTCGTGGAGGCCGTCCACGCCTGGCACGTGCCGTACGTCGCGAGCTCGATGGGCGGGATGCCCTTCGACGTGCAGATGCTCGCCGACGGGGCCCGCGCCACCCTGGACGAGGTGGTGGGCCGCGTCGACGCCAGCGGGCTCCCCGAGCCGGTGGTCGCCACGCTCCGGGAAGGCGCCGCGGCGCCGGCGCTCGTGGAGGCGTCGCACGACGCCGACCTCGTCGTGGTCGGCAGCCGGGGCCACGGCGGCTTCGTCGGCCTGCTGCTCGGCTCGGTGTCCCAGCAGGTCGCGAGCCACGCCCGCTGCCCGGTCGTCATCATCCCCGCCGACGCCGACGCCGACCCCGACGGCGCCCCGTCCGACAGTTGACCGGACGGTCAACTGAGGACCTTCGACCCTGACACCGGCACGGACGAGGTGCCTACCCTCGCTCGGAGGAGCCCACCGACGCGAGGAGCGCCCGTGCTGCAGATGAACGTCCAGCCCATCCCGACGGTCAGCGAGCGCATCAACGAGATCCGCCGTCTGACCGCCGAGATCGTCAACCGGGAGATCCTCCCGAACGAGAACATGCTCTGGGCCGACGTGAGGGGCAGCGACCGCCTCACCGACGACGACCGCGCCCAGTCACGCAAGCTGCGCGACGAGGTGCGGGCCAAGGTCCGACAAGCCGGCCTGTGGGCACCCCACCTGCCCACCGAGTACGGCGGCGCCGGGCTCGACTTCCTCGAGCTCGCCTACATGTACGAGGTGCTCGCCTACGCGACGGGCGCCTCGTCCCTCTTCGGCGTGGTCGCGCCGAACTCCGGCAACCAGTCGGTGCTCGTGAAGTACGCGAGCGAGGACCAGAAGCAGAAGTGGCTCCTCCCCCTCATCGACGGCGAGCTCGAGTCCGGCTTCTCGATGACCGAGCCCGACCAGCCCGGCTCCGACCCCCGCTCGCTGAAGACCACGGCGCGGCGCGACGGCGACGAGTGGGTCATCAACGGCCACAAGTGGTTCACCTCGAACGGGCTCAAGGCCGACTTCTTCATCGTGATGTGCCGCACCGAGGAGGTCGAGGGCACCGCCGACCGCAACGCGGCGATGACCCAGATCATCGTCCCCGCCGACGCGCCCGGCGTGAACGTCGTCCGTGGCATCACGGTGTGGGGCCGCCCGAGCGACCACGTCGAGATCATCTACGACGACGTGCGCGTCCCGCTGGAGAACGCCCTCGGAGAGCGCGGCTCCGGCCACCAGGCGGCCCAGGACCGCCTCGGCGCGGGCAGGGTCTACCACTGCATGAACTCGCTCGGTCAGATGTGGCGGGCCTTCGACCTCATGGTCGAGCGTTCGCTGACCCGGGAGGTCCACGGCGGGCCGCTCGAGACCAAGCAGTTCGTGCAGGGCATGATCGCCGACTCCTACATGGACATGCAGGCTGCGCGCCTCATGACGATCAACTGCGCCGAGAAGATGGCAGCGGGCCAGGACGCCCGCACCGACATCTCGGCGATCAAGGTGTTCGTCCCCGCGGCGTTTCACCGGGTCGTCGACCGGGCGATCCAGGTGTGGGGCGCGGCCGGCGTCAGCGGCGACCTCCCCCTGTCGGGCATGTACCAGGGCGCCCGCACCCTGCGCCTGGCCGACGGGCCCGACGAGGTCCACCGCATCCTCATGGCGAAGAACGTCCTCGCCGCCTACCGCCACGGCGAGAAGGGCTGGGACTTCGGCAACTGAGCCCGCGCGCGACGCGATCGGCGCGAGGCTGCGCTACGTTCTCCCCACCGAAAGTGAGTGACACCCGTCACACACACCTGGGGGAGGACACACGGATGAACCGTTCACGAGCCACGTGGTGGCGAGTGCTCGCGTTGCTCGCCGTGCTCGGACTGGTCGCCGCTGCGTGCGGCGACGACGACGGGGGCGGCGATGACACCTCGAGCGACACGAGCGCACCGGACGACACGAGCGACACGACCGACGGCGGGGGCGGCGACGGCGACGGCCCGGCACCGGCGTACGGGGGCACCGTCGTCGTCGGCCTCGAGGCCGAGTCGAACACGTGGACCCCGGGGCCGGCGCAGCTCGCCAACTCGGGGCTCATGGTCGCGATGGCGATCTACGACCCGCTGATGTCGCTCAACGAGAACGGCGAGTTCGAGCCGTTCCTCGCCGAGTCGCTCGAGCCGAACGACGACCTGACCGAGTGGACGATGACCCTCCGCGAGGGCGTCCAGTTCCACGACGGCACGCCGCTCGACGCCGAGACGATCGTCTGGAACTTCGAGACGCTGCACTTCACGCCGGACTCGCAGACCTACGGCACCCTGATCGCCGCCGGCGTCGACGAGGCGAACCCCATCGAGGCGCTGGACGAGCGCACCGTCGTCTACCGGCTCAGCGAGCCGAACGCCGCCTTCCCCGACATGCTGCGGGGCGAGGCGGGGTGGCCGATCTCCCGCACCGCCTACGAGGCCAACCCGGAGGGCTTCGGCGACGCGCCGGTCGGCACCGGTCCGTTCGTCATGGAGCAGTGGACCCGTGACGACCGCGCCGTGCTCGTCCGCAACGACAACTACTGGATGACCGCACCCAACGGCGACGAGCTCCCGTACCTCGATGGTCTCGAGTTCCGCCCGATCACCGACGAGGACTCCCGCACAGCGAGCCTCTCCTCGGGCGACGTCCAGATGGTGCAGACCCTGCGTGGCAGCGCGGTGAAGCAGGTCCTCGAGCTGGTGGACGCCGGCGGCTTCGAGAGCAGCCTCCACGTCGGCAACAACTCCGGCTCGGCGATCCTGAACGTGCTCGAGCCCCCGCTCGACGACGTGCGCATCCGCGAGGCCCTCGCCCTGGCGAGCGACTCGGAGCAGGTCCAGGTGGTGCTCGGCGACGACGGGCTCACCGAGGTCAGCACCGGCTTCTTCTCCGAGGACTCGCCGTGGTACTCGGAGACCGCGGCCGCCGCCTACCCCACCGAGCGTGACGTCGAGGCCGCCACCGCCCTCGTCGACGACTACAAGAACGACCCCGAGCGCTCGGACGGCAAGGCGCCCGGTGACGACGTCGTCGTCACCTACGCCTGCCCGCCGGACCCGAGCCTCATCGCCGTCTCGCAGCTCCAGCAGGAGCTGTGGCAGGAGGCCGGTGTCGTCGTCGAGCTAGCCCAGGTCGAGCAGGCCACCCACATCAGCAACGCCGTGGGCTCCGCCGACACCGACCCGCCGTACCGGGGCAACTTCTCGATCAACTGCTGGCGTGCCGGCGGCGGCGAGGGCGACCCGCTCACCTCGCTGCAGAGCTTCTTCGGCCCCGTCGCCGAGACGCCCGGCAACTTCACCAACTACACGAACGAGGAGATCGACGAGCAGCTGGAGATCCTCCAGACGAGCCCCGACTTCGCGGATCGCTACGCGGCGGTGGAGCGCATCAGCATCATCACCGCCGAGGAGTTCCCGATCCTCTGGTCGTCGCCCACGCCGACCATCGTCGGCTACCGCGACGACATCCACGGCGTGACCGACTGGACGCTGCCCTCCGGCAGCATGGGCACGGGGACCCCGGGCGCGGTCGCCCGGTTCCACCAGGTGTTCATGGCCGAGTAGTCCGCAGCGGACATCGCAGCAGGGTGGGCCCCGGTCGGCGAACGACCGGGGCCCACCCGCGTCCGGGCCGTATCGTCACCCGCATGTCCGGCCCCGTCCCCCCTGCGCTCCCCCTGTCCGCCGCGCCGCCGCTGCGGGCGCTCTGGCACCGCGCCGAGCCGCGACACCGCCGCCACGCGGCGTTCGCCGCGCTCATGTCGTTCGTCAACAAGGTCTTCGACATCGCCCCGGAGCTGCTCATCGGCGCGGCCGTCGACGTCGTCGTCAACGCCGAGTCGTCCTTCGTCGGCCGCCTGTTCGGGGTCGAGGACCGCGTCGACCAGCTCTCGATCCTCGTCGCGATCACCGCCGTGGCGTGGATCCTCGAGTCCGTCACCGAGTACCTGGCGGTGCTCAACTGGCGGAACCTGGCCCAGGAGCTGCAGCACGACGTGCGGATGGACGCCTACCGCCACGTCCAGGACCTCGAGGTCGCACACTTCGAGGACCAGACGTCCGGCGGGCTGATGACGATCCTGAACGAGGACGTGAACCAGCTGGAGCGCTTCCTCGACATGGGGCCGCACCGGATCATCACGATGGCGGCGAACGTCGTGCTCATCGGCGTCACGTTCTTCGTCATCTCGCCGCTGCTGATGGCGCTGTCGTTCCTGCCGATCCCCGTGATCGTCGCCGGATCGATCGTCTACCAGCGCCGGCTCGAACCCCGCTACGCCGCGGTGCGGCGAGCCGCCGGTCTCATCGGTGACGCCCTCACGAACGGCCTCGGCGGCGTGGCCACGATCAAGGCGTTCACCGCGGAGGAGCGGGAGGTCGAGCGGGTCGGCACCGACAGCCACCGCTACCTGGCGACGAACCAGGCAGCCATCCGCTGGTCAGCGGCCTTCAGTCCGCTCATCCGCGCCGCGGTGCTGGCCGGGTTCGTCATGACCCTGCTCGTCGGGGGCCGGGCCGCCCTGCGGGGCGACCTCGCCGTCGGGCTGTTCTCGGTGCTCGTCTACATGACCCAGCGGCTGCTGTGGCCGTTGACCGACCTGGGCGAGACGCTCGACCTCTACCAGCGGGCCATGGCGTCGCTGCGCCGGATCTTCGGGCTCCTCGAGGCCGAGCCGACGATCCTGCCCGGCGCTGCGGAGCTGCCGACGCCGGTGCGGGGCGACGTCCGGTTCGAGGACGTGCACTTCGCCTACTCCCCCGACGGCACCGCGGTCCTCTCCGGCATCTCGCTGCACGTGCCCGCCGGCGAGACCCACGCCATCGTCGGCGCCACCGGCTCCGGCAAGTCGACCATCGTGAAGCTGCTGCTGCGCCTGTACGAGCCGACGGCCGGCCGCATCCTCCTCGACGGCACCCCGATCGACGAGCTGACGTTCGCCTCGCTCCGCGGCGCGATGGGGTTCGTCGCCCAGGACGTGTTCCTGTTCCACGGCACGGTGCGCGAGAACCTCACCTACGGTCGTCTCGACGCCGACGACGCGGCGCTCCACCGGGCCGCGGCGCTCGCCGAGGCGGCGGGGTTCGTCGAGGCCATGCCGCACGGGTACGACACGGTGGTCGGCGAGCGGGGACAGAAGCTCTCCGGCGGCCAGCGCCAGCGGCTGACGATCGCCCGCGCCCTCCTGCGCGACCCCGCCGTCCTCGTGCTCGACGAGGCGACCTCCGCGGTCGACAACGAGACCGAGGCAGCCATCCAGCGCTCGATCGACCGCGTGTCGCACTCCCGGACGACGATCGTCATCGCCCACCGGCTGTTCACGATCCGCCACGCCGACCGCATCCACGTCATGGAGGCGGGCCGCCTGGTCGAGGCCGGGACGCACGACGAGCTCGTCGCCCGCGGCGGGCTCTACGCCGCCCTCTGGCGGGTCCAGACCGGCGACACCGACCCGAGCGACGTCGAGGTGGCCTGAGTCGTCCGGGATGTGTGCCGTCCGCCCCCATCCGGGTAGGGCCGAGGGGTCCCCCACCCAAGGAGGCAGCCATGCCTGGGAAGTCCCACGGACCCTCGGTCAAGGACCCGGACCAGTACGAGGCCCTGCGTGACGAGGGCATGAGCAAGGAGAAGGCGGCCCGCATCTCCAACGCGTCGGACAACGAGGGTCGCAGCGAGGTCGGCCGTCGGGGCGGCGAGGCCGAGGACTACGAGGATCGCACCAAGGACGAGCTGCTCGACCGAGCACGGGAGCTCGACATCGAGGGCCGTTCGAAGATGAGCAAGGACGAGCTGATCGACGCCCTCCGGAACCACTGAGCCCGGTCAGGCCACCGAGCTGACGGCGTCGGGGATCGGCGTCGTGCCGGTGTTGAAGCGGATCGTGCGCCCCACGGTCGCCGCCGGATCGCCGAGCACGGCCGCGGCGACGGCGGCGACGTCCTCACGCGGCACCTCGCTCGCGTCGCCGCCGACCTCGATCGCCCCGGTCCCGTCGTCGTCGGTGAGCCGGCTGGGGCCGAGGACGGTCCAGTCGAGGTCGGTCCCCCGCAGGTGCTCGTCGGCCGCAGCCTTGGCCTCGGCGTAGTGCCAGAAGCTCGACGACTCGGGGACGCCGTGGTCGGGCTGCGAGCCGAAGTACGACACCATCACGTAGCGGCGCACCCCGGCCTGCACGGCGGCCTCCATGGATCGGATCGCCGCGTCGCGATCGACGGCGCGGGTCCGCTCCGGGTCGCCACCACCGGCGCCGGCGGACCAGACGACGGCGTCGTGGCCGGCGAGCAGGGTCGCCAGCTCGTCGACGGACAGGTGCTCGACGTCGGCGACGACCGGCTCCGCGCCGGTGGCCACGACGTCCTCGGCCTGGTCGGGGTCGCGGATCACCGCGGACACGGCGTGGCCCTGCCCGGACAGGATCCGCTCGAGGTGCAGGGCGACCTTGCCGTGCCCTCCGATGACGATGACGCGCATGTCTCGCTTCCCCTCGCTGACGACGATCCGTCCAGGGTAGGACGGTGCCATGCCGGATCCGGATGCCGAGGCCGCCCGCGCCCAGCTCGAGGCCGAGAGGGCCCGGGTGAGCGAGCGGCTCGCCGCGCTCGTCCAGAACGTCGAGGACCTGTTCGCCGCGGCCGAGCTCGAACCACCCGACGACGAGCACGACCCCGACGGCACGACGGCCTACGAGCGGGCGCAGTTCATCTCCATGGCCGACGCGGCGCGAGCACGGCTGGCCGAGATCGACGCCGCGCTCGACGCGCTCGATCGTGGCGCCTACGGCACCTGCGCGGTGTGCGGTGGACCGATCGGCGCCGAGCGGCTCGATGCGCTGCCCGGGACGACGCGCTGCGTGCGGTGCGCCTGAACTACCAGATGCGCACCCGGTGGGCGGGGTCGAGCCACAGCCCATCGCCCGGTTGGGTCCCGAAGGTCTCGTGGAACTCGTCGAGGTTGCGCACGATGTTGGCGCGGAACTCGGCCGGCGAGTGCGGGTCGACGGTGAGGAACTGCTCCGCGAGCGCCGGACGGGTGGCGATCCGCCAGATGCGGGCCCAGTTGCGCAGCACCCGCTCGCGGCCGGACATGCCGCCGATCACCGGTGCCGGCGCCTCGCCCAGGCTGATCTCGTAGGCGAGGAGCGCGATGGTCAGGCCCCCGAGGTCGCCGATGTTCTCGCCGACGGTGAGCGACCCGTTCACCCGGCGTCCGGGCAGGTCACGGGGTTCGAAGCCGTCGTACTGGGCGATGAGCGCGTCGGCGAGCTGCCGGAAGCGGGCCCGGTCCTCGTCGGTCCACCAGTCGAGGAGGTTGCCCTCGCCGTCGTACTGGGAGCCCTGGTCGTCGAAGCCGTGACCGATCTCGTGGCCGATCACCGCCCCGATGCCCCCGTAGTTGAGCGCGGGATCGGCGATCGGGTCGAAGAACGGCGGCTGGAGGATGGCGGCCGGGAAGCAGATCTCGTTCGTGCCGGGGTTGTAGTAGGCGTTCACCGTCTGGGGCGTCATGAACCACTCGTCACGGTCGACGGGGCCGCCGAGCTTCGCGATCTGGCGGTCGGTCTCGAACGCCCGGCCGCGCCGCAGGTTGCCGAAGAGGTCGCCGGCGTCGATCTCCAGCGCGGAGTAGTCACGCCACCGGTCCGGGTACCCGATCTTCGGACGGAAGTGCTCGAGCTTCTCGAGCGCCCGGGCCCGCGTCGCCCCCGTCATCCACGGCAGCCGGCCGATGCTGACCCGGTACGCCTCGACCAGGTTGTCGACGAGCTGCTGCATCTCGGCCTTGGCCTCGGGCGGGAAGCGACGGGCGACGAACTCGGCGCCCACCGCCTCGCCGAGCAGCGCGTTGCACAGGTCGGCACCGCGCTTCCAGCGCTCCCGGTTCTGCTCGGTGCCGGTGAGCGTGCGCCGGTAGAAGTCGAAGTGCTCCTCGACGAACGCGCTCGACAGGTACGGCGACGCGCTCGACGCGATGCGGAAGGTCAGCCACGCCCTCCAGTCCGCGACGGCCACCTCCTCCAACGCCGTGGAGAGGGTGTCGAGGTAGCTCGGTTGGCGGACGAGGACCTCGTCGAGCGGGACGTCCCGGCCGGCGGCCATGGCGTCGAGCCAGCCGTCCCAGTCGAAGGCCGGCGCGGCGGTGCGCACCTCGTCGAGCGGCAGGAGGTTGTAGGTGGCGATGACGTCGCGGCACCGCACCTTGTCCCAGTGGCCGGCGGCCAGCCGGGTCTCGAGCGCCAGCACCCGCTCGGCCGCCGTGGTCGCTCGGTCGTCGTCCCAGCCGAGGAGGCGGAACGTGGCGGCCACGTGGGCCCCGTAGGCGTCGCGGATGGGGGCGAAGCCGTCCTCGCGGTAGTACGCCTCGTCGGGCAGGCCGATGCCGCCCTGGACGACGTTGAGCAGGTAGCGGTCGGACCGGCGGTCGTCGGTGTCGACGTAGGCGCCGACCACGCCGAAGATCCCCTCGCGACCGAAGCGCCCGAGCAGCGGGCCCAGCTCGGCCACGTCGGTGATGGCGTCGACCTCGGCGAGGACGTCGGCCAGCGGCGCCGCACCGAGCGACTCGACGCGCTCCTCGTCGAGGAAGCTGGCGAACAGGCTGCCGATCTTGTGGCGATCGGTGCCGGGGACGGCCGTGCCCGCCTCGACCTCGCCTCGGGCCGCGTGGAGGATGGCGCCGACCTCGGCCTCGGCGTCGAGCACCAGGTCGATGAAGCCGCCGACGCGGGACAGGTCGGGCGGGATGGACACGGTCTCGAGCCAGCGGCCGTTGACGTGCCCGAACAGGTCGTCCTGGGGTCGGATGCGGTCGTCGGCGAACTCGGCGAGCGCGGCGACGTCGGGGTCCTGGCCGATGGTCATGCGTCTCCTCAAGTGGGCGGACCTCCATGGTGCCCGCCCGGCTCACCGGTTTCCGACCACCGATCCCGTCGCTGGACGACGCGAGTTGGCGTCCCGTGAGGTGGTGTAGGTAGCGAGACGGTCCCCCCATGGGTTGGGCCATCGCGTGAGCCTTGGTGAGACCTGCGAAAGCACTCACTGGAAGGAACTCACGCGATGACCCATGACGATGATGCCCGAGTTGCTGACCTGCTGGCGCGTCTGGGCGATGGTGACAGCAAGGAGCTGTTCCGCCGGCTGCTCGAGGCGGGGATGCAGGAGTTGATCGACGCCGAGCTCACCGCCGCGATCGGTGCCGGCCCCCACGAGCGAACCGACAGCCGCACCAACCAGCGCAACGGCTCTCGGAGCCGACTGCTGTCCACGCCGGCGGGTGATGTGGAGCTGCGGATCCCCAAGGTGCGGGTCGGGTCGTTCTTCCCGTCGCTGCTCGAGCCGCGCCGGCGGGTCGACAAGGCGCTGTGGGGTGTGATCATGACCGCCTACACCACCGGCACCTCGACCCGGAAGGTCGACGATCTGGTCCAGGCGCTGGGGTGTGAGTCGGGGGTGTCGAAGTCGACGGTGTCGCGGATCTGCGCGGGGATCGACGAAGAGGTCGCCGTGTTCCGCACCCGACGCCTGGACCACGTCGAGTTCCCCTACCTGTACCTCGACGCCACCTACATCAAGGCCCGCATCAACCACCGGATCATCTCCCGGGCCGTCGTGGTCGCCACCGGTGTCACCGCCAATGGTGACCGCGAGGTCCTCGGTGTCGACGTCGGCGACAGCGAAGACGAGGTGTTCTGGACCGCGTTCCTCCGCGGCCTCAAGGACCGAGGCCTCAGCGGAGTGCGCCTCGTCATCTCCGACGCCCACGCCGGGCTGAAGGCGTCGATCCCACGAGTGCTCGCCGGCGCGTCCTGGCAGCGCTGCAAGGTGCATCTGATGCGCAACATCTTGGGCACCGTGCCCTCCGCGTCCAAAGACATGGTCGCCGCGACGGTCCGCACGATCTTCGCCCAGCCCTCCGCAGAGGGGTGCCGGGCCCAGCTGCATGAGGTCGTCGGGGTCCTCGAGGGTCAGTTCCCCAAGGCCGCCGCGATCTTGGAGGGCGCCGAAGCGGACGTGTTGGCCCACACCGCGTTCCCCCGGGCGCATTGGCGCAAGATCGCCTCCACGAACCCCCTCGAGCGGATCAACAAAGAGATCAAGCGCCGCAGCAACGTCGTCGGGATCTTCCCCGACGACGCCTCGGTCATCCGCCTCGTCGGCGCCGTCCTGCTCGACCAACACGACGACTGGGCCATCTCCGAACGCCGCTACCTCTCCGAAGAGAGCATGGCCGCCATCGATCCCGACCCCACGGAGGTGACCACGACGAACCCTGCGCTGCCAGCCGCGTAACCTCAGGCTGGCGAAGCCAAGGCTCACAGACCTACTTCCACCACTCCACGGGGCACGATCCGACGCGATCCGTGGACAGAACCCGCAGGTGGCGGTCAGGCTGCGACCGCGGACCCTTCTTGGTACCGCCTGCGACATCGCGCGTCGCGAGACGTACCGAGAACGGCCGAGGTCGCCACCGGCACGGGCATGAAGCCGAGAACGACGACGCCCCCGGTCGTGGAGACCGGGGGCGTCGTTCCAGCACCCCCAACGGGATTCGAACCCGTGCCGCCACCTTGAGAGGGAGCGGCAAGCTGGGTTCCACGCCTGCGTGACCGATCGACAGACGTTGGCTCGACGGCGGCGTTTGCCCAGTTCATAGGGGGTGTCGTGCGCCGTTAGGGCCGTTGGGGCGGCGGCGATCGGCAGCCGCAACGGGCACAACTTGGGCACAACTTCTCCGCCCGTCTGAGCGGCGAACGTGCGGTGCGGGTCCCACGTCGCCGCGCCCGGAGAGGCGGATAGATGTCAAGTGGCGGGCGGGCGGAGTTCAGGCGCGACCACATGAAGGTCGACCAGCTCCACCCGACCGGTGCTCTGGAGATGCGCCCAGTAGTCACCGATGCGACTGAATCGGCCACCGTGTCGGTCCGCGAACCGCGCGAGGACGTCGGCGTTGCGTCCGAGCTTCTTGCCGATGGTCTGGCCGCTCGTGAGGAACTTCAGGGCGGGGGCACCGCCTGTGACGTAGAGGATCCGTCGCCGACCCGACGCGGCCGTGTCCTCGAGCAGGTCGAGTTTGATCAGGTCCCGGAGGAGCTTCACCTCCCGCTGGCCGTTCCCGCCCCGCTCCGCCCATCGGATGAAGGTGAACTCAGCGATCTGGCGATCAGTGACCAGGTCGCCGACGCCGAGCCCGGCTGACCCTGCTGTTCCGCCGCCGTCGTGGTCGACGGACACGCTGATCACCTGCTCGCCATCTGCGAGCACGTGCGGGAGTGAGGCGGCGATGCCGACGGCGTGGAGCATTACGTCGACCTCGCCGGCCAGTACCTTCAGCGCCAGGGTGGCCAGGTAGGCCGTTTCGACGTCGCCCAGGACGTCGGTCGCCCGTTCCGCAGCGTCGGCTGGACCGGTCGCTCCCACCAGGACGTTCGCCAGAGGCTGTGTGAGCCCTCGTACGGGCGTTCCTGGTGGAGCGAGGCGCCACAGGTGCTGCAGCTGGTCGAGTACACCGTCGTCGAGCTGCCACACCACGCATGCAGTTTGGCATCTGCTCGTGGGAGCGGCGGAGCCTGCCGAGCGCGCCCTAGAAGGGGGGAGGCGGCTCTGCGGGCCCCTGGCGCTGGCGTCGCTCAGCGAGGCCCTCCGAGATCCGTCCTCGGACGGAGGACGCCCGTTGCCGGGTCTCGCTTCCGAGTCGCTTCGCGCCCTCTATGCCCTGAGAGCCGGTGTCACGCGCTCGGTCGAGCTTGTCGGCTGCCGCCTCACGCCAACGGCGAGCCTCGGCCGACTCGGCGTCGGCCTCGATGCCCATCACCTCGTGGAAGTCACCGACCTCGATCGCCACGTGGTTCCGTGCTTCGACGACCTCGGGCGTCTGCTTCGGATTGAACAGCACCTTCTTGTTCGCCGTCTCTGCCGCATCGTTCAGTCGCCCGAGGATCTGCAGGGTGGCGCGCTCGAACAGCTCCGTCCGTTCACGCCGAGCCGCATCGAGTCCGAGCCGGTGGCGATCGAGCTCCTCAGGCGAAGCGTCCATCACCCGATCCAGCTCGAGGATCGCGTGCGCCTCGTGCAGCTGGAAGCATCGTGCGAGTATCGACAGCCACTTGACGATCTCGCTCTCGACCTCCTGGCAGACCGTGACGAGGTCGGCGACGGTGCTCTTGCGAGCGAACTTGGCCTCCAGGTCCGCGAGCTGGCGGAGTGCGAACGCCTGAGTTTCGAGAATCGCAGTTGGCTGGTTCTGCACCTTTGACCATGACACGTCGGACACTCGACCGACGGCCTCGCGAACGGTCATCGCCTCAGCGATCGCGAGCCCGACGGCGTCGACCCGCGCCAGCACCTGGTTCATCTGAGCACGGAGCAGGTCGTCGAGCTTCGCGTCGATCTTCTCGAGGTAGTCGTTGATGGCGTCCAACTGCTGTTGCATCGCCATCTGGGACATGACACCGCCGAGCCCGGCCAGTGCCGCCGGGCTGGTCAAGGCTGTGCCGGGCCCCTGAACGACCTTGATCCAACTCGTGGAGGCCCCGTGCCGACCCAACATGGCGTGCGAGATCCCCGGTGTCTTCGTTGGGATCAGGCCCGCTTCCTTGACCTTGGCCGCCGACTCCTTGGTCATCTTGAGCCAACGCCCGGAGTTCTCGGCGAACTTCGCCGCTGCATCAGCGGCCCCAGAGGAGACCGAGAAGGCGCGGGCGAGGTCGCGCCCTTCCTCGTCTGTGGGTACGAGTCCGGACGAAGCCATGAACTGTTCCACGGCGACAGCGCTGCCGATCACCGCCAGGCCATCGCCGTCGCTGAACAACTCGATGCTGTCGTCGACGCCGTCGTGATCCATGTCCTCCACGCGTGGCCTCCCCAGGTTCGACTTCGCAGCGAGTCGCGCCCCCGCCGTCTGGCGTAG